>JAPOTO010000129.1 GCA_026709135.1 Gammaproteobacteria bacterium | reverse complement strand
GCCAACTACGGCTGGCGGCTGCGCGAGGGCAGCTTCGCCACCGCCTTCGGCATCGGCGGGGTGCGCCCCAATCCGGTGTATCCGCGGCCAAGCGACGAGCGCGAATTCACCTATCCCGTGGCCCAGTACGACCACGACGAGGGCGCCGCCATCGGCAGCGGCTATGTCTACCGCGGCGCCGCCATCCCGGAATTGCGCGGCAAGTATGTTTTCGCCGACCTCGTCAACGGGCGGATTTTCTACATCGAAACCGCAGGTCTGCAAGCCGGCTCGCCAGCGGAGATTCGCGAACTGCGCGTCTTTGTCGATGGCGCGGAGGCCAATATCGCCGATGCCCACGGCCACCCGAACACCTACGCCCGCGGCGTCCGCGCCGACCTGCGGCTCGGCATCGACTCCCGGGGCGAGCTGTACACGCTGACCAAGGGCGATGGCTGGATCCGCAAAATCGTGGCCCTGAAGTAAATAAACAGCATTGAAAAAACAGCATTGAAGCGGGATTTTTCGGAGCACACGGGAGAGATTGCAAGCGAATGGCGAATGATCCATCGAAAACGATCACTTGGAGCGACTTCGAGCGGGTTGAACTGCGCGTCGGCACCGTGCTGCGGGCGGAGGATTTCCCCGGGGCGCGCAAGCCGGCCTACATCCTGCGGGTGGATTTCGGCCCCGAGGTCGGCGTGCTCAAATCGAGCGCCCAGATCACCGACCGCTACACCAAAGAGGAGCTTGTCGGCCGGCAAGTCGTCGCGGTGACCAATTTTCCGCCCAAACAGATTGGGCCGATGCGCTCGGAATGCCTAGTGACGGGTTTCTACCAGCCCGACGGCGCCGTGGTCCTCGCCGCCCCCGACCACCCCGTACCCAACGGATCGCGGCTTGCCTAGGCTTGCCTGGGCAGGGCGGGAACTCGCGGCCGCAAGGAGATGAACCCCGATGCATGACGAAGAAGATTCCAACGACAGCCAAAACCCGTCCATCGACGACGTGGTGCATGCCAGGCTGCGGCGCCGGCAGTTTCTGCTGGCATCGGCCGGGGCGATCGCGGCGGCCGGTCTTGGGCCGCTGCCACTCGCCGGATGCGCGCCCGGCGGGCCGCGCGGAACCGATTCTGCGCGCGCCGGTGTTCCGGCGCTCGGCTTCGAGCCGGTTGCCAAATCACTCGCCGACGACTTCGTGGTGCCGCCGGGTTACACCGCGCGGGTGCTGATCGCGGTTGGCGATCCGCTGTTCGCCGATGTTCCAGATTACCGCGACGATGGCGACAACCCCGACTACACCCGCCGCTGCGGCGACTGGCACGACGGCATGGAGTACTTCGGTTTGTCCGCCGATGGCGGGCCTGCGCCCGCAGCCTCCGACCGGGCCCTGCTCGCCATCAACCACGAGTGGGTGTCGTCGGTTTTCCTGCATCGCGATGGCGCCGCGGCGGTGCCGCGCCCCGCGGTCGAGGTTGATGCCGAAATCGCCGCCATGGGTGTGAGCGTGGTGGAAATCGCCAAGGACGCCGAGGGGCGGCTCGCCTATGTGCGGGAGTCCGCCTTCAACCGCCGCGTCACCACGCTCACCCCGGTTGAGTTGGCCGGGCCGCTGCGCGGGCACCCCAAGCTCAGAACGCTGTATTCGCCCGATGGCACCCGGACCCGGGGAACGGTGAACAACTGCGGCACCGGCAAAACGCCCTGGGGCACCCTGCTCACCGGCGAGGAGAACTGGGTGTCCTTCTTCGCCCGCGACGCCGAGGACGCGGACCGCCGCAGCGAGGCGGAAAACTATGCGCTGGCGCGCTACGGCAGGCCGCCGGGGACAACACAGACCTACCGCTGGGATTCGGCGCCCGGGAATGCGGACCGCCACCGGCGCTGGAACACAAGCGTCACCGGCACCTCCGCCGATGGCGGCGACGACTACCGCCACGAGATCCACGGCCAGGGGTACATGACCGAAATCGACCCATACGATCCCGCCTCCGCCGTCCACAAACGCACCGCGCTGGGGCGCTTCGCCCATGAGGGGGCGGCGTTCTCCCGGCCCGAAAGCGGGAAGCCGCTGGCCGTGTACATGGGCGATGACGCCCGGGGCGAGTACATCTACAAGTTCGTTTCCAACTCGCGCTGGGACCCGGCCGACGCCGACGCCGCGGACCGCATGGCCGTCGGCGCCAAATACCTCGACAGCGGCACCTTGTACGCCGCCCGTTTCGACGAGGATGGCGGCGGCGAATGGCTGCCGCTGAACCTCGACAACCCGGCGGTTGCCGGCTGCGAGCGCTACCCATTCGCCGACAACGGCGACGTGCTGCTGCACGCGCGCATCGCGGCGGACGCCGCCGGCGCCACCCGCATGGATCGCCCGGAATGGAGCTCGGTCAACCCGGCAAACGGCGATGTCTACATCACCCTGACCAACAACAGCAGCCGCCGGCTTGGCGGCAGCGACGACGGCAGCGATGGCACCCTCGGCGTCGATTCCGCCAACCCCCGCGCCTACGAAGACCGCCGGGAGGATTCGTCGACGCTCCAGCGCGGCAATGTGAACGGCCACATCGTGCGCATGGCGGAGGATGGCGCGGCTTCCACAAGTTTCCGCTGGGACATCTACCTGTTCGGCGCCGAGTCCGATGCCGACGCGAGCCGGATCAACCTGTCCGGCCTCACCGCGGAGCAGGACTTCTCCGGCCCCGACGGCATCGGCTTCGGCGGCGGCACCGACATCTTCTGGATCCGCACCGATGACAGCGCGATGACCGACCGCTCCAACGCGATGATGCTCGCCGCCGCCCCGGGCCAACAAGGGGACGGCGGAGCGCTGGAACTTGACCACGGCGAGGCCAAGGTCGTGACGCATCTTGGCGCGCGGCCGCGGATGAATGAATTGAAACGCTTCCTCGTGGGCCCGGTCGATCAGGAGCTTACCGGCCTCGCGGAGACCCCGGATGGGCGGGCGCTGTTCGTCAATGTGCAGCATCCCGGCCTCGGCACACCCGCCGACAGCGCCGCGCGGCCCGAGCGCTACACCAGCCACTGGCCCGGCAACATGGGATATGGGCCCGGAGGCGAGCGCGCCCGCCCGCGCTCGGCCACGGTGATGATCACCAGGGATGATGGCGGCAAGATTGGTGGCTAATGTTCCGAAAAATTCCTTCCGTGGAATTTTCTCTAGAATTCAATGTCTTGCGACATCGAATTCGGCGGCACATCCCTGTGCCGCGGGAAGGCTCCGAACATGTCGCTGCTTGAGAAGTTTGCACGCTATCCGCTGACTTTCGGGCCGAGCCCGGTCGAGCCATTGCCGCGGCTGTCCGCGGCGCTTGGCGGCAAGGTTGAAATCTGGGCCAAGCGCGAGGATTGCAATTCTGGCCTCGCCCTTGGCGGCAACAAGCTGCGCAAGCTCGAATACCTCGTTCCCGACATCCTCGCCAGCGGCGCCGACACGCTCGTTTCCATCGGCGGCGTGCAATCCAACCACACGCGGATGGTGGCCGCGGTGGCCGCCAAGCTCGGCCTGCGCTGCCGGCTCGTGCAGGAAAGCTGGGTGCCGGTGGACGAAGCGGGATACGACCGCGTCGGCAACATCCTGCTGTCCCGGCTGATGGGCGCCGATTCGCGCATCGTCGAAGACGGCTTCGACATCGGCATCCGCGACTCCTGGCAGCGAGCCATGGCGGAAGTTCGCGCCGCCGGCGGCAAACCCTACGGCATTCCCGCCGGCGCCTCGGAGCACCGGCTCGGCGGCCTTGGCTATGTCGGCTTCGCCGAGGAGCTGCGGGCCCAGGAAGCCGGGCTTGGCTTCCGCTTCGATTACATCATCGTCTGCGTGGTGACCGGCTCGACCCAGGCGGGAATGATAGTAGGCTTCAAGCCCGATGGCCGCGCCGGCCGGGTGATCGGCATCGACGCCTCCGCCACCATCGACCAGACCCGGGGGCAGGTGGCGCGCATCGCCCGCGACACCGCCGCCCTGATCGAACTCGGCGCGGAAATCGGCGATGCGGACATCCACATCAACCCGGATTACGCCCATCCAGCCTACGGCGTGCCAAGCGCCGAAACCAACGCCGCCATGCGCTTGGCCGCACGCACCGAAGCGATGATCACCGACCCGGTGTACGAGGGGAAATCGATGCAGGGCATGATCGATCTGATCCGCAAGGGCTTCTTTCCCGCCGGCGCGAGGCTGCTCTACGCCCACCTCGGCGGCGTCCCCGCCATCAACGCCTACAGCGGCCACTACCGAAATTGATTGGGGAAGCTCCGATTCATTCAGAGCATGCCTGGAAGCTGTGTTAGCATTGCTTGAGCGCGATCCCACCAACCGGACAAGTTGCCACGGACGATGTTGACGCTGAGATTGATATTCGCGGTGATCGTCGGTGTCATCGGCGGCTCGATCATCAATATGGGCCTGGTTATCCTGGGCAGCGCGGTGATTCCGCCGCCGCCCGGCGTAAATGTCGCGAGCGCGGAGAGCTTGCGCGCGGCCGCGGATTTGCTTGGGCCGCAACATTTTCTCTTCCCCTTCATCGCCCATGCCGGCGGAACCCTGACCGGCTGTCTGATTGCCTGCTGGACCTCCCCGCGGCTGCGCAATGTCGCGGCCTTGTTCACCGGCTGCGTGTTTCTGCTGCTGGGCATCGTCAACGCCTTTCTGATTCCGGCCCCGCTGTGGTTTGTTGCGCTGGACCTGCCGCTGGCCTATCTTCCGATGGCCGTGCTGGCGCTGATCATCCATCGGCGCCTGCTGGAGGCCGACCGGAGGAATTCGCGGAGGAATTCACAATGAGCGGGAAGATCGATTTTTACACCAACGCCATGTCCCGCGGGCGAATCGCCCATTGGATGCTGGAGGAATTGGGCGAGCCCTATGAGACCCACTGGGTAGATTACGGCCCGCCGATGAAGTCCCCCGAATATCTGCGGATCAACCCGATGGGCAAGGTTCCCGCGCTGGTCCACGGCGGCTCGGTGGTCACCGAAGTCCCAGGGATACTGACTTATCTGGCCGCGGCGTATCCAGAAAAAGGCCTGATTCCCGCTTCACCGCCCGAACTCGCGATTTTCTACCGCTGGATGTTTTTCGTCGCCGGCCCGGTGGAGCAGGCGGTTACGGCACAGTCGATGAAATGGGCGGTCAGCGACGACAACAAACCCATGCTGGGTTTCGGCAATATGGCGGACACTTTGGCCGCGCTTGAAACCGCGCTGGAGGCGGGGCCATGGATTTGCGGCGGCCAATTCACCGCCGCCGATGTCTATCTCGGCGCCCAACTCGACTGGGGCATGCAGTTCGGCACCATCGGCGAGCGTGACTGTTTCAAGGCCTACGTCGCCCGCTGCCGCGAGCGCCCCGCCCTCGGGCGGGCGAACGCCATCAATGAACAGCGCATCGCCGAAACCAAGCAGCAGCCACCCGAATAAATCCGGAAGTCTCCCGGATCATGCATCCGATCATGTATCCAGCCGAGACCGATCTGCCCAAACTGCTCGCCGCGCTTGCACCGAGATTGCTGCCGGAAGAATATGTGTTCTGCTCGCTGCCGGAATCGCGCTGGCGGGAGGCGATGGATTGGCCGGCATTGGCGAGCTTCCGGGAGGAAGAGGGCCTCAGCTTGGTGCTCGAACGCCCGCTGGCGCTGCGTCACGGTTTCGATGCGGTCCCGGCCATGCGCTGCATCAGCCTCGGCGCGCATTCCTCACTCGCAGCCGTCGGCCTCACCGCCGCGGTGGCGGCAAAACTCGCCGAAGCCGGCATCAGCGCCAACATGATCGCCGCCTTCCATCACGACCACATCCTCGTGCCCGCGGACCGCGCGCAAGACGCGCTTGAGGCGCTGAACGAATTGAGCGCAGAATGACAATGGGAGCTACGCCGATGTGAGTCGCTGCCGGCACGGGGAGGGCACAGCGGGCGTGCGAGGCACGGAGCCGAGCCCGAAGCCTACAGGGATGTATTCACGGCGTCCGCTGTGCCCTCCCCGTGCCGGCAGCGACGGATCGAAGCCACAACCTCATGCGAACAGCGCAAGCTCGGAGAAGCAAAGATGAAGAAATGCCTACTTCCCTTATTGATGCTTGGCGCCGCCGCGGTTCAGGCCCAGCAGACCCTCACCGTCGAAGGCCTCGACCAGCCGGTGGAAATCCTCAAGGACAAATGGGGCATATCGCACATCTACGCCGAAACCGAGCACGATTTGTTCTTCGCCCAAGGCTACAACGCCGCGCGGGACCGGCTCTTCCAGTTCGAGATCTGGCGCGCCCAGGCCACCGGCACGACCGCGGAGATTCTCGGCCCCCGGGCCATCGCCAGGGACCACGGCACCCGCCTGTTCAAGTTCCGCGGCCACATGCCCTCGGAAATGAATCATTACCATCCCCGCGGGGTGGGAATCATCATCGCCTTCGTTGCCGGCGTGAACGCGCGCATCGACGAGGCGCTCGCGAACCCGGATTCGCTGCCATTGCCCTTCCAACTGCTTGGCATCGAGCCGAAACACTGGACGCCCGAAGTCGTAATCTCCCGCCACCAGGGCCTGCTCGGCAACATCGGCCTCGAACTGCGAATCGGCCGGGCCGTGTGCCTGATTGGCGAGGAGGCGGTGAAGGAATTGCAGCACTTTCACCCGCATGAGCCGGACCTTTCGCTTGATCCGCTGATCGACTGCGATTCCCTGCTCGAAAACGACATTCTCGGCCTGTACAACGCCTATCGCGGCCCGATCCGCTTCGAGCCCGGCGATATCGTCCTCGCCCAGCACCGCGCCGATGCCAGTGAATACGAACAACTCGCCGCGGTGCTGCTCGAAGAGCAACGCGAACTGAACCAGCGCTCCATCGACAACATCGGCAGCAACAATTGGGTCGTCGGTGGCGAGCTGACCCAGGACGGCTGGCCAATGATGGTCAACGATCCGCACAGGGCCCAGTCGGCGCCGTCGCTGCGCTACTGGGCCCACCTGATCGGCCCCGGCTGGAACGTCATCGGCGGCGGCGAGCCCGCGATTCCCGGCATTTCCATCGGCCACAACGGTCACGGCGCCTGGGGCCTGACCGTGTTCAACACCGACGGCGAAGACCTCATGGTCTACCAAACCAACCCCGACAACCCCAACGAGTACCGCTTCCGCGGCCAGTGGGAAAGCATGACCGTGATCGAGGAAACGATTCCGGTCAAAGGCGGCGAACCGGTCGCGGTGGAGTTGAAATACACCCGCCACGGCCCGGTGACTTTCGCCGACGGCGCGCGCAACCTGGCCTACGCCGTGCGCCCGGCGTGGATGGAATTCGGCGGCGCGCCGTATCTCGCTTCCCTGCGCATGAACCAGTCGCGCAGTTGGGCCGAATTCCGCGAAGCCTCCAATTACAGCAACATCCCCGGCGAGAACATGGTCTGGGCCGACCGCGACGGCAACATCGGCTGGCAGGCGGTGGGCATCGCGCCGATCCGCCGAGGATTCAGCGGCCTGGTGCCGGTTCCCGGCGATGGCCGCCACGAGTGGGAAGGCTATCTGCCGATCACCGCCAAACCGCACGAATACAATCCCGCCCGGGGTTACATCGAAACCTCCAACAGCAACCTCACGCCGCCGGATTATCCCCACCTTGACGCCATCGCCCACACCTGGACCGACCCCTACCGCTGGGCCAGGGGGTCGGAAGTGCTCGGCTCGGGCCGCAAGTTCAACATGGGCGACATGATCGCCCTGCAGCACGACTACCTGTCGATTCCCGCCCGCAGCCTCGTGCCGATGCTGCGCACCCTGCGCGCCGCTGATGGGCGGGTCGAACAGGCGCGCCAGCGGCTGCTCGATTGGGACCACACACTCGCCGCGGATTCGGTTGAAGCCGGCATCTATGTCGCCTTCGAGCGGCAACTGCTGATGGATATCGAGCGGCTCAAGGTTCCCCCGCTGGCCCAGCCGCTGCTCACTGTGGGCATGAAAACGATGATCGACATGCTGCTCGCCCCCGATGGCGATTTCGGCGCGGACCCCATCGCCGGCCGCGACGAGTTCCTGCTCGACGCCCTCGCCAGCGCGGTGGACACGCTGACTGTCAAGCTCGGCGCCGATATGGACGGCTGGGTCTACGGCCAGGAAAACTACAAACACGCCCTGATCCGCCATCCGCTCGCCCCGGCGGTGAACGAGGACATGCGCCGCCGCCTAAACGTCGGCCCGGCGCCAAGAGGCGGCAACGGCTACACCCTCGGCAACACCGGCGGCGGCGACAATCAGACCAGCGGCGCCTCCTTCCGCATCTTCATCGACACCCGCGACTGGGACAACACCCTGGGCATGAACAGCCCCGGACAAGTTGGCGACCCCGACAGTCCGCTGTACGATAACCTCTTCGACCTGTGGGCGAATGACCGGGTATTCCCCGCGTTCTACTCCCGCGATAAGATCGAATCGGTGGTATATGAACAACTCCTGCTCCAGCCCCCGAACTGAGATGG
>JAPOTO010000094.1 GCA_026709135.1 Gammaproteobacteria bacterium | reverse complement strand
CCGCTGAACGCCACCCGGCCAGACGGCGACTCACGCTGTGCCAGTCATTCGTCATTCTGCGCGCAGCGAAGCGGAGTCGCAGAATCTCTCCGTTTGGGCACCGGTCGCTTGCCGTCGGTGTCTGAATGCTTTCCCAGCTTCGCTGGGCCATGCTCAGCAACTGGGGGGCTGTTGGAGGTGCGTGTTATGCTTTGCGGGCTTTGGTGGAGGGATGTGGTTTGTCGAGAGTCATGGGGGGTGGCGGCGAGCTGCCCGCGCCTTATTGGGATGAGGCCCGCCGCGGGTTGGCGGAAGCGGACCCGGCGCTTGGCCGGCTGATCGCCCGGGCCGGGGAGTCGATGCTGCGGCCGCGGCACGATCCGTTTTTTTCGCTTTCGCGTTCGATCGTGGGTCAGCAGATTTCGGTGAAGGCGGCGGAATCGGTCTGGCAAAAGATGCTTGGGCGGCTTGGCGAGATATCGCCGGTGGCGGTTGGCGGGCAGGATGTCGACAGCCTGCGCCAGTGCGGCTTGTCAAGGCAGAAGGCGGCTTATCTGCTCAGCCTCGCCGGGCATTTCCTCAATGGCTCGCTGCAGCAGGAGAAATGGCATGAAATGGACGACGAGGCGGTCATCGAGCGCTTGGTGCAGGTTAAGGGCATCGGCCGCTGGACCGCGGAGATGTTCCTGATTTTCCATTTGCTGCGGCCCGATGTGCTGCCGGTGGACGACATCGGCATCCAGAAAGCCATCGCCAATCATTTCAACGACGGCGTTCGCCCGAAGGCGAAGGAGATGATCGCCATCGCCGAGGCTTGGCGTCCTTGGCGCTCGGTGGCTTCGTGGTATCTCTGGCGCAGCCTTGATGCGGTTCCGGTGGAGTACTGAAATTGCGCTATCGCGGTTGGTGTGCGGATCAACTGTCTGGCCCCATCCGCCCTTTTCCCCCGCGGCGGAAAATGCTCGCTGCTGAAATTGTTGAATATCTGCCTGTAAAAATGTCAAAATCTTGCCCCTGAAAGGGTAGAAAGTTTGCCCCTTGCCTTGTCGGCGTTCCCCCAAAGTCCTTTTGTGCGGCCCTTGGGCCCGAATTCGCAGATGAAAAACCACACTCGAATCGATGGCAAAACGCATACCGGGACGATAGCGGCCTTGAAGTCGACGCGATCATTGACGCGGGCCCCGGCCGCTGGGCGGCACTGGAAGTAAAACTTGGCGTTGCGCGGATCGATGAAGCAGCCAAAAACCTGCTCAAGTTCGCAGCCAAAATCGATACCCGCCGCAGCGGCAAACCCGCGGCATTGGGAGTTATTGTGGACCGGGGCTACGGATACCAACGTCCCGACGGCGTGTCGGTGATTCCTCTTGGCGCCCTGGGGCCTTAGCCGTTGGCTTGCGCCGCAGCAAAATTGATTGGCTGCCGCATGTTCAGGCGGCATTCGGATCAAAAACACCGCGCAAAACATGCTGCATTCGTTCTTCGGAGCAGTCCCTCAGCACGGCATTTCGAGCGGAGTTGAGCAAGTGCTCCCACAATGCCTTGTCGCGATGAAGGCGGATGCAGGCGAGGGCGAACTGTTCCGGGTCTTTCGCGACCAATACCTCTTCTTCATGGCGCCAGCCCAGCTGCTCCGCGAGCAGCGGGGTGATCACAGACGGGATACCATTTGCCGCCGCCTCATGCACCTTGTGGGGAATGCCGGCGGCGAAGCGCGTGGGCGCGATGAAAACCCGGCGTTCACGATATATTGCGTCAAGCGACTCGACCCGTCCAAGGAAGTGGATGTTGGATCTTTCCATACTGCACAGCGAAGGAGCGCCGGTGTTTCCGGCAACGTGCAAGTCAATCTCCGGGATTTCCCGCTCGATTAGCGGCAGCGTGTTGTAGGCGAACCATAGAAGCGAATCGACATTGGGCGAGTGCTCATCCTTGAGCGCGCCGACGAAAAGCAGCCCTTGGCGGGCATCGAAAGGCGCCGGCTCGGCGATTGGTGCCAAGCCATGGCCGAGCACGAACACCCGTTCGCGCCCCCGTTCGCGGAACAATTGGGCTTCGGTGTCGGAGACGGTAATCACCGTGGAAACCCCCACTCCGGCGAGATCAATTTCCTCGGCGATGATGCGCCGCTTTTCTTCTTGGTCGATGAACTCTCCGCACAGCTCGCGCCAGAGCAACTCGCGGCTGGCGAAAACCGCCTCGGCATCGTAGATGATCTCGAACTGCCTCGCCTTCTTGGGCAGGGAATCGAGCACCTCGTTGAAAACCGCCATGTTGGTGGGGCGGCTGACCATGACATGGCGATAAAACCCCACCCGTTCCTTCAATAGTTCGGCAAGGCCCGGCTGGCCCCGGTTCAACAGCACTTCGACATTGGCTGGCAGGGTCCGGTAGGTCTCGTTCCAGTCATCGAATGGAAACTGCAAAGGATAGAAACTCACGTTCAGCGGCATCGTCGCCAACAGGGACACGATGTGCCGGCAGCGGGGATAGCCGCTGCCGAGGCTCTTGTGTGGCACCGCGTCGTCGATCAGCAGCACATTGGGGTGCCGGTTCGCCGTGCGCGCGAACAAGCTTCTTTTTGGATTCGCGTCCGGTTGGCCTTGCAGGAACTCGCGGTGCTTTTGGCGGAACCGTTCGCGGTTCTTTTGCTGCTGCGCGGTGGCGGCTTCGATGCCGCCGGTGCTGGCGAATTCGTAGTGGCGCAGCACGGCACGGGGTTCATAGATTGTGCGCAGACCGCGCTGGCGCAGCCGCAGGCAGAAGTCCGATTCCTCGTAATAGGCTGGCGCGAAATCCTCGTCGAAGCCGCCGAGTTCCCGGAACAGCGCGGTGGCGAACAGGAGGAAGGCGCCGGAGCAGTAGTCCACATCGCGGCGGAAGCGGTACTCCCCATCATCGGGATTGCCGCCGCGGCCGTAGCCGGCGCAGGAACCATCGCGCCAGATGATGTTGCCGGCTTCCTGCAGCCTGCCGTCGAGGGTTTCGATGCGGCCGCCAACGGCGCCAGCATCGACTTCTTCCCGCAGGGTTTGGAGCGCGGCGCCGAGCGCCCCCGGCTCGATGAACGCATCGTTGTTGAGCAGCAGCAGATGGTCCGCGCCGGCGAGTTCCGCGCCCTGGTTCACGGCCTTGACGAAGCCGAGGTTTTCGTCGTTGCGGATCAGCTTGGCGTTTTCCAGCCGGTTGAGCAGTTCGCCGGTTTCATCGCTCGAAGCGTTGTCGACGATGATCAACTCGAATGGCACATCGGCGTTTTCGATGAGCGCTTGCAGGCACAGCAGGCTCAGATGGGCTTGGTTGAAAAACACCAGCAGCACCGACATCGCCGGCGACTCGGCCGCGGGCACAGCGAGCTTTTCGCCGCTGGCGAGAAATTCGCCGAGGGTTTGCCTGGCTTTTCGGTCGAAATCGGCCTTGGCTTTTTTGGTGGCTTGTTCGGATGCCGGGCCGCTGATTGGCTTTTCCCCCTCTGCGGATTCCGGCTGCGGCTGAGCCTCGTTGTGGAGCGGGAACTGTTGATGCAGCGACTCCAGGCTAAGCGGCGGCGGCACGGTTCTGCCGGAAAGCGATGCGAGCCGCCGACCGAGGGCTCGGTAGGGAAGGGTCATTTTCCAGCTTCTGGAGCCAAGCGTGTGCTCCAGATGGAGCCGCAGATGCCTGGCCGATTCGCCGAGCTCGGCATTCGCCGCCCGCAGGCGTTGAATCATCGAGTTCAGGCGGGCTTCCATCTTGGTGTGGGCCAGCCTTGCCTCTACAAGTTGCTGTTCGGTGTTCCGCTTGGCCGCGGCGAGGTTTTCGAGTTCCCGGCCGAGGTTGTCGATTCGGGCCGTGCTCTGCGCCAGTTCCCACTGCCCGGCGCCGAGCAGCGCGTTGAGCTGGCCACCGCTCCAGCGCTTGAGCCATTTGTTGTAGACCGCCGCCCGCGCTTTGCCGAGGTCGTGGTCGGAATCAAACCGCCGCAGATGATCCTCAAGGTCGCCGGTGCCCGAGGCGCCGCCGGCGCGGTAAAACGCCGTGCACTGGTCGATATGCCGGAAATCGGTGCGCTCGCTCAGTTGCAGCCAGAAATCCCAGTCCTCGTATATCGCGAAGCGCTCATCGAAGCGGCAATCCGCGCCATCGAGCAGGTTCCGGGCGAACAGCATCGAGTGGATGGGGATGTAGTTGTCGCGCATCAACAACAGCCGGTCGAAGGGCTGCGCGAAGGTCTCGATTGTGGCCCCGCCGGCGGCGTCGGTCTTGCGGGTGCTGCTGTAGGCGGCGCGTATTTCCCCTTGGTTTTCGAGAAACACCAGCAACTGTTCGATGTGGTTCGGGGCGAGCCAGTCGTCTTCGTCGAGAAAAAGCAGATAGTCGCCCCGGGCGCGGTCCAGCCCGAAGTTTGCGGCGGCGGGCCGGCTCAGGGGTGAATCGGGCAGGGCGAGCGTTGCCGGAATGCCTGCGCTGTCTTGGCGGCAGGCCGCCTCGCCGCGGGCGGCGGCGTCGACGAGGATGATTTCCAGCGGCGCGTGGGTCTGGCCGGCGGCGGCGGCGAGCGCCTGCTTCAACTCCGGCCGGCCCATGGTCCGGCAGATGATGGAAACCAGCGGGGATTGCGGATCGTTTGTTTCGCTCGCCATGGCCACCTGCTTCCGGCCGCCTGGGAGCCTAGGGCGCAGGCTTGTGAGCTTTGGGCTCGGCGGCTTCCAAATGCAATGTGAACATGGCGCCCATGACCTCGGCAATAAAATCGAGGAAGAGCGTTTCCATGTGGATGGTGAAGTGGTCGGGCGAGCGCTGGCCGAGCGCCAGCAGCGCGAGTGGCTTGCCGCCGGAGATGATCGGGCACAGCGCCGTTGAGCGGATGCGGGCGCTGCCGCCGGGGAACAGCCACGCGAGCAGATCTTCACCCTGTTGGCCACAGTGGGCCTTGTTGAGGCGGAAGACGTCCTTGAACTCGGCAAGCATCCTGGCTTCGTCCTCAATGCGGAAGTCGCCCGCGGAGAAGGACGCCGCGCCGTCGAGAAAAATCACTTCGAGCACTTCGACATCGGTGCGGCTCAGCAGGTGGCCCCGGGCGACCGCGATCACCTGCTCGGCGTTGCGGGTTTCGATCAGCGCGAGCACAAGCTGCCGGCTGATCTGGAACAATTGTTCGCTGCGGTGGCCGTTTTCGAGCAGTTCGCCGAGCCTGCTGCTGGTGTTGTCAAAGCGCTGGCGCAACAGCGCGACTTGGTGTTCCATCAGCGAAACCGCCTTGCCGGATTGATGCGGCAAAGCGAGCTCGGCCACGAGCGGCTCGTTGTCGAGGAAAAACTCCGGGTTGGCCCGCAGCCAGGCGGCAACCTGGTCCCCGGTCAATTCAAAAGCTTCATCGCCAGCCTGTTCGGCCTGGGCGGTCGCGTGCTTGTTCATAGTTTTACCGTTCCTTCATAGGCAACCTGGGCTGGCCCCGACATATGCACCGGCGCGTCGCCGCCCCGCCATTCGATTGCCAGTTCACCTCCGGTCAGCGCCACCGCGACCGGGCTTTCGAGCGTGCCGGCGGCGATGCCGCTGACCGCCGCCGCGCAGGCGCCGCTGCCGCAGGCCGGTGTTTCCCCTGGACCCCGCTCGTACACCCGCAGGCCGATGCGGTGGCGGTTTTCCACCCGCATGAAGCCAACGTTGACGCCGGCGGGGAAGTCGGCATGGCTGCCAAGCGCCTTCCCTATTCTCTTTACGGCAGTTTTGGCCAGGTCTTCAACCGCGACCACCGCGTGTGGATTGCCCATGGACAGCGCGGCGAAGCGCACCATGCCGCAGCCGGCCGCGAGTTGGCGCTCATAAAGCGGCTGCCTGCGGGCGGCGCGGAACGGCAGCGCCGCCGGCTCGAAATCGGGCCGGCCCATGTTGACTGAGACATCGCAACCCGCGAGCAGGCGCAATTCCAGCGTCCGGTTCACCGTGGCGACGGTGATCGGATTGCGCCGGCTAAGGCCCTTGTCGGCGATGAAGCGGGCGAGGCAGCGGGCGCCGTTGCCGCAATGCTCGACCTCAAGGCCATCGGGATTGAAGATGCGGTAGTGGAAGTCGGCGCCAGCGTCGGCGTCGGCGTCGCGGCTGGTTTCGAGCACGAGCAATTGATCGAACCCGACGCCGCGCCTGCGGTCGGCGAGTTGTTCGATTTCACCGGCGGGCAGGTCGAATTCGCGCTCGCGGCTGTCCACCAGCATGAAATCGTTGCCGAGGCCGTGCATCTTGGTGAAGCGGATTTCCATGATGATCCTTGCGGCTTCAGCTTGCTGGATGTGCTTGCGGCAGCGTCGATTCGCGGGCGAAAAGCGCGGCGGAGTCCTCGCGCTCGCGCACGATGTGGAAGGCGTCGCCATCCACCATGACCTCGGCGGCGCGGCCGCGGGAATTGTAGTTGCTGCTCATCACGAATCCGTAGGCGCCGGCGCCGCGCACCGCGAGCAGGTCGCCGGGTTCGAGACAAAGCGCGCGCGCCTTGCCGAGAAAATCCGCCGACTCGCACACCGGCCCGACGATGTCGTAGCAACGGCTCGCGCCCCCGCGCCGGTTGAGCGGAATGATGTCCTGCCAGGCGCCGTACAGAGCCGGGCGCAGCAGGTCGTTCATGCCGCCGTCGACGATGGCGAAATGGCGCGAGCCGTTCGACTTCAAATACTCGACCCGGGTGATAAAGATGCCGGCGTTGGCGGCGATGCTGCGGCCGGGCTCGATGATGATTTCAAGTCCGCGGCCGCGAAAAAGCTCCGCCACCGCGCGCATCAATTCATCGGGCCGCGGTGGCGACTCCCCGCCATAGCGCACGCCAAGCCCGCCGCCGATGTCGAAATGGCGCAGCGGCGTTCCCTTTTCCCGCAAGGTTTCGACAATGGGAAGCAGCCGGTCGATGGCGTCGAGATACGGCGCGATACTGGTCAGTTGCGAGCCGATATGGCAATCGATCCCCACCGCTTCGACCGCGGGCAGCCGCGCTGCCTGTTCATACAGCGCAAGGGCCTGTTCGGCGGGAATGCCGAACTTGTTCTCCTTCAGCCCGGTGGCGATGTAGGGGTGGGTGCCGGCATCGACATCGGGATTGATCCGCAGCGAAACGGCGGCGATCTTGCCAGTTTCCGCGGCGATCCCGTTGACCCGTTCGAGTTCGGCCGCGGATTCGATGTTGAAGCAGCGGATGCCGGCCGCGAGGGCGAGGCGGATTTCGCCGGCACTCTTGCCCGGCCCGGAAAACACCGTCTTGCCCGCCTCGCCGCCGGCGGCGAGCACACGCTCAAGCTCGCCGCCGGAAACAATGTCGAAACCGCTGCCAAGCCTTGCCAGCACATTGAGCACGGCAAGATTGGAATTGGCCTTCACCGCGAAGCAGACCAGCCCGTCGAGTTCGCCGAAGGCTTCGCGGTAAACCCGGTAATGCCGCTCGAGCGTCGCCCGGGAATAGACAAAGCAGGGCGTGCCGACCGCATTGGCGATTTCGGCCGCGGCAAGGTCTTCGGCAAACAATTCATTGCCGCGGTAGCGGAAGTGGTCCACGGCTAGGAACCTGCGCCGCCGGCGCTCGACAAGGCGGCCGCCGGAGGGTCCGCCACCGGCTCCGGGCGCACCAGCCCGCCTTTCTGCCCGCAGCCGCCAAGCAGCAGGGCCGCGCAGAGCAGAGCGATTGGCGCGATGCCGCGATGTGAGCGATTCGCCATAAGTCTGAAAAAAGAGGCGTCTGGAAAAGAATCGGCGCAAGGCCGGGAATTATATCCCCGCCACCAGGCAAAACACATCAACCCGCGCACCAGTGGCGCTTGAGCCGATGCGCTGCCTGACGGACAATCCCGAATCCATACGGAATGAGGGGGAACCTGTCATGCCCGCGCTGGCATCATCCCGCCGCGTTGATTCGCGCCGCCCCCGGTCGGGCCGGCGGCTGGCGTTTTTTGGCTTGGCTTCGACGCTGATGAAGCTGGGGCTGTTCGCCAGCGCCGGGGCGAATGCCGCTGAACTCTACGCGGGCTTGTCGCTTGGCGGCAGCGCCTCGCCGGACATCACCGTCGTCAGCCGCGGCAATGACCGGGCGAGCATTTGCGACGAATACATCAACCCGGGCGCGACGGCCATTCCAAGCTGCACCACGGCCAACCGGGGCGCAGGTGGCGGTTGGCTCGCGCCTTTCAGTGGCCACGGCGGATTTTCCGCGGAAGCGGAATTGGGCTTGCGGTTTTCGCCACGCTTCCGGGCCGCCCTGGTCTATGCCCGCAATGCCACCCGCCATGACGAGACCGTATCTTCCACCGACGCCTCGGGCGCCGATTTCGACAAGATCAACAACGAGCTTTCGGTCGGCGAGGAAACCCTCGGCACCGCAAGCTCCCACGAGTTGTTCCTTGCCGCCTACCGCGACTGGCCCAACAGCTCCCGCTGGACGCCCTGGGTCGGCGGCGGCGTGGGGGTGGCCTGGGCACAAAAGGACTTCTCCTGGGTATGGGCGCGCAGCGCGAATCCGGCTGATATCGCAACCGGCGCCGGCCAGCCCAATGTGGGCGAAATCCGCGCCAATCTCGCGGGAACCGTCAGCGCCGGCCGCGCCGTGCTCAAGGACCGGATCACGGGATACGTGGCCGCGGCCGGCATCGATCGCGCGCTGAGCGAATCCGTGACCTTGGGGCTCAAGCTGCAATGGAAGCACTTCGGCGATTTCCAGTCCGATGCCTACCAGGGCACCCTGCTCCGCAGCCACCCGCCCAATCTGCGCCTCGACGGCAGCGAGCCGGTTTACACCTGGTCCAGAACCGAAGACACCAGCCGCGCCGCGGCCATGCTCACCCTGCGCTACAGCCTGCGGTGAC
>JAPOTO010000002.1 GCA_026709135.1 Gammaproteobacteria bacterium | reverse complement strand
GCTCAACCTGCAGAAGATTTACGAACTGAGACTGGCGCAACAGAAAAGCGGCGCGTGGACCGTGGGCTTTTGACAAATTACTAGCCAATGTGGAGGAAATGGACGATATCGTCCGAGATATGATAATCGGATTGCTATCCCGAAAAATTTCACTGCTTCGCCTTCAAGACCTTGAGTGGGATTGGGTCAGCTTTGATCTCCCTATGATCTTTGCTTAAGACCCGTCGTATCTCCGCTGATGTAACGCTGTCTATCAAGTAACTCTTTCGAACGTAGTAGCTATTTGCTGCGGCTTCCTGAATGATCGATTCTCATTCAGCCTTCTTCACGAGATTATCTCAGATAATTTCATAGAATGATCACAATCTATGAGTCAAAAATTCTCGTTACAATCGCAAGTTAGTTTGTCCATACGCCCAATCTGAGCCACATTCTTCCGCCAAAGCTGCAAGATCCAAGGTGGAGAGCAAGCTGATAGTTATTGGCCGCTTTGCATCCCAAAATACGAAAGAATTGAAATATCCCTTGGCTTCTTTTGCATTGAGAATCTCGACTAGTTTCTCAGCCTGATCCTCGGAATAGCAAGGGAGAAAATAGCAGGTATCATCCAACATCACGGGTTTTCCATCCTTTGGACCAACCGGGATGAAATCAAACTTTTTATAGAAACCGGAAATCGAAACCTTCCATGGCGCGAAGCTGTAATCTCCTACCCCGAAAATCGAAAAGCGCGGACGATTCCTGTAAATCGAACTAGATCGCGAATCGAGCAATTCCCCATGCGACTCAAGATAGCGCCAAGTTAGCGGGGATCGCTTCGCGATTGCGCTTGTGTCTTCACCGGTGGATTTCTGGGTAATCAGCATGTAGCGTGAGGGCTCAGCGCGGCGCATAAGATCAGAACTCTTAAGCATCGGGTATAGATAATCAGCTTCAAGTCGCACCTGTTCGCCCAAGCCATTAACGAACTGATCGTGCTTTGCCCCACGTTGTAGTTCCATTACTCGGGCACAGTCGTGTTTTATTCCTGATCGCCATTTGACCGCTGATGTTCCTGACAAATGACCACTCACTGTATATGCATCCAAGTTCGCGATCAGCCGATCATTGCGAAATGCAATCGTTGATTTAGACTTCATCGCATCGATCCTGTCAAACACGCTGCACTCGGCAGATTGCGCCTGCGGACTTAAGACGCAAACCATCAGACATGCATCGACCGCAGCTCCGAAATGGGCCATTGCGTCGATTCCGTAAAGTGCGGACTCCGCCACCTGCAACTTTGCTTTCCATGCGTGGTTCAAGACTTTTCGCGCAACCACCGTTTTACAAAGCATCGCCAAAACAGCGGAACGTCCTGATAGCCACCCCATTAAACTTGTTAACATCCACTCCGAAATATCAAAATTACTCTTCCCTGTAATCGCGTCAAATCCGTTCAACTGATGGATGTTTGATTTTTTTGGCAAATTGGTTCCTTTGATCGTAGATACAGCAGAATTCGTTACCCAAGGCGGATTGCCGATGATAAGGATTGGTTCTGCAAGTTTCCGTATAGTCTTTTGCCAATCCTTGAGGAAAAAATCCTCTTGTTGAATGTTGGCCCTATGAGCGATCGACTTTGCTACAATAACATGCTCTAAGTTAATATCATATCCTAAAACTTTTCCGCAATCGGGAAATGCACCCTCCGAAGCAGCAATAAAAGAACCCACGCCACAGGATGGTTCGACTATAGAAGCGAAAGAAAATCCACGGCGATTAAGCAAATCACACACTTGCCGCGCCAGCTCAGGCGGTGTCTGAAAGTCACCGAACTCAATTTTATTTCGATCCTTCATTGACATTATCTCAACTTACTCTTACGACGCCTTCTATCATTCCCGCCTCTGAAATCACTCGACCATATTGGAGCCGCCATTGCAATGCATTGGAAATCGTCAGAAAACCTTGCTGCGGTGGATTTTTGAGAAGATCAACAGCTAAAGCTATCGCTTCCGAGTCGTCAATCGGCAGATTCCGGTCGCGCATGAATGAAACGATATCCTCCTCGTTACCGTCCCTTTCGATAATCTCCCTGATGCCCCGAGTGGTTTGATAGTCTCCCGTTCTTGAATCTTCGACAAATATGGTGTGCAGGATGTTCAATCGCGAAGTCCGCGCCTTCTCATTGTCCAGTTTCTCATACACAAATATCAGTAGAGAATAGCCGAGCCCGCGCACTTTTTGCCTAGCCGACTCAAAAGGCGACGAGGACTGGGGTTGCTTGATACTCGTCACCTTCATGTCTACCCGCAGCTCCGGGAAATCGATTCCTTTGGCTGAGCTTCCAACCGTGAAGGAGTAACGAGCGTCGAGAAGGTGTTGAAACTTATGCTCCAAGTATGTTCCTACCGCCTTGCCATCTGTTACACCGAATAGATTCGGTTCTTCGTGGCAAGACTCCCTTCCGGCGAAACGTTCCGCTTCAGTGAGCAGCGAGTCAATATCGAGAGGCACCTTCATCGTTTTGCATCCTCACTTTCGAACCATAGCTGTTGCTTGCAGAAATCTGACGCATACCCGGACCACTGATACCTTAAACATAAGTGGCATCACCCAGGCCGTCAAGCAGCTGCTCATAAATCCACCCCTTCACATCACAATCGCGTTTTCGGCTGGGCGGAAGCCGCGGAGCCAGACTAGGATGGTGAATAGGGCCATGGGGGCGGCTAGCCAGAGGATGACGTTGGTGAGGTTTTGCTCGCTTAGGCCGGCGAAGTGGATGATGGCGTGGGCGGCGATGCCGAGCAGGTGGGCGAGGAGGTAGTAGTTCGCGTAGGGGGCGCTGTAGCGGTCGAGTGGCCAGGGGGATTTGAGCAGCAGCAGGCGCAGGGAGAGGGCGATGCCGAGCAGGTCGGTTGGCCAGAAAATCAGCAGGTTGAGATTGTGGTGCAGGTCTTCGTGGCCCGACCAGAACCAGCTTCCGAGCATCAGGCAGCCAAGCAGCCCGCTGAAAACCGAGCAGATCAGGATCAGCGCGCCGAGCACTTGGTAGCCCGCTGGCGGCAGCGAGGCGCGCTGCCGGCTGTGGCTTGAATCCATGTGGCGGCTGTAGCGGGGCTTTCTCGTGGTCAGCAGCAGCCAGATCAGCAGCGAGGCGAGGATCAGCATGAACACCGGATAGGCGTTCCATTGCCTGGCCGGTGGCGGGAACTGCGCAACCACCCGGGATTCGGCGAGCAGGGGAAGGCGCTCGCCATTCAATGCCACATCGCTGTGCGCGCCAAGCAATTCCCGCCGCAGGGAAAGCGGCAGGAACATCGCCTCCCATTCGCTCATGGCCCGGTCGATATTGCTGTTCATGCCGATGTCGAGCAGCATCGCCACCGCAGAGAGCGATTCGTAGTGCGACTGGACGACTTGCCGATAGGTGGTTCCGGTCATGCCGGTGAAGCGGCGGCTGAGCCTGCCGTCGAGCACTTCGTCGAGATAGTCGCGCAGGCGGGTGGTGCAATTTTCGTCGAAATAATCGTACTCGTAGACGAGGTTTTCCGGCTCCAGATTCCACATCAGCCGCCGGTGGAGATTGGCTTTTTCGGCGTTGTTGAGGTTGATGCGATCTTCCCAGACGGTTCTTTCCTCGGCGCGGTACTGGGCGTAGGCTTGCGCGGTGGGCACGGTGAACAGGCGGTAGTTCAACTCGCCGAGGAAGAAGCCCAGGGCGAAACCCGCCATGCCGCCGCCGGTGTCGAAGCCGCCCCAGTTGAACACGATGTCGGCGCCGCCGGCCTCGTCGCGCATGCGCAGGGCGGTGTGGCCGAAGTTGTCCCACAGCCGATTGCCGACATCGACGGTGACCAGATAGAAGTGCAGGCCGCCGAGATCATCGGGTTCCGGGTAGGCGCCGATTTCATCGAGGGGGGGAACGGCCGCGTGGGCCTGGGGTAGCCAAAACAGGTTTGGCAAAAACAGCGCGGCGAGCAGGCCCGCCATCGGCAACAAGCGGTGGAAACGCCCCGGCGAAACGCGCCGCGATGCGAACGACATTAGTGTCGTGCCCTACAATTCCCGCAGCCAGATGTTGCGGAACGAAACCACTTGTCCATGGTCCTGCAGGACCAGCGGCATTTCTCCCGTGCAATCCCGCCGGTTGGCCTCGCCTTTGAGGTTGTAGGGGATGCACTGCGCGGCGTATTCGGGCTCTGGGGTGTGGGTGGCGCCTTGAAGTTCCACCTGGTTCTGCACGAGCACACCGTTCTGGAACACGGTCAGATAGGCGGGCGCAACGAGCTCGCCGCCCTCGAACACCGGCGCGGTGAAGATGATGTCGTAGCTCTGCCATTCGCCGGGTGGCCGCGAGGCGTTGACCAGCGGCGGATGCTGAAGGTACACCGAGCCCGCTTGGCCGTTGACATAGGTGGCGTTTTCCCAGCTATCGAGAATCTGCACCTCGAACTGGGAATGCAGGAATACCCCGCTGTTGCCCCGGCTCTGGCCGCTGCCGTCGATAACGTCGGTGGGCCGCCATTCGAGATGCAGTTGCAGGCTGCCGAAGGACTGCCGGGTGCGGATGGTGCCGGTGCCCGGGGTGACGGTTGCGGCGCCATCGGCGATTTCCCAGCGGGCGGGCTCGCCGTCTTCCATTCGCATCCATTGGTCGAGATTGGCGCCATCGAAGAGCACGATGGCATCCGAGGGCGGCGCGGCGCCCGGCGCGGAAACCAGCGCGGGCTCGGGTTCCCAGCGCGCGCGTTCTTGGGCCAGCGCCGCCGCGCAGGCGAGCGCGGCGGGGGCGAAAAAGATGCTTGCGAACAGGCGCTTGTTCATGTCGTCGGTAACTCGTCGGTTGGTCAACTGGTCAGGTTCATGTCGTCGTCCCAGGCCGCGGTGATGTCGCGGCGGGACTGGTCGATGCATTTTTCGAGCCACTCGGCCTCGTATGCCAGGCCGTGCCGGGCGAGCACCTGCGCGGGCACGCCGTCCCAGACGTTGGCCACATTGCCTTGGTAGCCCAAGTCCCGGAAACCCTGGGCGGTTGTATAGTACCCGGTCAGGGTCAGGTCGCGCATCAGCGAGAAGAAGCGGATGCCGGCTTGCAATGCCGGGTCTGCGACATCGGGCCAGGCGATGCGGTCACAGATCGCCAGCCGCTGGGCTTCTTCGATGCCGATGAAATCGGCGCCGTATGCGTCGATGGCGTGGCTGTCGAGCCAGGCGATGCCGTCGCGCACCGGGGTTTTCAGGTAGTCCATGTCCTTGACGATGAACTCGACAAAATCCGGCAGCCCGGCATCGAGCGCGCCGCCATTGGGGTGGTCCGAGGGCAGGATGATGTCGCACAGGGTGGCGATGGTGATCAGCTCGTGTTCGCTGAAATAGCGCTCGGCGAACAACTCCCGGTCCCGCTGCCGCTCAGCCGCGGTGCGGCCGTAGGAATACTCCCGGGGCAATTCGGTCCAGTTCACCCGTCCGCCGCCGGCGCAGCCCGCAGCCGAGGCGATGCCCGCGCCAAGCGGCGCCAGCAGCAGTGATTTGAGCGTTTCGCGGCGGTTCATGTTCATGGCTACAAGCTCCGCTGCCGCATCCGTTCGATGATGTGGTCGCTGGTGCGCCAGGACAGGGCGAGAATGGTCCAGGTTGGATTCTTGTCGGCCTGGGAGACGAAAGTGCCGGCGTCGGCGACGAATACATTGTCGGCGTCGTGCAACTGGCCGAAACGGTTGGTGACCGAAGTGGCCGGGTCATCGCCCATGCGCGTGGTGCCAACCTCGTGGATGATTTCCCCCGGCCGGGCCAGGCCGTATTGCCGATCAAGGCCGGGCTTTTCGCCGAGCAGGATGCCGCCGGAGGCTTCGAGCAGTTCCTCCATCGTGTCCTGCATGTGGCGCGCCTGGTTGATTTCCTGTTCGGTCCAGCGGTAATTGAAGCGCAGCACCGGAACGCCCCAGTCATCGACCGTGTTTGGATCGAGTTCGCAGTAATTGCCAAACTGCGGAACGCTTTCGCCCCGGCAGGCGATGCCCAGGCGCGAGCCGTAAAAGCGCCTGACGTCATCGCGCAGCGCATTGCCGTAGCCACCGACGCGCTCGCCGAGGAAGCGCTTGTAGGCGTTGGCCGCGAAGCCGAACCCGTAGGCGGGCATGTTCATGCCGCCGCCGATCTCGATATGGTAGCCCCGGGCGAAATCGAGGCTCGCCCCTTCGAGCCACCAGGGTGTGTAGACGTGCATGCCGCCGACGCCGTCCTCGTTGTAGATGTCGCGGTCCATCAGCTCCGGCAGGAAGGCCGCCCGGCTGGCGCCGGTGGAATCGTGCAGGTAGCGGCCCACATGCCCGCTGCTGTTGCCGAGGCCCGAGCTGTGCTGGGCGCTGGTCGAATTGAGCAGGATGCGCGCGCTGCTGCACGCCGAGGCGGCGAGCACCACGCTGCGGCCATTCAGCCGCGATTCGCCGCGGGTTTCCCGGTCGATGCAGGAAACGCCGGTGGCGCGGCCATCCGGGCCGGTATCGACCTTGCGCACCATGGTGTTGGTGTAGACATCGACCCGGCCGGTGGCCACCGCCGGGTAGACCAGCACCGTGCTCGAGGAGAAGTCGGCGTGCAGCCCGCAGGCGCGGCTGCATTGGTTGCAATACACGCAAACACCGCGTTCGCGGTTGATGCGCTTGGTGAGGATCGACAGCCGCGACGGATACACCGGAACTCCCGCCCGGCGCGCGCCGCGGATGTAATACAACTCGTGCAGGCGCGGCTTTGGCGGCGGCAGGAAGAAGCCGTCCGGGTCGTTGGGCAGGCCCTCGTTGGTGCCGAACACGCCGATGAGCTTGTCGACTTGGTCGTAGTAGGGCTTGACGTCTTCATAGCCGATGGGCCAGTTGTCGCCGAGGCCATCGATGTCGCGGCGCTTGAAATCGAGCGGGCCGAAGCGCAGGGAAATGCGGCCCCAGTGGTTGGTTCTGCCGCCGAGCATCCGCGCCCGCCACCACCTGAAGTCGGTGCCTTCGGCGGTGGTGAAGGGCTCGCCGTCGAGTTCCCAGCCGCCGATGCAGGCGTTGAAATCGCCGAAGGGGCGCAATCTCGTGCTCGCGCCCCGGCGCGGCGACTCCCAAGGGTGGCGGAACTGGGTGCGCTGGCTGTCATCTGCGGGGTCGTACCAGGGGCCCGCCTCCACCAGCGCCACCCGCAGGCCGGCTTGCGCCAGGCGCCAGGTCGCCATGCCGCCGCCGGCCCCGGAGCCGACGACGATGGCATCGTATGTCTCTTGATTGCTCACGACAGGCCGAAGCCGGTGCGGTATTCCTTGTCCAGGAATGCGTTGGCGGCTTCGTCATTGGTGAAGCGCATGGCTTCCCCGTCGTATTCGAGCACCTTGTGGGCCTCGGCCCGGCGCGCGGCGATGTTGCCGAGCAGCATGGTTTCGGTGAGGCGGGCGGCGTAGCCGAAATCCGAAGTGGTGGCCTTGGCACGGTCCTTGATGGCGTCGATCCATTCCTGATGGATGCCGTTGGAGCGCGCCAGGGTCCGCGGTGGCGCGGGCGTTTCGAGATGAACCGATTCGGGAATCAGCACCGGATCGCCGCCGTAGACGCTGTGCATCAGGGTTTTGCGCTCGCCGACGATGAGCGCGCCGCCGGATTCATCCCCCATCTGCCTGCCGCTTTCGAGTTCGGCGGGGCGCTCGGGCATCAGGCCGCCGTCGTGCCAAGTCATCTTGACCGCTGGCCTGCCTCGGCTGGCGGCGAATTCGAAGTGGATCCTGGTGGCCAGCGGAAAACTCCCGTAACCCCTGCCCCAGCGCGTTGAACTCGCGCTGATGCGGTGCGGCAGGTCGAGCCCGAGCGCCCAGTAGGGATGGTCGATGATGTGGGCGCCCATGTCGCCGACGACGCCGGTGCCGAAATCAACCCAGCCGCGCCAGTTGAACGGATGGTAGGCGCCGTCCACGTAGGGGCGCGCCGGCGCGGCGCCGAGCCAGAGATTCCAGTCCATGCTCACCGGAATCGCCGTGCTGCCTTCCGGCCGCGCGACGCCCTGCGGCCAAACGGGGCGGTTGGTCCAGCAATGCACCTCGCGGACCGCGCCGAGCTCCCCCGAGGCGACCCACTCGTTGATCTGCCTCGCGCCCTCCCCGGCGTGGCCCTGGTTGCCCATTTGCGTGACGACATTGACTTCCCGGGCGCGGCGGGCGAAGTGGCGGGCCTCGGCGACGGTGTGGCTCAGCGGCTTTTCAACATACACATGTTTGCCAAGATCCATGGCGGCCGTGGCGATGGGGGCGTGCATATGGTCTGGCGTGCTGATGACCACCGCATCGATTTCCGGGTTTTCATCGAGCATTCGCCGGTAATCGCGGTAGCTGGCCACGCGGTCCCGAAACGGCTCGGCGAAGTCCTCGGCGAGGGTGGCGGACAGCCGACGGTCGTCGATGTCGCAAAGCGCGTAGATGTTTTCATGGGCGACGGCGCGGATGTTGCCCTCCCCCCTGCCTCCCGCGCCAACCGCGGCGATGTTGATGCGGTCGCTCGGCGCCACAAAGCCTTCGCCGCCAAGCACATGCCGGGGCACGATCAGCAGCCCCGGCACCGCCGCGAGCAGCGCCCTGCGCCCGCGGTCAACCGGCGCTGCTGGGTCCTGGGCCGGATTTTTCGTTTTCATCGACTGTTTCCACGCTTTTGTTTCGCGCTTGGATTCCGCACCAATGCTAACAAAGTTGCCAGCAGGCACAATAGCGATGATTCTCCGTTCGGGGCCGGGCCGCGCGGGCGGGATGGTGTTTCGCGCGTCGTTGAGGAGGAGCGCGCCATGGATGGCCCAAAGCGACGACGAACCGATTTTCGACCCTTCATGGATGAAGGGTCGAAATTTAGCGCGAAACACCATCCCGCCCGCGCGGCCC
>JAPOTO010000138.1 GCA_026709135.1 Gammaproteobacteria bacterium | reverse complement strand
GCTTGTTCGGCGCGGAGTTCCTCGAAGGCTTGGTTCTGGGTGAGGAAGGTTTTGCCGCTGAGTTGCGACAGGAAGCGGCTGCCCTTGAGCTTTTTCATCACCGGCTCCTTGACCTCCGACAGGTGCAGGGAAATCTCCGATTCGGCCAGGATGTCGTTGATGTTCTCAAGGGTTTCGACCGCGCTGAGGTCGATATCGTTGACCGCGGGGCACATCAGCACCACGTGTTTCAGCCCCGGGCGCTCGGCGACGAGGCGGAACAGCAGGCTTTCGAGATAGCGCGTGTTGGGAAAGTACAGCGCCTCGTCGATCCGCACCGAAAGCAGGTTTTCGCTCGTTTCGACTTCGTAATGCTTCACATTGCGGAAGTGCTCGGTGCCCGCCATCCTGCCGACGACGGCGACATGGGGGCGGGAAGTCTTGTACAGATGCATCAGCAGGGCGGTCAGCACGCCGACGCCGATTCCCGCCTCGGCGCCCCGGGTCAGGGTGACAAGCAGCGTCATCGCCACCGCGAGGAAGTCCCGCCGCGAGTGGCGCCAGGATTTGGTGAAAACCGAGAAATTGATCAGCGGGTAGACCGCCATCAGAATCGCCGCGGCCAGGCAAACCTGGGGCAGCCAATACATCACCGGAGTCAGGAACAGCACGACGATGGCGATCAGCACGGCGGCGAACACACCCGCGGCCGGGGTGGAGGCGCCGGCTTCGAAATTGACCAGGGAACGGCTGAAGCCGCCGGCCACCGGCATGCCGCCGGTGAAGGACGAGGTCAGATTGGCGGCGCCGAGCCCGCGCAATTCAAGGTTCGGCTTGATCGTCTGCCGCCTGCGCACGGCGAGGGTCTGGGCGATGGAAAAAGATTCAACATAGCAAACCATCGCCAGCGGCAGCGCGGAAATGAACAGGTTGATCAGCAAGGTCGGCGAAAAATCGGGAAGAGTCAGCGTGGGCAGGCCGGAGGGAATCTCTCCGAGCAGTTCAAGCCCGTATTGCTCAAGATCGAACAGCCAGCTCAGCGCGATGGCGATGGCGGCCAGGGCGATGGGCCCGGCGCGGGCGAAGGACCGCGCCGGGCCGCGGCGCACTCCGAACCTCACCAGGATCAGCGCCAGCCGCTGACGGAAGAAGATCAGGAAGACGATGGCCGCCAGGCCGGTCCACAGCGTCGGCAAATGGGTTTCGGTGATGCTGGCGATCAGCGAGGCGAGCATTTCGAGCACATTGTGGCCGGGCAGCGGGATGTCGAGCAGCAATTGCATCTGGCTGAGGATGATCAGAATCGCCGATGCGGTGATGAAGGCCTCAAGCACCGGGCGGGGGATGAAGTTGGAGACGAAGCCGAGGCGGAAAATCCCGGCGAAGAGCAAGATGGCGCCGGTCATGAAGGAAAGCGTCAAGGCGGCGCCGGCGAATTCGGCCGGCGTTTCCAGCGGCAGGCGGGACAGCGCCGCCGCGGTCATCAGTGAAAGCACCGCCACCGGCCCCACCGAAAGCGTGCGGCTGCTGCCGAACAGCGCGTAGGTCACCAGGCCCGACATCGCCGCGTACAGCCCCGCCTGGGGCGGCACGCCGGCGACGAGGGCAAGCCCGAGCGATTGCGGAATCAGCATCACGGCGACAATCGCCGCCGCGATGAGATCGGAGCGCAAATCAGCGAAGTGATACGTTCGAATCCAGCCCAGGGCGGGAATCGGGGTTTTCAATATGCGCATGATGGTTGTGAGTTTTCGCCTCAGATTCGTTCTCTTCGTCCGGGCACCGGTCGCTTGCCGCCGCGCTCCCTCAGTGCAAGATTCAAGGTGCTGTGTCCCGAACGCGTCCGGTCTACCCTGTCATTCTGCGCGAAGCTAAGTCGTGGCTTCGACCCGTCGCCGTCTGGCTGGGTGGCGTTCAGCGGACGCCGTAAATCCGTCCTTGGAGGCTCCGGGCTCGGCATCCATGCCTCGCACGCCCGCTGAACGCCACCCAGCCAGACGGCAACTCACCCTGTGCCAGTAATTCGTCATTCTGCGCGGAGCGGAGTGATTCGGGGCATCCTGCCCCTCACCCTTGCTCCAACAGGTTTCTCAGGTCGATGATGGCGGCGTTGGCGCGGGAGATGTAGTTGGCCATGGTCAGCGAGTGGTTGGCGAACACGCCGAAGCCGGAGCCGTTCAGGATCACGGGAAAGTACACCGTCGCCTGGCTCGCCTCGAGTTCGCGGATGATCTGCCTGAGGCTGGCGCCGGCGTTTTTATCCTCGACCACCGCGGCGAAATCGATCTCCACCGCCTTAAGGAAATGCATCAGCGCCCAGGCCGCGCCCCGGGCCTCGTAGAACACGTCGTCGACTTCGAGCCAGGGAGTTTGCACTTGGATTTCCAGTTCGGCGGGGGTGGACTGCGCCGCCGCGGGCTCGCCGGCGGTGTCGGTGTTGACGCGGTTCTGCCGCACGCTGGCGCTCAGGCGCTGGGACAGGCTGCCGAGACGGGTCTCCACATCTTCGAGCCAGGCGGCGAGATTGTCGGCCCGGGCGAAGAATTGGGCGTCGCTGTTGGCGGGGTCGGAAATCCTGCCGAGATACGAATACAGGCTGTCCACCGCGTCGCCATAGACGTTTTCGGTGGCGGGGAAGATCCAGCTGTCGTTGTCGAAGTGGAAATTGGGCTCGGCGATGATCAGATCCGGGTCTTCGGTTGACTGGGACTGGGAGCGGCTGAAACTCTCGCGCATCGCCCGGGACAGGTCGCGAAGCTGCACCAGAGCGCCGAATTCCCAGTTCGGGATGTTGTCGAGGTAGATCCCCGGCGGCAGGATGTCGTTGGTCAGGTAGCCGCCGGGTTTGTCGAGCAGGGTTTCGGCCACGCGGATCATCGCGCCCGTGGTGGCGGCGCCGGTCACCTCGCTGTTGCCGCTCGCGGCGAGCTTCTCGCTGGTGTTCAACCGCACCGGAAAAGGCTCGGGCTCGTCGCTCCAGTAGATGCCGAGCCCGACAACAAAAAGGACCAGCGCGCCAGCCGCCCACAGCAGCGCCCGCCGGGCGAGGCCGCCGCCGGCGGGCCAGCGCAAGCCACCGCGCATGCCGTTCCAGCGCTGTTTCAACCAATTGAGCATGGGGCGATTTTACCCCAATTCGGCCTTGGTTTTGTGGCTGGTTGTGATGGGAAGAAGCGGGCTCAGGACTGGGGCAATCTGAGGCGGATCAGCGTATCGCCCGCTATTTCAATATTGCCGCGCAGGCGGTGGCCCGGCAGGGATTCGCGCATGACCGAATAGATCCAGCGGGCGAGTTCATCGTCGGGGGCGATGATGAGGACGAAAGCGTCCCGTCGCCGCGCCTCCGCCGCGATTTCCGCCAGGCTCGCCCGAACCGCGTCGCCGCGGCCGCGCAGGGCGCGTTCATCGAGTGGATAGAACAGGTCGCCGGAGTTGCGTTCGGCGGCGACCGCCTCCCGGGTCCGGCCGATGCCGGCGTGGGCCGCATCGATGATTTGGGCGCGTCCGAGCATCCGCTCGGCGCCGGTGAAATTGCCGCGCCTGGCCGATTCGAGGGCGAGTTCGAGATAGCGCTCAACGATGTCTTGCATGCCCTGCCGCGCGATGGGGTTGTCCGGTTGCAGGCGCAGGACTTCGTGGAAGTGGTCGTAGGCGTTGTTGTGTTCGGGGGTGAGCAGCCGGTCGCTGTCGAGCGCCTGCAAGCCTTCGAACAGCAGATCGGCGATCAACCGCCGCGCCTCGGCGGAGACCGCCCCGGCGGCGGGATCTTCCACTGGAAGCGTCCGCATCGCCGGCAGCCCGCCGGCCCCATCCGCGGGCGCCGGCGCCGGGGACCGCAACTGGCAGGCGGGCAGCAGCGCGGCGATCAACAGAATGGGCAGGGGACGCGGGAACATGCCCCTATCTTATGCCAGCCATTCCGAATAGGGAATGAATCTGAGCCGGTCCCCCTTGCGCACCGCGGTGCGCGGCGGCACCACGAGCAGGCCATCCGAGCGGCTCAGCGAGGAGGCGGCGCCGGAACTCTGGTTGGGGTCGGGGCGGACGCTTTCGGCGCCGCTTTCATCGGCGACAACCGAAACCCGCAGATACTCCTGGCGTTCCCCGGAGACCGGGGCGGTGAATCCCGCCGGCAGCGGGTATCCCCCCGGTGTCATCGCCAGTGCCGGCGCCGCGCAGCCCATCATCGCCAGCAGCGCGGGCCGCACGATAAGGCAAAAAGTGACGAAGGCGGAAACCGGATTGCCCGGCAGGCCGAAGAAGCTCGTTTCCCGCACTGTGCCCCAGGCGAGTGGCTTGCCGGGCTTGATGGCGAGTTTCCACAGCCGCAACTCGCCTTCGCGCTCCACCGCGGCGCGCACATGGTCCTCTTCGCCAACCGACACGCCGCCGGTGGAAATGACGCAATCGGCGCGGCCCGCGGCGTCGATCAGGGCGGTCCGGGTGTCGTTGAGGTTGTCGCCGGTGATGCCGAGGTCGATCAGCTTCACGGGCAGGCGGCGCAGCAGGCTTGAGAGACTGTGGAGATTGCCGTTGTAGATCTGCCCGGGGCCGAGCGCCCCGCCGGGGGCAACGAGTTCATTGCCGGTGGTCAGCAAGGCGACGCGGAGTTTGCGGCGCACAGGGATTTCGGCATGGCCGGCGGCGGCCAGCACGCCGATGTCCTGGGGCAGCAGGCGGTGGCCCGCGGCGAACAGCGGCTCGCCCCGGCGCATGGCATCACCCGCGCCGCGCACATGCTGGCCGGGCACGGCGGGCTGGAGCACGGTCACCTCGCTGGCGCCGCTCCGGCAGTTTTCCTGGATGACAACGGCGTCGGCCCCCGCCGGCATCATCGCGCCGGTGAAGATGCGCGCCGCCTCGCCGGCTGGCAGGCTGCCGCCGTCCCGGCCCGCGGCGATGCGCAGGTTGACCGGCAGCGTAACCGGTGATTGCCGCGCATCCGCGGCGCGCAGCGCGTAGCCATCCATGGCGCTGTTGGCGAACGGCGGCACGTCGATTTCCGCGCGCATGCCGCTGGCGAGAATCCTGCCCGCCGCGGCTGCCAGGCCCACCCGTTTGCCGCCGCGGATTCGCGGCACGCCGTCCAGAATCAGCCGGCGGGCCGTATCCACCGGAGTCAGGGTGCCGCCAGGTGTTTCATTCATCGATTGCCTGTCCGCGCCGCGGTGGTTGGATGTTCGGGTTCCGCCGCGTCAGGCGGTTTTACCGCTCACATCGTACAGGGACTGCACGGTTTTCCTCAATTGCTCCTGCCAGCCTCGCGGCTTGATGCCGAAGGTGTCGAACAGCTTTTTGCCCGACAGGGTCGAATTGAAGATTTCCGGCGCCCTGACGGGTTTTTCCACCAGGTTGACCCGGCCGAGCAGCCGGTAGATTTCCTCGTCGCGGGTGGCGGCGTACTCCAGCGCGAGCGCGGCGATCTGTTTTTCCCAGCTTGGCGTGAGGCCGCAGTAGTGGTAGACGCCCCAGACGTTGGCGTCGCAGTCGACTTGCTCGCACACCGCGACAATCGCCCAGGCGAGGTCTTCGGTGCTCGTGGGGCTCAGGCGCCGGCGCCTGACTTCGACCTCGCCGCCATGGCGCTTGATCGAGCGGAGCCAGGATTTGATCAGTCCGCGCTTGTGGGGTCCGAACAGCCAGCCCGGGCGAAGCACGATGTGCCTTGGCCACTGCCGCGCCAGTTCTTCGCCTTCCAGCGAACAGCGGCCGTAGACCCCGGCCGGGTCGGGGGTGTCGTGTTCGCCGTAGGCGAGTTTCTTGCCGCCGCCGAAGACGTAGGCGCTGGAGAGATGCAGCAGCGGAATCTCCCGCCGCTGGCAGATTTCCGCCAGCACCCCCGGCAGCTCGGCGTTGATCGCGCGGCAGCGTTCTTCCATGAACTGGGCCCGATTCAGCGCGACATGGTAGCCGGAGATGAAATCGGCCAGGTTGATGAGTTGGGTGGGGCCGTACTCGCCGATCATCGCGGCGATGGCCGGCGCGTTGGCCGGGGTGAAGTGCTTTTCCGCCGGCGCCAGAAAGGGAATCCTGCGCTTGCGCAGAATCTCCACCAGGGCCTTGCCGGTGGGGCTTCTGGCGCCGACGAGAAACAGCTTCATGGGATCGCGGCGTGTTCGTGTTCTGGTATCCCGATCAGGCCCGCGTCTCAGTCAGAAGGGGATTTCGTCGTCGTCGAAGTTGTCGAAGCTAGATGGGCCGCCCTCGGCGGCGGCTGTGGCGGCTGGCTTCTGCTGCTGGCTGGCGCCGCTGCCGCCACCCGGGGCCTGCTGCCGCGGCTCGAACGCGCCCCCGCCATCGCCCGCGCCGCCGCGCGAGTCGAGCATCTGCATTTCGTTGGCGACGATTTCGGTGGTGTAGCGCGTGACGCCCTCCCTTTCATAGGATCGGGTTTGCAGACGCCCCTCCACATACACCTTCGAGCCTTTCTTCAAGTACTGCCCGACGATTTCCGCCAGCCGGCTGAAAAACACCACCCGGTGCCATTCGGTGCGCTCCTGCTGCTCGCCGGTGTTGCGGTCCTTCCACGACTCTCCGGTGGCGATCGTGACATTGGCGACCGCCGCCCCGCTTGATGTGTACCTCATCTCGGGATCCTTGCCGAGATTGCCCACCAGAATAACCTTGTTGATGCCGCGCCCTGCCACGATGACCTCCAGATTTCCAAGAAAAGTGCTGCCCCAAAGTCTATATCAACCGCGCCGTCTTCGCTAAGTTTCGGTGGCGGAATTGCAAATCCGCCGCAAGCCCCATCCGCTAATCACACTAGACCGGCGGGCACGATTTGTGCGAAATTAGCCGCATGACGCACGGGTGTTGCCGGATGTGGGGAGACTGGGCTTGAGGCTTCCGCTGTCGCTTGCGCCGGCGCTGTTGCTGGGCTGGGTGCCGCTTGCCGCCCAGGATCCCGGCATGGATTCGGCCGAAGTCGGCCGGGCGTTGGAGGAATTGGCGCTCTATCAGGCCGATTTGCACCGTTTCGAGGCCGATGGCGTCTACCACGGCCCGCAGCTCGTCGAACCATTGTCGCGAATCGCCGACCGATACATGGATCTCAACCGCTTCGCCGAGGCCAACGCCACCCTCGACCGCGCCCAGCAGATTGTCCGCATCGAGGAAGGGCTGTTCACCAAGAGCCAGCTTCCCTTCCTGCACCGCAAAATCGAAAACCACGTCAATTCCGGCAACTGGCGCGAAGCGCGCAAACTGCAGGACCACATCATCTGGTTTTATCTCAACAAGTACTCTTGGCCCGACCAGAATATGATGCGCGGCATGCTCGAGCTTTCGCAGTTGCACCTGCGCGGCATCACCGAAGACGACGAGGAGAACCGCGGCTACCACTATCTCCGCGCCGCCTACAGCAGCCGCATCGCGCTGCGCGTCGCCGACAATATCTGGCCGCGGCACGAACAGCGCAAGGCGGGGCTGATTTACGAGCAGTTGCGGATCATGTACCTCCAAGCCAGCGCCATCAACAAAGGCGGCAGCACCGGCCAAAGCCTGCGCACTTCCGAGAGCCGGCCCCTGTCGTCCAATGGTTACCTCGCCGAGCGCGTGGTGCCGCCGGAAAGCGCGGTCGAACAGTTGCGGATTGGCGGCCAGCGCTATCTCGGGCGGATTGAGCGGATTTACACTGGCGAGGACAAATCGGAAAATGCCGAGGCCCTGGCCATGGTCCGCTTGTACGACGCCGATTGGCGGCTGCTTTTCGACCAGAAGCGGCAGGCGCTCGAAGCCTATCGCGAAGCCCACGAAATGCTGCTTGGGGCTGGCGTGCCCCGGGACCGGGTCGATGAACTCTTCGCCACCCCGGCATTGATACCCATGCCGCAATTCCATGACAGCGTCGAAAAGGCGCTGGCCGCCCGGGAACGCGCGCCGATTGACGCCCCCGCCGCCTTCGGCGAGGGGATTCCAGTCAAGATTTTCTTCGACCGGGAACGATCCGGGCCGCGGCCGCCCGTGCCGCCGCCACAAAGCCTGGGCCTGCCGGCGGAGACGCTGGGTCTGCACGAAGGCAACGACTGGCAGGTGGTCGCCCTGTTTTCCTTCCATCTGCCCGCGGCGGAGGACATCGAAACCCGCGCCGGCTGGCGGCGCAGGAACGCGCTTGGCGTGGCCCAGGACCTGCAATTGATCGAGCTTGAGGATTATCCCGTTTATCGGGAGCCGGAGCCGCTGATCCGCAATCTGAGCCGCCTGCGTTTCCGCCCCGGGCTGACCGCTGGCGAACCCCACGCCGCCACCGGCGTGATCAGCTATCTGGCGGCCGCCGAAGCTTCGCGCTAGGAGCCTGCGCCGTAGGAATTCGCGAAAGCGAAAATTCGATATCGCCGCGCCCTTGGCTGATCGATTGAGGCGAATATTGGCTTATATTCAACGAAATTGATCGGTCAAGGGCGCGGATGAGAGCGGATTTGCAGCCGTGAATTCCTATGGCGCAGGCTCCTAGGAGCCTGCGGTGGCCCGCTGGTACTGCTCGGCGACGCGGTCGAGAATTCTGGCGCCGGTCAGTTGCGCCACTCGCTCGCCGTTGATGAACACCGCCGGGGTTGAGCGCACGCCGGCGGAGTTGCCGCCGCGCTGGTCGTCGCGGACTTTGGCGATGACCGCCTCGCTCGCCACATCCGCGCGCAGTTGCTCGATATCGATATCGAGATTCTCCGCATAGGATTCAAACTCGGTTTCCACCTCGGGCAGGAACGACCACGCCGCCTGGTTCGCGAACAGGAAATCGTGCATTTCCCAGAACCGGCCCTGGCGCCCCGCGGCTTCGGCGTAGAGCGCCGCGGTCCAGGCGTGGGGGTTGCTGGCGGTGAGCGGGTAATGGCGCGAGATCAGATGCGCCCGGTCTTCGATGCGCGACCAGATCCGCGCCATGAGCTGGTTCTCGGTGGCGCAGGCGGGGCACTGGAAATCGGTGTAGACGACGATGCTGACCGGCGTTTCCGGGTCGCCGCGGATATGGTCGTTGGGCGCGACTTCGACTGGGGAATACGTCGGCCCCTGGGTCGCGAGCACCCAGACCACGAGCAGGGCGAGCGCCGGCAGCGCGACGAAGAGGCCGAGCCGGCCGAATATCTGGCGCCGCTGCTGGCGCTGCCGCTCCGCCTGCTGCTTGGCCTCCCTGACCTGCCGTTGTTTCTCGCGCCGGTTCATGGGGCGGGATTTTCCC
>JAPOTO010000218.1:2660-9182 GCA_026709135.1 Gammaproteobacteria bacterium | reverse complement strand
GCCCACACGCCGCTGAAGAGTTCCTCCCCCGCGGCCGATGCCACCGTGGCCGAAGTTTCCGTCATCGAAATCGAATTCAACGGCCCGGTTCGCCTCGTGCGGCTTCGGGTAACCCAGGGCGGGGTGGAGATTCCAACCGAATTCGCGCCAAACCCCGAACCCCTGGCCTCCTTCCAGATCTCCGCGGGCGACATGGCCGCCGGCCTGGTCACAGTCGGCTGGGCAGCCATCGGCGCCGACGGCCATACCCTGACCGACACCTTCTCCTTCACCGTTGAACCCGGCATCGCGGGAGTCGCCGGCAACTGATCGCCGGCGCGCTGGCGCGCTCTCTCGTGCCCTTTCTCGCACCTTGGCCCGCGCTCAGGCCCGCATGATGTTTCCGCCCTTCGCCGCCGGTTGGGAGTTGGCGATCCAGTTGGCCAGACTGCTTGAATATCTCGGCATCGCCGGGCTTGCCGGCGGCACCGTTTGCCTGCTGTTCTACCGCGACGAGCGCCGCCGGACCGTCGTTGCGCTGAGCGCGTACATCGGCCTGTGCGGCCTGCTCGGCTTCAACGGCGCCCTGTTCGCGTTTCTGTTCCAGGTCGGCATGACGAGCGGCTCGGGAATCGGCGGCATGTTCGACCTGGCGATGGCGCGCATGCTGCTCGGCTTTGAAAGCGGCACCGCGGCGCTGCTGCGGCTTGGGGGTTTTCTGGCCGCCACCATCGCCTGCGCTGCCTTTGCCATCCGCCTCGGCGACCGGCCGCCGCCGCAATCCCGCTTCCGCCTTCTTGGCGCCGTCCACGCCCTGGCGTTATTGCTGGTGCTATGGAGCTTCACCATCACCGGCCATATCGCCGTGCTCGGCACAGTCGAGCGGATCGCGATTGTGCTCCACCTGCTGGCCGCGGGAGTGTGGGTTGGGGCTTTTTTGCCGCTGCTGTATCTATGTCTGGGCGGTGAACGCGGCGAAGGCGGTGGACTCGCGCGAACCATGTGGGATTTTGGCAGCTTGGCTGGCTACTGCCTGGCACTGCTGTTCGCCGCCGGTTTGATTCTCGCGCTCGGCTTGTTCCACACCCCGGATGAGTTGATCGGCACACCCTATGGCCTGACCTTGCTCATCAAGCTCGCGCTGGTGGGTTCGTTGCTGCTGGTTGCCGCCGGCAACCGCTTTGTGCTCGTGCCGAGAATGCTCGCCGGGGCGGGGCCGGCCGCGCTGGCGCGGGCTATCCGCATTGAAATCCTCATCGCCGCGGCGATTCTCGTGGTGACGAGTTACCTGGCAACCAGGGTCGGACCGCCGGCGATGCCGATGTGAGCGGCGAAGAACGCGCGGGCGGTCGCTCAGGTCAGATCGATTTCCGCCGCCGGCGGCGGATGAGAGGCTTCCGGGGCCGGTTTCAGTTCGGAAACCGTCCAAGTGTCGAGATCGAATTGCAGCAATTGCGCAGTGCCCGCGCCACCGTAGAGCGCCCCGGCGGTTAGCGCGCCCCGCTGGGCGAACAACAGCGCGTTGCCCGCCGGAGACCAGACCAGATTCGCCAGCGGCAAAGCGCTCGAATAAACCGCGACCGGATCGCCGCCGCGCAAGTCCCCGAGCCAGATCGTTGATGCCATCGTGTCTTGCGCGCCGCGGCTGATAAAGGCATAGCGGTCGCCATTGGCCGACAGCACCGGCGCCTCCCGCCGCGCGTCAGCCAGCCCAGCGCTGCTCACCGGCACGAATTCCCGGCCAAAATCCGCAATGGAATTGGCTGGCAAGGCGGCCGGCGGCGCGTCTTCGCCGTTGCCCAGCCAGCTTCCCGCGACCACCGCGAGCGCGAGCGCCGGCGCCGCGAATGCCGGCCAGCGCAGGCCCTGTAGCCGGGCACTCGCCCGCTTTCCGGCTTTCCCCTCCGTCTCCGCCAGCACCAGCCGGTACCCCTTTTTCGGCACCGTCTCGATGCTGACTCCGCCGCCGCAGCCATCAACCACGAGCGACTTGCGCAGGGCGGACACCGCCCGGGTCAGCGAGTTTTCGGTGACGATCACCCGGGGCCACAATTCACCGCCGAGCCGCTCCCGGCTCAGCGTCTGGCCGGCATTGGCGGCGAGCAGCCCGAGCAGCCGCATCAAACGCGGCTCGATCCTGCGCTCGATGCCAAGCCGCCGGTGCGAAACCCGGTTGCAATCCGGCTCGACCCGCCATTCCCCAATATCAAACTCCACCAGCCGCGCCTGCCGCGGCTCGTTCATCCGCCCGGTGGACATCCGCAACACCCCCATTGTTGAGTCTTCCCGTTGCCCATTCGGTATGCTCTGATTAAATCAGAGCATACTTAGACGCCACAGGAAGCGCAAAGGTTTCAGGCCATAAATGGAATATGCGGATTCGCTCCGCGAAGTTCAAGAGAAAACAAATTCGAGGGCGACGAGTCGAAGCCGCCACCCACCACCACCACAAAACCCAGACCTTTTCTTCAGCTTTTCTTCCGGGAAATCTTTTTGGCCAGACCCTATTGTGGAGCCAGCGGACCGCCTTTTGCCGGTGGTGTGTTCAGTTGATGAAGCGAGGAGTGAAATGATGACCAATCGAATTGCCGGTTTCCGCGCGCCGTTGCCCATTGCGCGAGCTATTGTCCAGCCAGCCATCGCCTGGGGGCTGGTCGCGACCGCGGCGCTGCTGCTCGCGCTGGCCGGCCAGGCCAGGGCCGCGAGCGACCGGGCGCTCGCGGCGGGGCTGCCGACGCTTGCGCCCATGTTGGAGGAGATCAGCGGCGCGGTCGTTGAAATCGTCACCGAGCGGGAGCTTCCCGCGCGGCAGTTCTCCTTCGGCGGCAACGAGCTGCCGGAAGGGTTGCGGCGCTATTTTGAGCGATTCCCCGAATTCGACATGCCCAATGGCCCGCAACCCCGGCGCCGGGGCGCTGGTTCGGGCGTCATTGTCGATGCCGATGCGGGGCATGTCGTGACCAATCACCATGTCATCAACGACGCCTCGTCGATCACCGTGCGACTCGGCGATGGCCGCAGCGCCGAAGCCGAGTTGATCGGCAGCGATGCCCGCACCGATCTCGCGCTGCTGCGGATCGAGCTCGATGATCTCGTCGAGATCGCCTTCGCCGACATCGAAACCGTTCGCGTTGGCGATTTCGTCGTCGCCATCGGCAATCCCTTCGGCATCGGCCAGACCGCGACCTCGGGCATCGTCAGCGCCCTCGGCCGGGCCGGGCTAAACAGCAACAACTACGAGGATTTCATCCAGACCGACGCCGCCATCAATGTCGGCAATTCCGGCGGGGCGCTCGTTGATCTCGAAGGCAATCTCGTCGGCGTCAACACCGCGATCATCAGCGGCAGCGGCGGCGGCAACAACGGCATCGGATTCGCCGTGCCGGTGGACATGGTGCGGGCGGTGCTCGGACACCTTGAACGCGATGGCGAAGTCCGCCGCGGCCTGCTTGGCGTCTCCATCGCCGATGTGACCCCCGAGGTGGCCGAGGCCTTCGGGCTCGGCGGCGAAACCGGCGCCATGGTGATGGCGGTTTCCCCCGGCAGCGGCGCCGAGGCCGCCGGAGTTGAAGTGTCCGATGTCATCGTCGAACTCGCAGGCGAGGGCATCGGCAACGCCCGGGAACTGCGCAACCGCGTGGGCCTGCTGCGCCAGGGCGATGAAGTCGAACTCGCTTTGTTGCGGGGTGGCAACCGCATCGAACTCGAAGCCGTCATCGGCGGGGCCGATGGCAGCGCCGTGGCCGGGATCACCGGGTCCCGCGGTCCGCAAAGCGCCGGTTTCCGCGGCGCCTTGCTGCGGGATGCGGGCAGTAACCTTAACGGGGGTTCCGGCGTTGAAGTAACAGACGTGGGGGAACGCAGCGGAGCATGGTCCGCCGGTTTGCGCCCCGGCGACGTCATCATCGCCGTCAATCGGAACGAGGTGGCGTCGCTGGCGGACTTCAACGAACTCGTTGAAGATGCCGGTGGCCTTGTTGGGATAACTGTTCTGCGGGAAGGAAGGGAGGTTCTGCTCCTGATGCGCTAGGAGCCTGCGCCGCAGGCTCCCAGCCGGCCCACCCGATCAGCCGGCAAGCGCCACACCCGCGGCGAAGCAAGCCAGGAATTCGGATCTTCCCTGATCCATCCCCTCCTTGTCCTGGATTGCGCGCAGTGTCCCATTTTGGGTCGGGTTGTTCAAGATTTTCACGAATCTTGCGGCAGCCCGGCCCGTTTTTTTAGCCGCTGCTGTTGCTTCCTGGAGTCGCCGGATATGGAATAATCGCCGCCACTGGCGCGGATCCAGCCGCGCGAATCAGATACACGGCAAGGGACACGGCAAATGAATCCGGTTATCGAATTGTTGCAGTCGCACCGCTCCATCCGCAAATTCACCGACAAGCCCATCGCCCCGGAATTGTTCGACGAGCTTGTGCGGGCGGGGCAGGGGGCGGCGACTTCGAGCTTTCTCCAGGGCGCCACGGTCATCCGCGTCACCGATCCTGCCAAGCGTGGGCGGATCGCCGAGCTCGCGGGCAACCAGCGCTACGTGGCGGGCGCGGCGGAGTTCGTGGTCTTCTGCGCCGACCTCAAGCGCGCCGGCAACTCGTGCCGGGACCACGGCAAGCCTTTCGAGGGCGGTTACACCGAGCACTTCATCATCGCCACCGTGGATGCGGCGCTGATGGCCCAGAGCATGGTCTGCGCCGCCGAGTCCGCCGGTCTCGGCATCTGCTACATCGGCGGCATCCGCAACAATCCGGGGCCGGTGAGCGAACTGCTCGAATTGCCACAGGGGGTGTATCCGGTGTTCGGGCTTTGTCTTGGCTATCCCGCCCAGAACCCGGAAGTCAAGCCGCGGCTGCCGCTGCCGGTGATTCTCAAGCAGGAGCGCTACAACGAGGAGGGCGACCGCGAAGCCATCGCCGCCTACGACGGGAAAGTGCGCGAATACTACGCCACCCGCACCGGCGGCGGCCACGGCATCAGTTGGTCGCAACAGGTTTCAACGCTGTTGGCGGAAAAAGCCCGCCCCCACATGCGCGAGTTCCTCGCGGGACAGGGCTTCACTTTCAAGTAGTTCGAGGGAGCCTGGTCAGGCCCCAATGGCCTAACTTCGCCAATTAGATTCCGCGGCCGCGCGTGGAATGACCATGCGGGGCGCGACCGCGCAAGCGGTTCAATTCACGGTGCGGTAGGCGCCGGTTTCGGGAAGGACTTCTTCGCGCCCGCTGGCCTGATTGCCGATGAACTCGGAAGGCGGAATCGCGCCGTCGCCGAAGGCGAACTTGAACTCGCCGTTGAGCAAGCGGGCGCGCCGGTCGTCGGTGACCGACCAGCGGGCGATGTAATAATCGGTCGCGGGCAGCTCGAAGCCGATGGGATAGACGAAACTCTGGCCGATGCGCCCGGGGTCGTAGACAAAGCCAATATCGATCCATTCCCCTGCGGCGGTGTACAGCGCGAGTTTCAGCAGGCGCACATCAACCCGGAAGCTCATGGTGATTATGCGCGGCGGATCGGCGAGGACCGAATCATCGGGCGGAAAGGTCACCCCCGGCGAAAGCACGCCATGGGAATGCTGGGCGGCGGCGAACCCGGCGGGCGCCGCCAACAGCAGGCTGAACAGAATCGCGCGAAACATGGGGCGATTTTACGGCAAAGCTAGCGCTGGTTGGGTTTTGGCTGGTAGTACACCATTGTTTGGCGCGAGAGGGCGGCGAGTTGGCCGGTTTCGGTGAAGATTTTGCCGGATTGCTGGGTGTAGCCATCTTCGGCCCATTCGAGGTCGAAACGGAGCAGGAACCAGCGGGTTTCGATTTGCCCCGGCGGGATGACGAATTCCAGCGACCAGGACAGCGAGCTCGATGGCGCCCGGGTGCCGCTGAAGCGGTTGAGCAGCACCGGTGGCGGCAGGTCGGCGATGGCGACGATGGCTTCTTCCGGGAAGCCGCGCATATCGGCCCGGTGGGCGGCCCAGATGTTGATCTGGTTCTTCGCGTCGCCCGACATCGGCGTGCCGCCGCCGAACCAGGCGCCGTCGAAGAAACGCAGGAATCCCGGCATCCGCTTCGGGTCGTGTTGCAGCAGGGGACGATTGACGCCTGGTTCGCCAGCGCCTGGGCTGCCCGGGCCGCCCGGCGCCGCCTTGGCCGCGGCATCCGGTGGCGGCGGCACATCGCAGTCCGCCGCCGCGGCGAAACCATGATCCACGCTGATCGACAAGCCTGGCCGCGGCCTGCCCCAGGCCGCCAGCGCCTGCAGGCAGACTTCGCCGTGCTGGGTGATCTCGGCGCTGGTCTGGCTGGCGCTGCCGCCCTCGCGCAGAACCCGGGTGGCCACAGCCGACCCGCCGGGCCGCAAAGGGCCGACAAAGGAAACCATCAGCGAGCGCAGCGAGCGGTCCGCCGCCACTTGCTTGCGCATCGCCGCAACCGCGAGCGCCGCTGCCATGCCGCCATACACCGACCGGCCCTGGGACCAGTGCTGCGAAACATCCGCGCGGTTGACCGGACTGTCGCGCAGGCTTGAGAGTATTTCAGGCAAGTCGCTGTCGACCAT
>JAPOTO010000218.1:0-2523 GCA_026709135.1 Gammaproteobacteria bacterium | reverse complement strand
GGGTTTCCATCTTTACGGCATGAAGTTTTTCAGTCCGCGACACCGCTTCCTTTGCGTGCTGACCGCAGCCGCGATGCTGCTTGGCCTTGGCGCGGCATCCGCCCAGGTCAACCCGGCCAGCTATCCGCTCCGGGACGAAAACGGCCTCGCCGCCCAAGCCGCCACCTCGCCTGCGGACGACGCCGTGCTCGCGCTCGCCCCGGAGGAACTCAGCCTGCTCTTCCCCGCCAGCGTCAGGCTCGTCAAACTCACCCTGCGCGACGAAAAGCGCGGCTGGATCGATATCAATTTCCGCTACAACCCCAGCCCCCGCCGCGATTATGTCTGGCAACTGCCGGAATTGCCCGAAGCCGTCTACTACACCGCCGAATGGGCGATTCTGTCAGCGCGGGAGCGACTCATCCGCGGCAGCTTCAGCTTCGCCTTCGGCCCCAACGCCCAGGCGCCATCGATCATTCGCGAAGCCGAAGAACTGTTCCTGCGCCAACGCGCCGGAACCGATCCCGACATCCGCTACGTCGCGCCACCCCCCACCAGAATCATCATCAACCAGGACCCCCGCCCCTTCGATCCGCCATTCACCATCAATCTCGACGAAGACAACCCTTGTTGAGCTTTTGCCGGCTCAGGGCGCCGACACATCCAGTTGGGCCATCACACCGTCGTCGATGGGGGCAACGAGCGGCGCCAGGCACAGCGGGCAGCCGATGACGTGGTCATTGGGGCCGAGGTTGAGCGTCTCGCGGCGCTCTTTCATGGCGGCGAAGAACTGCTCGTCGGTCATCGTCACCCGGATGCCGAGATCGATGAACATATTGGTCACCGAGCGGTTGCCCGAGCCCTGCCAGTTGCGCGGGTCGGGAACGTTCGGGTTGCTTTCGGTGTTGTTCATGTAGCCGACGATATGCAGGATCGTCCCCTTGGGCAGCAGCGGCGCCGCGTGGTCGGCGTAGGGATAGCCCCGCACCCAGTTGTGGTCGTAGCCGACGCAGGACAGCGTCTCGATGGTGTAGCCCCAGATCGCCTCTAAGCACATGCGCTCGCCGGGGGCGTGCAGGTGGGGCTCGAAGGTGATGACCTTGGTGTGTTCGTCAAGCACGGTGTAGGCGTGGAGTTCCTGGTTCTTTTCGTTGCCGTTGATGCTGATGTCGACGCCGTTGCCGAGGCTGATGAAGGCGTTCTGGTACTTCGGCTTGTAGTCGCGTTCATGGAAGCGGAAGCCGATTTCCAGACGACCGGTGGTGTCGACACCATTGGAGTGCAGATGCACCGAATTGGAAACCACCCAGGAATCCGCTTCGAGCAGCCGGCCGGCGTCCTCGTCGAAGATGTCGGCGTTGCGGCCGACTTCATGCACCGGCCAGGAACGCACCGTGCCCGGCAGGCGCTGGCCGTTCTCGTCCAACTGCGCCGTGCTCCAGATCATGTGGTGGAAAATATAGCGTCCGCCAACGGTCTCGCGGCCGGTGCCGGCCTGGTTGTTGACATCGTTGACTTCAACGATCTCGACCGATTTGACGTAGCGGTCTTCGGTCAGGCCGGTGGGGGCCGATTCGATCTCGCCCCACCAGTCCGGCGTGCCCGCCAGCTTGGTGACATCGGCCATGCGCACGATCAGGTCGGGCTCGCCAGCGGTCCATTTGACGCTGTCGTCAAAGAACAGGGGTTCGGGGGCGTCGGCGGGATCGCCCTGGGGCGCGCCGCCGCGGGCCCAGGTTGAGATCGCGGCGATTTCAGCATCGCTCAGCGAGGGGTCGTCCTTGAATTCCTGGATGCCGATATCTTTCTCGACATACCAGGGCGGCATCGCGCCGGCGCGGTCGCGCAGGCCGGTCTTGTATTCGATCAGGCCCGCGAAGGGCGCGACCTGCTCGTAGCTTGTCAGCGGCATGGGGCCGGCGCCGCCAACGCGGTGGCAGCTCTGGCAGCTTCGCTGCAGGATGGGTTCGATATCCTTGTGGAAGGTGATTTCCGCCGTCTGGGCTTCGGCGTAAGAAGCGAATGCGCCGAACATGCCGAATGCGGCCAGGGCCAGGCTTTTTCCAATCAGGGTGCGCATGGAAGGACTCTCCTCGTTTGTCGGGCTTGTGGTTTGTTGTCAGATCCATACAACGGCAAATTGCTCGCGAAGATTATCACGATTCGGAATCGAGTTGTTCTTTTATGCGGTATTCCAGGGTTCCATTGGCTTCGATCCGTCGCCGTTGGCTGGCGGGGCGCACAGCGGACGCCGTAAACACATCCCTGTGGGCTTCGGGCTCGACATCGTGTCTCGCACGCCCGCTGTGCGCCCCGCCAGCCAGCGGCGACTTGCGCTGTCCTAGGAGCCTGCGCCGTAGGAATTCGCGGCTGCAAATCCGCTCTCATCCGCGCCCTTGACTGATCAATTTCGTTGAATATAAGCCAATATTCGCCTCAATCGATCAGCCAAGGGCACGGCGATATCGAATTTTCGCTTTCGCGAATTTCTACGGCGCAGGCTCCTAGTCGGCAAGGCCACACCATTCCGCGCGGGAAAAACAA
>JAPOTO010000177.1 GCA_026709135.1 Gammaproteobacteria bacterium | reverse complement strand
TGAGCGCGGTGGCGTAGATGGCGATGCTCGTGCCGAAGGCGCGGCTGATCATGAACACCAGCGAAATCAGCAGCCGGGTGGAGAGGCCGAAGCGGCTTTCGAGAAAATCGTAGATGCTCACCACGCCGGAGCGGTACAGCGCCGGCAGCACGTAGACCATCAGCAGCAGCATGGCGAGCGGCACGGCGAACTCGTAGGACAGCCACACCATGCCGCCGCCTTCGCGCAATCCGACGAAAGCCGGGGCCGAAATGAAACTGATGGCCGAAAGCTGGGTGGCCATCGTCGACAGCGTCAGCGGAAACACGCCGAGCTGGCGGCCGCCGAGGAAGTAGTCCTTTTTGGAGTGTTGTTCCTTGAAGAAGTAGCCGAGGCCGAGCAGCATCCCCAGGTAGGCGACGATGATGCTGTAGTCGAATGCGTTCATCCGCCGCGGCCTGGTTCTGATGCTGGCACTCGGCTCCCCTTACTCCGCGAGATGCGAGGTCGTGGCTTCGATCCGTCGCCGTTTGGCCGGGTGGGGTTCAGCGGACGCTGTGAATACATCCCTGTACGCTCCGGGCTCGACATCCTGTCTCGCACGCCCGCTGAACCCCACCCGGCCAAACGGCGACTCACGCTGTACCTGCCATCCGGCGCGCGGTCAGTTACCGCAAGTCAGAAATCATACGTCATTCGCAGCGCCATCCGCCGGGGCAGGATTGGGCGGCCGACGAAGAACTGCGCGGGCTGGCCCGATTGGGCGTTGCCCTGCCGCGGCGAGCCTTCGGTGATGCCCTGGGTGTCGGTCAGGTTGAACACGTGCAGGCTCAGGCGGATGAGATCGTCATCGTCCAAATCGAAGGAATATCCCGCCTCCAACCGCCACAGCCCGTAGGAGTCGAGGCTGACGCTGTTCGAATCATTGGCGAAATTGCTGCCGTGATAGTTGTACATCAGCAGGCCGTCGAAGTTCTCGTAGCCGAAGCGGGCGCCGAGGTTGGCCATTTCGTTGGGCTGGCGGCGCAATTCGTTGCCGATGATCGCGGGGTTGCCGTCGGCCTGGGTGAACTCGGCGTTGCGCAGGGTGATGTTGCCGTTCAGCGTCAGGTAATCATTCAGATAATAGACCAGGCCCGCCTCGATGCCGTAGGCCTCGGTCGATTGCAGCGAAACATCCTCGATGATGTTGCCGGGGTTGTTGGGATCGTTGATGAAATCCACATTGCGGCGGTCGTCGAGGGTTGAGCGGAAGAACAGCGCCTGGGCGCTGATCGACTGGTTCTCGTACTTCACACCGGCCTCGATGGTGTCGATGATCTCGCCCTCGTAGGAGGCGAGCCGGCCCTGGTTGAACGGCACGCTGCGGATCTGCGGGAAGAAGAAGCCGCGGGAGGCGTTGGCGAACAGGTTGACCTCGTCGCTCATGCGGTACAGCGCGCCGGCGGAAAAGGCCCATTCGGTGGCGCCGAGGGAGTCGCTGGTCAGCGAGCCGTTGGTGAAGCTCACCCGCTCGATCTGATCGTTGACGCTGGGATCGTCGCTCATCGTGAAAGAGCTGGTGTTGAATTGCTTGACGTCGCCCTCGAGCCGCTCGACCCGGGCGCCGATGTCGAAGGACCAGTCGCCGGTTTCGATCTGGTCGGCGATGTAGAACGCGGCCCGGCGCGCGCTGCGGTCGCGGTAGCCGGTCATGCCGTTGGTTCTGGCGAGTCCGTTGCGGGTCCAGTGGTACACGGCGTCGGGGTCATCGGCCATGACGAGATTGCCGGCTTCGTCCTCGACCACGCCCATCAACTGCACGTCAACGAGCAGCGGCGCGTTGCGGAAGTCGCCGAGATACGTGGTGATGTAGTTCAGGTCATCGGCCTGGGAATTGGAGAAGAAGGCGCCGATGGTCAGGCCATGCACCGCGTCGCCGAGATACAGCTCGCGGCCGACGCTCGCCTCCACCGACATGTCGGTGGCGTCGCGCCAGCGGTCGAGGGTGCGGTTGCCGAAGACGAGATGGTTCGGCGCCAGATTCCTCCCAGTCTGCGCGTAGGTGAAGCGCGCGTGGTCGTGCAGCGCCGAATCGATTCCCCGCCGGGTGAGATACTCGGACTGGGTCTCGGGGGTGTTCGGGCCGAGGGCGTCGCCGTCGAGGAACAGGTTGAACTGGTGGTCGTAGCGCGCGTAGCGCAGCTTGGCGTTGAGCGACCATTCGTCGTTGAGGTCCCGATCGAGCACGGTGGCGATCATGTGGCCGCGGGTCAGCACGCCATCGCCGATCGGCGTCTGGAAGCGACCGCCGGGGGTGTCGTAGCCGAGCCCGATCGCCTCGACGGTGTTCATCGTGTAGACGGTGGCGCCGTCGTTGCCGGCGACGCGCTCGCGGCTGCGGCCATCGACTGGCAGCGGCAGGAAGAACTGCACGCTGTCGTCGATCAACTGGGTGTACAGCGTCAGCGAGCCCGAGCCATCGTCGAATTCATGCCGGATGTTGCCGCGAAGCTGGAAGCCCTGGGTGTCGAGGCCCGACTCGAGCGGCCCTTCATCGTTGCGGAAGTAGCCCGAGACGGCGTAGTAGGTGTCGGAATCTTCGCCGCCAAGCGGGCCGCTGAAGAAGAAGTCGCCGCGGACCCGGCCCTCGTCGGCGGTTTCAAGCTGCACCGTGCCTTCCGGCTCCGGCCCGCCGGTGGCGGAGATATAGTTGATGATGCCCGCCACCGAACCGGGGCCGAACAGGTTCGACACGCCGCCGCTGACGAATTCCGAGCGCTCGACGCCAAGATCGTTGCGGAAGTAAACGTCGAAGGCCGACGAATTCAGCCCGAAAGTCGTGAACGCCGGCATGCCGTCGTACAGCAGCGGCGTGAACGAAAACTGCCCGCCCGAAGGCAGCGAGCGGTGGAATACATTGGTCGCGACCTCGCCGCCGCCGCCCTCGGCGCTGATGCCGGGCAACTGGGTGAGGATGTCGGCCTGACTCGAGGAGTTGAAGGATCTGAGGTCCTCCTCGGTGAACTGGGACACCGACTGCGGCGTGTCGAAGCCCGTGCGCTCGACACCGGTGCCGGTGATGATGATTTCCTCGATTACACCGCCCGCTCCCGACTCGGAAGCTGCCTGCGCCAAAACCGAAGGGCTTGCCAGTGAAGCGATGATGGCGGACAGGGCGCCCGCCGCGCGAAGCTGTTGCATGATCGAATCCCCTGATTTTCCGGGAATCCCTGAATCATCAGGGCATCCGGTTGATTGGCTCCCATTGAGCATTGATCCGATACTATACCCGCTTTGCGTGAATAACAACAAAAAATCGCGACTTTTTTTAACTTTATTTACGCACAATGGATACATTTATCGAGCTAGCGGAAGGAGTACTTGGAGAACGGAAGCGCCGCGGCGCCCACCGAGACCGATTCCCCGCCGGCCTCGGCGGCGACAATCGGCGGCAGCGGGCGCTCGAAGGAGCGGCGGCGCTGATCGTAGATTTCGATATGGGGAATCACTTTGCGGATCAGCGGCCGGGGAATGCGGCCGCCGATGACGATGGCCGCCGGGTCGAGCAGCGCCGCGCCCGCCGAGGCGATCAGCGAAAGCGAATCCCTTGAGCGGGCGATCCACTCATCGACGCCGGGCCAGTCCGGGTCGAACTTGGCGATCAACTCGGAAACCGAATCGATTCGCCCGCCGCCGCGGCACACCAGCTCGCGCAGCAGCTTCAGATTGGGGTGCGGATAGATCTGCGGCGGCAGCACCTGCCCGAGCTCGCCGGCGTTGCCGAAGCTGCCGCGCACCAGCCGGCCATTGTGGATGACGCCGCCGCCAACGCCGGTGTCGATGTAGAGATAAACGAAATCGCCCGCCCGGCGGCCAACGCCAAACAGGCTCTCGCCGATGGCCGCGGCGTTGCCGTCGTTCTCCACCCACACCGGCAGTTCGAGGTCGTGGGCCAGCGTCTCTTCCAGGTCGATGTTGGCCCAGTCCTCGAGAATCAGCGGGGTGTTGACCCTGCCGGTTTCGTGCATGAAAGGCCCGGGAATGCCTACTCCGGCGGCGAATACACGGCCGCTGTCGAAGGCGCAGCCCGCTTTCAACTCCTCGATCATGCGCCGCAGTTCGGCGACGACGGAATCATGCGACATGGTCGCCATGGCGCACTGCCGGCTGCCGAGGACTTCGCCGCCGAAATTCATCAGGGTCACGGCGAGGGCGTCCCACAGGATCGAAATGCCGAATGAATAGGCGTAGTCGGGGACGATCTCGATCTTGACGCTGAGCTGCCCCCGCTTGCCGCTCGACACCCGCTCGCCCGGCCGCAGCATGCCCCGCTCCACCAGCCGCGACACCAGCCGGGAAACGGTTTGCTGGGGCCGGTTGATCGCCCGCGAGATTTCCGCCTGGGTCATCGCGCCGCGGCGCAGCACGAGCCCGCCGATGTCGCGCTCCACTTCGCTGCTGGGGTGGAAGATGTCGCCGCGGAAGTATTTCACCGTCGCGGGGTTGAACTCCCTCGCCGGCGCCTGTTGGGGGTCTGGCCCGACGCTGCCGGTGCTGGCGTTGTTTGCCATCCGCTTCAACTCGGGCGGGTGAAGCGCCGCAGCAGGCTTGAGGTGTCCCAGCGGCCGCCGCCCATTTGCTGAACCTCGGCGTAGAAGTTGTCGATGATTGCGGTGATGGGCAACTCGGCGCCGATGCGCCCGGCCTCCTCCATGGCGATGCCGAGATCCTTGCGCATCCAGTCCACCGCGAAGCCGAAGTCGTATTCGTCGCGCAGCATGGTTTCGCCGCGGTTGCTCATTTGCCAGGAGCCGGCGGCGCCGCGGGAAATCGTTTCGATAACCGCTTCCCCGTCGAGCCCCGCGCGCGCGGCGAAGTTGAGCGCTTCGGCCAGGCCCTGCACCACGCCGGCGATGCAGATCTGGTTGACCATCTTCGCCAACTGGCCGCTGCCCACCGGGCCGAGGCGCTTGCTGAAGGCGGCGTAGGCCGCGAGCGCGGGTTCGGCGCGGGCGAAAGTCTCTTCTTCGCCGCCGATCATGATCGTCAGCTTGCCGTTCTCGGCCCCGGCCTGGCCGCCGGAAACCGGCGCGTCGAGAAAGCCGATCCCGCGCTCCGCAGCCGCCGCGCCGAGTTCCCGCGCCAGGCTGACCGATGCCGTGGTGTGGTCAATGAGGATGGAACCCGGCGCCATGCCGGCCAGCGCGCCGCTCCCGCCAAGAGCGACTTGGCGCACGTCGTCGTCGTTGCCGACGCAGAGCATGACCAGATCGCGGCCCGCGGCGGCCTCCGCCGGCGTCGGCGCGCTTTCGCCGCCGTATTCGCCGCACCACTTGTCGGCTTTGGCGGCGGTGCGGTTGTAGACGCGGACCGCCCCCACCTTGCGTTGCAGATGGCCAGCCATGGGATAACCCATAACGCCGAGGCCGATGAATGCGAGTTTCATGCCTAAAACCTGTATCCAATACCTATATCAAGTCGGATTGCCAATCCTGGCGCAGGGCGCGCACCATGTCGCCCATGCTTTCGAAGCGATTCGCCGGGTCTTTCTCCAAGCTGCGCATGGCGACCTGTTCGAGCAGGCGCGGCACATGCTGTGGGGCGACTTCCGACGGCGGCGGCGGCACCTCCCGCAGCACGCTGTCGATAATCTGGTGCATCTTCTGCCCCTTCGCCGGCGGTTTGCCGCACAGAGTTTCGTACATTACCGCGCCGAGGCTGAACACATCGGTGCGGTAGTCGATGTCCGGGTCCTGGTTGATCTGCTCCGGCGACATGTACCAGGCCGAACCCTGGGCCTTGTGCTTGCCGGTGATGTTGATGTCGCCAACCGAAATCGCCTGACGGCCGGCGGTGTCCGCCACGCTGGCGCCGGGTTTGCCGCTCTGGCCACTCTGGCCGCCCCAGACCTTGGCCAGCCCCCAGTCGAGCAGCACAACCTCGCCATAGGGGCCGACCAGAATGTTCTCCGGCTTGATGTCGCGGTGCGCCACGCCGTGGGTGTGGGCATACACCAGGGCATAGCCGATCTGCATCACCACCTCCATCAACTGGGTCAGGTCGTAGCGGGCGCGGTAGTCGAGAACCTCGCGCAGGGTGTAGCCGTGGACGAGTTTCATCGTGAAGTAGGGATTGCCGCGCAGGTCCCGGCCGAGTTCGTAGGTTGGCACGGTGTTGGGATGCTGCAGCATCGCGGAAACCCGCGCCTCGCGAATCAGCCGCTGCTGCTCCACCTCGTCCTGGGCGAATTCGGGCCGCAGGGTCTTGTAGCAGATGAAGCGCGAAAGATGCTGGTCCTTGCATGACTTGATCAGCGATTTGCCGCCTTCGGCGATGGTGCTGAAGTAGGCGTAGCGGGTGCGCTGGTCGATCTTCTTCGGCAGCGACTTGTCGGTTTCCTCCAGGAATATCGAGGCATACTCCCTGGGCGGCTCTGGAAAATTGAGCATAATCGCGAGCCTGCCATCCTGTCCCCACCAAGGCGTGCCCCCGACAGTATCAAATCTGAACCCGATTGGCAGCACGCAGTCCTCACCGTTCTGCGCGGAGCGAAGCGCGGTGATTCGGCGCGGCGCGGGTTTTCTTGCACGCGGCCGAGGTCTCGGCTAGTATTGGCGCCCCGTTTCGACCGGCACCGGACCATCCGGCCAAGAGCAGGGGAAATGCGCCGCAGGTTCGTTGCCGCAAACTGGAAGATGAATGGCTCCCGGGCGCGCAACAGACAGTTGCTCGATGCGCTAAAGCCTCCCCTGCGAAGCCTCGGGGGCCGGGTCGACATCGTGGTTTGCCCTTCGCATCTGCATCTGGGTGAAACCGTCTCGGCCCTGGCCGGCAGCCCTGTCCGGCCGGGCGCCCAGGACTTGTTCGGGCTGGAGAACGGGGCGATGACGGGAGAGATCTCGGCCTCGATGCTCGTCGATTGCGGCGCCGAATTCGTCATCGTCGGGCATTCGGAACGCCGGGGCCGCCTCGGAGAAACCGACGCCGCGGTCGCCGCCAAGTTCGCCGCGGCCAGAGCAGCCGGGCTGGTGCCGATTCTCTGCGTCGGCGAAACCCGGGCGGAGCGCGACGCCGGCAACACCGAAGCCGTGGTGCTGCGCCAGCTCGATGCGGTAACCGGCGAGCACGGCATCGAAGCCATGGATGGGGCGGTCATCGCCTACGAGCCGGTCTGGGCCATCGGCAGCGGCACGGCGGCAACGCCGGAACAGGCCCAGGCGGTGCACGCCCTGCTGCGCGCGCGCCTGCGGGAGCAAAGCGGCGCGATCGCCGACGGCGCGCGCATACTGTACGGCGGCAGCATCAGCGCCGCCAACGCCCGGGAATTGTTCGCCCAGCCCGACATCGATGGCGGGCTGGTGGGAGGCGCTTCGCTGAAGGCGGAAGAATTCACCGCCATCTGCGCCGGCGCGGATAGCTGATATGGAAACACTGGTAGTCGTCATTCACGTCGTCGTGGCGGTGGCCATCGTCGCCCTCGTGCTGCTGCAGCAAGGCAAGGGCGCCGATGCCGGCGCCTCCTTCGGCGCCGGTGCCTCGCAGACCGTGTTCGGCTCCTCGGGCAGCGGCAGCTTCCTGGTGCGGGCCACCACGGTGGCGGCGGTTACCTTTTACGTAACCAGCCTGGTGCTGGCGATCTACGCCCGCGGCCAGTCGCAACTCGCCGACCCAACCGGCCTGCCCATCGAAAACCAGGAATTGCTCGAACAATCCCTGCTCGAGCAAACCACGGCGGGCAGCCTCATCGAGGCCGAGCCGCCAGCCGGCGACAACCTGCCGCAACTCGACGCCGGCACCGTCATCGTGTCCGAGCCGCTCGAAGTCGTGCCACCGGCCGACAGCGATGATCTCCCCCGGGTCGAGGTGCCCGCCCAGGACGACCCGCCCAACTAGGAGCCCGCGCCGCGGGAATTCACGACTACAGAATATGCCGAAGTGGTGGAATTGGTAGACACGCTACCTTGAGGGGGTAGTGGCCCACGGCCGTGCCGGTTCGAGTCCGGCCTTCGGCACCATTTTTTCTTGTTCTATTCCGCAGGGAACGCCAGCCGAGTTTTTCCGCATTCGTTCACACGGCTGGTTTCCCCGCAAACAATGGCATTCCGAGCGAGGGGGTGGATTGATAGAACAAGAAAGGGGAAATAGTACTGATATCAGGTGGGCTGACTCCAACCTCCACCCGGGGTCCAATTTCCGGGCAAGCAGCGATCATCAATTGCACCAAAGGCTGCGGGCATGATGAAATTCCCAATTTCGCGAACTAAGGCATTCAGGTTGAGTTCGTCAATCAGCAGCGGTTCCCTGGTGACGAAGGATTGCCACAACCGAAGCTTTCGGGGGTCTTCTGAAAATTCGCGCGTCAGAGCTGGAGGGGGTTTTCGTGGCAGCGTGGTTGAGCGCCTTTCAAAGGTGGCGCGAATGGCGGCGCAAAGGGTTCTCCCCTCGAATGCGAACAACCGCGACATGGCCAAAAGGTCGTAAAAGTCCTTCATACGGCTGTTGGCGAGGTCGTGTGCGACTATTGCCTGGAATTTTTCCGCCACGACGGTTTCACGGGGATATGAGCGCAAAAATGGGGCCGGCTGATCAAGTAACACTGGGTACTCAAGCTGCACTGGGGCGGGTGTAATCGGATCTCCGAAGCCGATATCAATCTGGACCGGAATGATCGCCGCGCCAAGTCTGGCCGCAGTGCGAGCCCGGAAAGCACCTTGGGCGCGGTCTTCGCTAAAAGGCTCTGTGGAAATATTCTCCACATCGAATTGCAGCCCGTCATCCAAAACTGTCAGCGCACAGACTTCGCGAATCGCCTTGATCAATGGGCCGGCCTCATGATCGCCGAGACTGAGCAAGTCTATATCCCGGGTCATTCGAAATGGGTCTGCGGCCCACGCGGTGTAGAGCATGGCCCCTTTCAACACGAACAGATCCCTATGGGGGGAGACACTTAGCCGGTACAGGAATCGCTCCAAGGCATATCGGGTAAGCAAGCGCTGGAAATTGGCTCGTTGCTCCCGAGCAAGGTTGCGCAGCCTCGCGCGCACCGAAGCAGCGATGTTTTTGGTCTCACGTGCCATCTGCGACTACCGCCTCCAGATAGGGCCTGAAAACCGACCAGATTCGGGTGTCACGAGCGTATTTCACCATGTCGGCAGGCTTGGCCTTATCGGATTTCACGGCATTGTGGAGGCCCTCGAGCGCGACGTCGAGTCCGACGTGCCGCCTGAATCGAAAG
>JAPOTO010000024.1 GCA_026709135.1 Gammaproteobacteria bacterium | reverse complement strand
TCGTTGAATATAAGCCAATATTCGCCTCAATCGATCAGCCAAGGGCGCGGCGATTCCGAATTTTCGCTTTCGCGAATTCCTACGGCGCAGGCTCCTAGGTTTCCTATGGCGGCGCATAAGTTTTTGTTTCTTGCCGGATGCGGGTTCGGGGGATATGCTGCGCATTGAAACTGCGGAGGAGCGGGGAAACCCGCGAACTTCCGCAAACCGAACTTCCGAAAACCGGGGGAGTGAACGCAGCCATGGCAAGCACCGCAACAATCGCCAAGCGCTCGGGCGTGGCCTTGCTGATTCTGGCCCTGCTCGGCCTGCTGTACTGGACTTCGGCCTACCCCAGGGACCGGACGCCCGGATTCTACCTGTTAGGCGGCGCCGGGGACGCGGCCGTTGCGGACTGGGCCTTCGCCAACGAGGTTCCACTTTGCGCCCTGCAAATCTACGCCGGCGGCTGGCGTCCGCATTCGATCAACCTGAACTGCTTTGCGACGCCGGCCGGCGAGCTGTATCTGAGTTGTTCAAGATGCGACACCAAGTACTGGGCGAGCCAGGTGGGAACCGATGCGCCCGGGCGGCTGCGGCTCGATGGCGTGGTCTATCCGGTCAAGGTGAACCGGGTGACCGACCCGGAAACCATGGCAATGTCCTGGCGGTCGCGGCTGGACAAGTTGCAGAATTTCGGCGACGACCCCTACAACCCGCGACCGGACATCGATGCGCCGCAGCCCGACCACTGGTGGACCTTCCGCGTGGAATCCCGCTCATAAAGGCATGGCGATGATGTTCCGACCCGCAACAATCCCGCTGCCGCCGGCCGCACCGAAGGTGGGGAGTCCCGCCCCGGTCAGGCCGGGGGGCGGCGTGGTATACTTCAACTCAAGCCGCCCCGACGGCTATCGCATTGATCTGGGAGCCTGTGGCGCAGGCTCCTAGCTAACTTGAAGAAATCGCGATAGCTCGCGGAACAACAACAGACAACAGCAGCAACAGCAAAGGAAAAGGGAACAAAGTGGCAGCAAATTCTTCGCAAAAAGCCGATTCGGGGGCGCCGGTTTTTGTCACGGGCGCAGCCGGGCATGTCGGTGCCAATCTCGTCCGCAGGCTGCTTGATGACGGTGTCAAACTCCGCGTTCTGCTGCGCGAGGAGGACAACAACGCCGCCATGGACGGCCTCGATGTCGAGCGCGCCTGGGGCGACATCCGCGACCTCGACGCCACCCGCCGCGCGATGGACGGCTGCCAAGGCGTCTACCATGTCGCCGCCAAGATCTCGACCATCGAAGGCAACCTCGCCCATCGCCGGGAAATCTACGACTGCAATGTGATCGGCACCCGCAACTTGCTCCGGGCCGCGCGGGAGGTCGAAGCGGGCCGGGTCGTGGTCACGGGTTCGTTCAGCGCGGTGGGTTACGATCTCGACAACCCTTCCGCGCCGAGCGAGGAAACCATGATCTACTTCCCCATGGAGCGGACCATGCCCTACGAGCGCAGCAAGACCCTCGTCGAGCATGAGTGCCTGCGGGCGGCCGCCCTCGGCCAGGAGGTCGTCATCGCCACCTGCTGCGCGGTGGTCGGCGGCGCCGACTTCTTCCCTTCGCGGCTTGGCCGAACCTTGTGCGCCTACTCCAACGGCAAACTGCGGGCCTATATCGACGGCGGCTTCGAATTCGTCAACGTGCGCGACATTGTCCAGGGCCATCTGCTGTGCATGGAAAAAGGCCGCAGCGGCCAGAAGTACATCTTCAGCACCGAGTACCTGACGATCTCCAATCTTCTCAACCTGTGGGAGGAGGCATCCGGGGTGCCCCGCCCCAACCGGCGGGTTCCGACCAATTTGATGTATGTGTTCTCGGAAATCGCCAGCTTTTATCTCAGCCGGTTTCATCCGGATTTTCCCCAGCGGTTCACCCCCGGCGCCATCCGTCTGTTGAAGCGGTGCCACCACGCCAATCTAACCAAGGCGAAAACCGAACTGGGCTACCAACCAACCACTATCCGCGACGCGGTTCACGAGGCCTACGCCTTTCATTACCACGAGCGCAAGGCGATCAACAATCCGAATGCCAAACCGCCGCGGAAGGCGGCGCCGGCAGCGGCGGTCGCCACGGCGCCGGATGAGGGCGCGCGGGTCGCCGCTGGGGAGGGATCAGCATGAACATGAATGAGACAGTGGCCACCGCGCCACCCGGCTTCGAGGAAGCGCACAACCTGCGGCAGAAATCCCGGGCGGCGGGAATGTGCCCGGACTACTGGTACGCGGTGGAAGAAGTGCGCAACGTCCAGCCCGGCTCGGTGGTCGAAGTGGTCTTCTGGAAACAATCGATCGCGCTGTTTCGCGGTGAAGACGGCGAATTCCGCGCGGTGGAGAACCGCTGCGCCCACCGGCAGCTCAAGCTGTCAATGGGGCAGGTCCAGAACTGCCAACTCGTCTGCGCCTATCACGCCTGGAAATATGACCAGGACGGCCGGGTGGTCCACATTCCCGACATGTTCGGCCGCGAAAAGCTGCCGGATATCAGGATCCGCAGTTATCCGGTGCAGGTTCGCTATGGCCTCGTCTGGCTGTTCCCCGGCGATCCCGAATTGGCCGGGCAGCGCAAGATCCCGGAGATTCCCGAAATCGAAGGCCCGGATCGCTGGGCCTGCGTGCCGCTGGGCTTCACCTGCTCGGCGCACCACTCGATGATCATCGACAATGTCAGCGATTTCTCCCACGCCCACCTGCACCGCGACTACCGCCCCTTCGACGGCGCCGAGCTGACCCGGTCCGAAACCAAGGGCGACAATGTGTATCTCGAGTACGACTCGAAGGTCGGCCGCGGACGCATCTCGAAATTTTTCGTCGATCACGCGCGGCTCGACACCAATCACATGAAGCTCTGCTACGAGTATCCCTACCAGTGGTCGAACACCGACGACGAGATCAAGCACTGGCTGTTCGTGCTGCCGATTGACGAGCGCACGACGCGCACGTTTTTCCTGTTTTATTTCAAGTCGCTCAAGATACCCCTGCTGCCGGTGCGGATACCCCGGGCCGCCATGACCGCGGTGATGAAGCTTTCCAACCGGATGCTGATCGGTCCACTGCTCGATCAGGACCGGGTCGCCGTCGAGGCCGAGCAGCTCGGCTATGAGCGTCACTGGGACGAGCCCGCCATCGAGGTTAATCCGGTGGTGGCCGCGTTCCAGCGCGTGACTGTGCGCAAGTGGCAGGAATATCTGACGCGGGAGGCGGAGGCCGGTCGTGCCGCCGCCTGAGTTCTTCACCGCGGTGGACATGCTTTCCGCAACGACATTGTGGCAGGCGGCCTTGATGCTCGCCGGATTCATCGCCTTCCTGATGGCGGGCTCGAAGTTCCTGCCGGGCCGCGAAGTCATGCTGACCGACGTTGATGGCAAGACCCGGCCCTGCAAGCTCAATGGCCTGAGCCTGTTTCTGCTGACTTTCGCCGTTGCGGGGCTGGCCGCCTACTTCGGCTGGTTTTCGCTGTCGGCGCTGTACACGCACTTCGCCGCGCTGTTTATCGTCACCAATGTTTTCGCCTTCGCTTTTTCCGCTTGGCTGTACTGGCGCGGCACCGGCACCGAGGGCGCGCCGGCGGGTTTCTGGCGGGGCTATTTTTTCGGGCGGGAACGCGACCCCGCGTTGTTCGGCGTCGATCTGAAAATGTTCAGCTACCGGCCCTCGCTCATCGGGCTGGCGCTGCTGAATGTTTCCTTCGCCGTGGTGCAATACCAGACTTATGGCGGGCTGACCCTGGCGATGACGCTGTATCAGATTTTCACCTTCGCCTATATTTTCAACTACTTCCAGTTTGAAAACGGCATGATTTACACGTGGGACATCGTCAGCGAACGCTTCGGCTGGATGCTGGTCTGGGGCGACTATGTGCTGGTGCCTTTTTTCTACTGCATCACCGGCTGGTGGCTGGTGGACGCTACCGGGCCGGATTTGCCGCCGGCCGCCGCCGCGGGGTTGGCGCTGCTCTTCGTCTTCGGCTTCTGGCTGTTCCGCGGCGCCAACGAACAGAAACACCGTTTCAAACAGGACTCCGGAGTCAAAATCTGGGGCAAACCCGCCGAGACCCTCGACGGCCGGCTGCTGGTGTCGGGATTCTGGGGAATCGGGCGGCACCTCAACTATACCGGCGAGATCTGTGTTTACCTCGCTTTCACCCTGACCGCCGCCTTCGCCTCGCTGACGCCCTTGCTGCTGCCGGCCTGGCTGGCGACCCTGCTTTCCCACCGCTGCCTGCGCGACGAGCGCCGCTGCCGCGCCAAATACGGCGAACTCTGGGAGCGCTACACCGCCCGGGCCCGGTTCGCGATGCTGCCTTTCGTATACTGAGAAGCCTGATGTCTATCGAAACACCAAGCACCGAAATCGGGTTTGAAGCGGCAAGGGCGCTGCCGGAAGTCTCCGGCGCCGTGCCCCTGCTCGGCCACCTGCGGCAATTCCAGCGCGACCCAACCGAGTTTCTGCTGCGGGGCTGCCGCGAGCATGGGGAGATGTTCCAGTTCCGCCTGGGGCCGCGGAAATTCGTGCTGTTCTCCGGTCCCGAGGCGCACCACGCTTTTTTCAAAGCGCCGCAAGACACCCTCGACGCGAAGTCGGTGTACCAGTTCACCGTCCCCATCTTCGGCCGGGGCGTGGCCTATGACGTTTCCCCGGAGCTGATGACCGAGCAGCTCGGATTCCTCTTTCCCGCCCTGCGCGAATCGGCGATGAAGCGCTACGTCCGCATCATGTTCGAGGAGATCAACCTGTTCGCGGACTCCCTCGGGGCGGAAGGGGAATTCGACCTGCCGGTGGAAATGAATGAACTCACCATCAATATCGCCAGCCGCAGCTTCCTCGGCGAGGAAATCCGCAACGAGGTCGATTCGGGTTTCGCCGAGGCGTACCATGAGCTGCAAAACGGCATCAACACGCTGGGATTCTTCTTTCCCAGATTGCCGACCCCCGCCCACCGCAGCCGCGACCGGGCCCGCCGCAAAATCTCCGAGATCTTCACCCGGATCATGACCGAGCGCCGCCGCACCGGCGCCACATCGGAAGATTTCATGCAAAAGCTCATGGAGGCCCGCTACAAGGACGGCCAGCAACTGAGCGACGAAGAAATCACCGGACTGCTGGTGACGGTGTTGTTCGCCGGCCAGCACACCAGCGCCGTGCTCGCAACCTGGATGGCGCTTGAGCTCCAGCGCGCGCCACAGGTTATCGACCGTATCCGCGCCGAAACGAAGCAGACCTACCAAGGCCAGGAAATGCTCAGCTACGAAGGGCTCAAGGAGCAGCAGTTGCTGGAAAACACCGTGCGCGAATGCGAGCGCTTGCATCCACCGCTGATCATCCTGTTCCGCAAGGCGCTGCGGGCGATGGATTACGCTGGCTACACCGTGCCGGCCGGCGCCCTCGTGGCCGTCGCGCCCGCCTCTTCCCACCGGCTGCCCGAGGTGTTCGCGGAGCCGGACAAGTTCAATCCGGACCGCTTCGCCCCGCCCGCCAGCGAGGAAAAACAGCATCCCTACACGCTGATCGGTTTTGGCGGCGGCAAACACCGCTGCATGGGCAAGAATTTCGCCATCATGCAGATCAAGGCGATTTGGTCCGTATTGCTCGACCGGTTCGATATCGAACTCGCCACGCCTTTTCCAGCGCCAAACTACGGCAGCTGGGTGACTGGCCCAAGGCTGCCATGCCGGCTTCGCTATCGTCGCCGGGAAGGCGTTTTTTCCTGAGCGCTTCAGCCTTGCGCCGCTACGATATCGCCATTGTCGGCGGGGGTCCCGTGGGCAGCCTCTGCGCACTCGCCCATGGGCGCAAGGGTGCCCGGGTCGCGCTGCTTGAAGCCAACCCGAAGGCCGCGCTGCGACTGGCGGGGGAATGGCTGCACCCACCCGCGCTGCGGATGCTGCGCTCAGTTGGCGTGAATCTCGAGGGCCGGCCGGGATTTGTTCCGGGCAAAGGCTTCGTGGTGTACCCGGAAGACCGTTCCGAGCCCATCGTGCTGCCCTATCCCAGCGGCGAGGCGGGCATGGTGTTCGAGCATTCCGCCCTTGTCGCGGCCTTGCACGAAGTGATCGGCGAAGTCCCGGAAATCGATGTTTTGCGCAATGCCCGGGCCCGGATGATCGACGATGGCGGCCTGGCGTTCAGCCAGAAGGGGGAGGAGCGCCACATCGAGGCCGACCGCATCGTCGGCGCCGACGGCCGGGCTTCCATTGTCCGGCATTCGCTCGATCTCCCCACCAAGCGCATGACGTGCTCGCGCATGGTCGGCGTGGTGGTCGAAGGCGTCGAGCCGGCCCATGAAGGATTCGGCTATGTGGTGCTTGGCGGTCCGGGGCCGATACTCACCGTGCCCCTGGGCGAGGGTCGCGTGCGCATCATCGCCGACACGCCACTCGACCACTGGGCGCCGAAGCACCGCGCCGCCCTGTTGGCGGAGTCCTACGCCGAGTTCCTGCCGGAACCGCTGCGGACGGCCTTTGTCGAGGCGCTGGAGCAGGGCAGGTTCCAGGCCGCCGCCAACGAATTGCGGCCCCGCCTCACCTACGGGACTTCCCGGCGCGTGCTCATTGGCGATGCCGCCGGCCATTACCATCCCATGACCGCCACCGGCATGACCCTCGGCTTTGGCGACGCCCTCGCCTTGGCCGAAGACGGGGATTTCAAGGCCTTCTCCCTGCGGCGGCTGAGAGAGACCCGGGCACCCCAGCTGCTCGCCATGGGGCTTTACGAGGTGTTCAGCGACCACCGCTTTGAAGCGGCGGCGCTGCGCCAGGCGATATACCGCAACTGGCGGTTCAGCGGCCTGTTCCGCGACCGGACCATGCGCCTGCTCGCCTGCGAGGACACTTCGGTCGCCCGGATCAGCGCCGCTTTCGGCGCGACCGTGCTCGCCGGCGCCGCGGGTGGAACGTCGCGGCGCCGCGAACGCATTGACGGCAAGCGGTCGCTGGCCGTCTTTCGCGCATTGAGCGCCCGCATTGGCTGGCTGCTGCGCGGCGCGTGGGAAATGCGCAAGGCCCGCAGTCTCGTGGGGGCCAATGAGCGGGTGGTGATGGAGACTTTGCGGCGGGCGTTCACAACGTCGATGGCGAGCTATGCCGGCGAGGTGGAATCGCCGCCAAGCCTCGAGCCGAACAAGGAAGGCGCCAGCGCGGCGCTGGATCGGGCGGGAGAGGCGCTGATCGCGTTGCAAGGCCCAGACGGCGAGTGGGAAGGGGAAATGCGCTGGTGCCCGATGCTCGCCGCGCAATACGTGCTGCTGCACCAGGTCATCGGCCAGCCGATTGAAGCCGGGCGCCGCCGCTTGCTGCTGCGCCAATTCGAGCACAGCCGCCTGGCGGATGGCTGCTGGGGCCTGCACGATCATTCCCAGCCCTATCTTTTCGTCACCGCCCTGGTCTATGTGGCGGCCCGGACGCTCGAGGTGGCGCCCGATGATCCATTGCTGGTCCGCGCCGGGGAGTTCGTGCGGCGGGAGGGCGTGCTCAACATCCCGAGCTGGGGCAAGTTCTGGCTGGCGCTGCTCAACCTCTACGACTGGGACGGGCTGAACGCGGTGCTGCCGGAGCTGTGGCGGCTGCCGCGCGGCCTGCCGCTGCATCCCGCCAACTGGTATTGCCACACCCGGCTGATCTACATGGCCATGGCGGCGATTTACGCGACCCGCCACCAGGCGCCGGTCAGCGGCCTCATCGAATCCCTGCGCGGCGAACTGTACCCGGAAGGGTTCGCCAAGGCCGATTTCGCCGGCAGCCGCAACCGCCTGCGCGAAGCCGATCTGTTCGCCCGGCCCAACATCTGGCTGCGGGCCGGCTATGTGCTGACCGGCGCCTATGACCGCGTCCACGGCAAGCGCCTGCGCGAGCGCTGCCGGGACGATCTGCTCGAGCGCATCCGCTGGGAGCTGCGCAGTTCGGACCATACCAGCATTTCTCCGGTGAGCGGAATGCTCAACATCGTGGCGCTGTGGCTGCGGGACCCGGACGACCCCGACTGCCGCAAGGCGCTGGCGCGACTAGAAGGCTGGATCTGGGAGGACGAAGCGGAGGGCACCCGGATCACCGGCGCCCGCAGCGCGTCCTGGGACACCGGTTTCGCCGTGCAGGCCCTGGCCACCACCTCCGGGCTTGGCCAGTTCCGGGAGGCGATTGACAAGGGCGCGGGCTTTCTGCGCAGCCAGCAGATCCGCGAAAGTTTCGCGGGTTACCGGGAGGCGTTCCGCAACGATCCGAAAGGCGGCTGGTGTTTCGCCGGGGTCTGGCATGGCTGGCCGGTTACCGATTGCACCGCGGAGGCATCGCTGGGGATTCTCGCGGCGGCGCCAAAGGAAGGCGATGAGTCGGTTCTCGCCGATGCCGCGCGTTTCATGCTGCGGGGGCAGAACCGCGATGGCGGCTTCGGCAGCTACGAGGCGCGGCGTTCGCGGATCGGCCTGGAGTGGCTCAACCCGGCGGAAATGTACGGCGAGTCGATGACCGAAAACTCCTACGTCGAATGCACCGCCTCGTGCATGGCGGCATTCGCGGCCTGTCAGAAGCGGTATCCCGGCGCGCTCGGCCCGGCCGCCGCCGCGGCCATGTCCCGCGCCGAAGCCTGGTTGCGGCGGACCCAGGCCATCGATGGAAGCTGGCGCGGGGTCTGGGGGGTGCAATACATTTACGGCACGCTTTTCGGCATCCGGGGCCTGGTGGCCGCCGGCGCGCGGCCCGGCGACCCGGCGTTGCGCATCGCCTGCCGCTGGCTGCGCGACCGCCAGCGGGAAGACGGCGGCTGGGGCGAACACCACAGCGGCTGCATGAGCGGCGAATACGTCCAGGACACCAAAAGCCAGGTTATCCAGTCCGCCTGGGCGCTGATCGCCCTGCTCGAAGCCGAAGATTCGAGCTGGAGCGCGATTGCCCGGGGGGCGCGCTATCTGGTCGATACCCAGCTCCCGGATGGAAGTTGGCCCAGGGAGGACATGGCCGGTGTTTTTTTCCGCACCGCGCTGCTCGATTACGAACTCTACCGGCAATACTTCCCGCTGCACGCCCTCGGCCTCTACGAAAGCCGCCGCCGCGCCCGGATGCTCCATGCAAAGCCGGGGAAGGATGCCAGTGCCTGCTCTGGGGAATGTTCGCCCCAGCCAAAGAAGGGCAAAGCCCCGCGCGACAAGGAAGTTCTGGAAGGCGTGCCCGGCTAGGAGCCTGCGCCGCAGGCTCCTAGTTCAGCTCGGCAGTCTCCTCGCCGCCAGGCGGAACAGCA
>JAPOTO010000172.1 GCA_026709135.1 Gammaproteobacteria bacterium | reverse complement strand
TCCAAATCGCCAACGCGAGATTCCAGATCGCCGACACGAGACTCAAGAGAAATCATGCGAGATTCCAACGCACCCATGCGAAACGCTAAATCGTCCACTTTTTCCTCAAGTACCAGCACCCGCCGGTTGAGTTCGTCGACGTTCGTTTCTAGTGCGGCCACCCGCTCCCGCAGCAGGGTGATTTGGTCCCCATTTTGTTGGATCATCCGCGCGTTTCGGTCAATCGCCGCCGCATTGGCTTCGATTTTGGGTTCGAGCTGGCCGAGAATTCGCTCCACGATGCTATCCGCGGTGTCGTTCATATGCGAGATGGCGGACTGGTACAGCGCCCAGCCGCCCACGGCGGTGAGCAGGAACCCGGTGCCGTAGGTGATCAGAATCACCACGAGCAGCCGGTATGGCAGTTCCGGTGTTTGCACTTGCATTCCAGTCGACTCCTTGGCGGTGTGTGGACAATGAATATCGATAGTTATAGGACAGATCGAAGCGGACCGCCAAGTTTTTGGGAAAAAAGTTTTCCGGGCGGCGGCCCGTGTGACATCGCGTTTGCCGGGCCGCGCCATCGCGGCGTTGAGTCCGGCTCAGATGCGGTATAGCGGGGCGAGGGCGTGGCGGGTGGATTTGCGTTGTTGCCGGTTGCGGCGGCGTTTTTGTTGGCGCAGCTTGGCGGTGAGCGCGGCGAGTTCGCCGAGGTCGCGGTGTTCCGGTTGGATTGCCGCCGCGGCTTTTTCGCCCGCCTCGCCCTCGTTCAAACCATCGCTGAAGCCCTTGTTGAAGAGCGCGGCTTGGACTGACTCGGCGAAGCCATGCAGTTCGGGGACTTCGCGCTGGCTGAGTAGGTCTTCCATGTTGGCGATGCGGCGCGAGTCGATGTGGTGGTCGGCCCAGCGGATGAGGCTGCGGCGGATTTGGCGCAGGTCTCCTCCGCGCAGGGCTTTGCGCAAATCGCGGTGGGCGCTGGTCTCGTTGTTTTCCGGGGCGTAGTGGGACAGGATCTGCCGCCGGCGCTCGCGGGCGTAGTCGGCGATGGCGCCGTGGCGGGGCCGCAGCAGCGACTGGTAGAGCAGGGCGGCAACCGCCAGAACGACCATGCCCAACAGCCAGTTGAGCCAGTTTTGGTCGATCTCGATGGTGTCCGCGCCGGCTTGGGCGTCGATCATCGCCTGATCGACGGCGGGCGGCGTCTCGAGCAGCGCGGTGAGGTCTTCGCCGATGCCGGCGATGGTCTGTTCCGCGGGGGTGGAGCCGGCGACCGCGGTGATCGAAAACGTGGTGGCGGGGATGATGGCGAGTTCCTGCCGGTCGGTTTCCACATTCCACCAGGGGATGACGATTTCGGGGATTTCCAACGGGCCGGATGCGGTGGCGACGATGGATTTGCGCTCGATGCGGGAGCCAACGATGCTGCCGTCGACGAACACCCGCTCGATTTCCGAGGGTTCCGGGTAGATATTGGCGCCGGGGATGGCGACATCGGTGAGCGGGGGCAGCACGGCGCCGTCGAGACCTTCGGCCTCGATCGCGATGGTGCGGACCAAGGTGTCGCCGATATGCGGGTCGTCGGTTGGGCCCGTCCAGCTTTCCTCCAGCGTCAACGACCGCAGCGGCAGCCAGTATTCGCTGTCGCGGGCGCTTTCCGGGCGCTCCCTTACTTCAACGGTCATGCCCTCGGTGAACGCGGTCACGCGCCGGGTGTTCAGGTTGCGGAAGACGAAATTGCTTGATCCGTCGGTCACTTCCCCGCGGAACAGGATGTCGGGTATCACCAGCGGGCCGCTGCGCTGGGGGAAGATGACATAGCGTTTTTCGTAGACCCCGTAGCGCACGCCGTTGATCAGCGTTTCGTACTGGTTTGGCGAGCCGATCAACTGGGTTACCGTGTCGGGGATGTCGAGTTCGGTGAACTGCGGGTTGCGGATGCCATTGATCGTGTAATACAGGCGCACGGAAAACAGCAATTGCTCTTGGACGTAGATCGACTCTTTGTTCGCCTCGAGTTCGAGGAAGAGTTCCTCGGCGCCCTGGTTCGAGCGCGTGCCTTCATTGCGCACGAGCACGTTGATGGGTTCGGTCAGCGACTCGTTGACCTCGATGGCGGGAATCGTCAGCTCGCCTTCGGTGAGCGGGAAGAGGGTGACGATGTAGTCGGTCCAGGATTCGACATTGCCGTTGACGCTGCGGATCTGGCTCGAGGTGCGGGTGCCGAGCACATCGAACTGCTCGGTGAGCGGGGTCAGGTCGAGTTGCATGCCCTGGCGGCGGTCGTAGACGCGAATCGTGAAAGTGAGCGTTTCGCCCCGGGCGAGTTCGGTGCGGTCGACGCTGGTCTCGATTTGCTGGGCGCTGGCTGGAACCCAGGGCAGCCCCGCGAGCAGCGCGAGCAAGCATGCGAAAATGGCTGGGCGCTTCACCATATCTGGCCTCCGTCCTGCAGGCTGTTGGCGGTGCCGTTGAGTTGCCGCTGGCGGTACTGGTAGCGGAACTTGCGCTGGAGCAATTCGCCCGGGTCGTCCTCGATCCGGCGCAGCCACTGTTCGAGCGACTGCCGCTCCTCGAATTCCTCGTTGCTGTTCTGGCTCGGCGTGTTCTGCTCGCTGTTGGACTCGGAGTCCTCCTGGTCCTCTGGCGACTCGTTCTGTTGCTGATCCTGCTGCTGGTTCTGGTCGCCCTCCTGGCTTTGCTGGTCCTGCTGTTCGCTGTTTTCCTGATCCTGTTCGGATTGCTGGTCGGAATTCTGCTCGGATTGCTCGTTCTGGTTTTCGCCTTCCTGGCTCTCGCCCTGTTCGGATTGCTGCTGCTGAAGCAGTTGCTCGACGATGGCCTTGTTGTGGATCGCGTCGGCGTGTTCCGGGTCCATCGCCAAGGTCAGATCGTAGGCGGCGATGGCCTCGGCGTAGTTGCCGGAGAGCGCCAGCGCGTTGCCGCGGTTGTAGTGCCCGTCCGGGGTGTCGAGGGCGCTGAAGGCGGCGATGGCGGCGTCGTAGTTCTCGGCGCGGTAGTTGGCCGCGCCCCGCCAGCCGGGGGATTCAAACAGATTCGCCGCGAGGCTGTGGTCTTCCTCGGCGAAGGCGCGGGCGCCGCGCTGATCCGGCGTTTGCCACAGCCCGGCCCATTCCGCGGCCTTGGCGGGTTGGGCCGGGGCGAGGCCGATCAGTCCGGCGGCGAGCAGCAGCGCGAACAGCCAGCCGCGGCGGAAGCTGAGCGCGGCGAGCGGCGCGATCAGCAGCAGCAGCCAAGGCCCGGTTTCGTGCCAGATGTCGAACTCCTCCTCGACATCGCTCAGCCGCGGATCGTCGAGCAGATTGCGGTCGGTGAGCAGATAGGCGAGGTCGGAATCGGCGAGCTGGATGTCGTGGTAGCGCCCGCCAACGCGGTTCGCCAGCGATTGCAGCACGCTGCGGTTCAGCTTCGGCACCACCATGGCGCCCTGGCGGTCGGTGAGGAAATTGCCGTCGCTGGTGCGGATCGGCGCGCCCTCCTCGGTGCCGATGCCGAGAATCAGCAATTCATAGGGCGTGCCCTCGAGCTGCCGGGTGAGCAGCAGCTCCTGGTCGAAACCGCTGATGCCGTCGGTCATCAGCAGGATCTTGCCTTCCGGTGCGTCGATGTTGGTGAGCAGCCGCGTGGCCATGTCGACGGCGGCCATGGGATTGCTGCCGAACAGCGGCATGATATTCGGGCTCAACGAGGGCACCAAGGCCTTGATCGTCACCACATCGTCGGTCAGCGGCATCACCGCGTGGGCGTCGCCGGCGTATACCACCAGCGCCGTCTGGCCCTCGTCGCGCAGGGCGAGGATGTCGAGCAGCTTGCGCTTGGCGAGATCGAGCCGGGAAGGCACATGGTCCTGGGCGAACATCGACAGCGACAGATCCATCACCACCACGAGGGCGTCCTCGCGCTGCTGCACCGGCTGCGGCAGCTTTTCCCACACCGGGCCCGCCAGCGCCACCGCCGACAACACCCAGGCGCAGAGCAAAAGCAGCAGCGGCGTGCGCTGGGCGGCGTTGCGCGAGCGGTCGAGCAGGTAGGGCAGCAGGCTCTTGTCGATGGCCTTGTCCCAGGCGCTGAGCGCGCTGTTCACGCGCCACAGGGCGATGATGAAAACCGCCGCGGGCAGCAGGGCCAGCAGCCACCAGGGCCGCAGGAAATGGAACTCGCTGAAAATGGCGGTGGAGATTTCCATGATGGCGCTTATGCCTCCGCCTTGGCGTCCCCGCCCACGCCCAAGCCCGGATCGTCGGCGTCAGCGAGCACCGCCCGCCCGGCCAGCGACAGCCCGGCCAGCGACAGCCAGGGAATCGAAACCAGCGCGAGCAGGAAGCTGAGCAGCAGCGCGCCGCCGAGGGGCCAGTGGAACAGCACCCGGGTTGGGCGGTAGGTCTGTTCGTCCTGCTCGATGGCTTCGAGCCGGTCGAGTTCGGCGTAGATTTCCACCAGACCGGACACGTCCCTGGCGCGGAAATAGCGGCCGCCGGTGGATTCGGCGATGCGGGTGAGCACGGCCTCGTCGAGTTCCGCCGAGGGGTTGATCGTTCGCGCCCCGAAAAAGGCGCGCTGGGTGATCTGGTCGGCGCCGATGCCGATGGTGTAGATCTTGATGTTCTCGCTGCGGGCCAACTGCCCGGCCTGTTCCGGCGACACTTCGCCGGCGTTGTTGACGCCGTCGGTGAGCAAGACGAGCACCCGGCTGTTCTCGGGGCGGCTGCGCAGATGGATCACCGACAGGCCGATGGCGTCGCCGATGGCGGTGGCCGATTCCTCGATGATGCCGATGTCGGACTCTTCGAGCAGTTCGCCGACAACCTTGCGGTCGAAAGTCAGCGGCGCCTGGACATAGGCGTGGGCGGCGAAGAGGATCAGCCCCAGGCGGTCCCCCTCGCGGCGCTCGACGAAGTCCCCCACCACGGCTTTGACCACATCGATGCGCGAGGCCTGGCGGCTGCCGACGATCATGTCCTGGGCTTCCATGCTGCCGGAGATATCGACCGCGAGCATCAGGTCGCGGCCGGTCGAGGGCAGTTGCACCGGCTCGCCGAGCCATTGCGGCCGGCTCGCCGCGAGCACCACGAGCAGCCAGATCAGCGCGCAGAAAATCAGCTTGAGCAGCCGGCCCGCGCCCAGATTTTCGCTGTCGGAGTGGAGCCGGTCGAGCGCGTTGAAGAACGGCACATACAGCGCGGCGTCCTGGCGCGGCGCCCGGGCGATCAGCCGGTGGATGAAGAAGGGCAGCGGCAGCAGCGCGAACGCCCAGGGCCAAATGAACTCAAGCATCGCCGCGGGCAACCTCCAAGCCGGCTTGGGCCTGGTTCCGCGGCTGTTGGCGATTGCCGCGCCGGCGCAGATAGATCGAGCGGATCCACTCCCGGCTGAAAGCTTCGAGCCGGTCGGTATCGACCGCAAGCGAAGGCTGGAAGCGGCCCTCGCCCAGGGCCTGGGCTAGCTCCCGGTCGAGCTGTGTGGAATTGCCATTGGCGCGCAGGAAGCGGACCCAATCCGCGCCGCCGAGCCCGGCGACGCTTGGGTCGGGAAAATGCGTCAGCGCCACCCGCCGCAGCACCGAGTTGACCGCGTTGACGCAGCGCAGCTTGGACACATCAGCTTGGCTGGCATCGACCGCGGCGAAGTCATCGAACACCCGCTCAAGTTCGAGCAGCGCCTGGCGGCAATTGCGCCGGCGGCGCCAGAATGCCAGCGCCCAGCGTCCGCCGAACCAGAGGCCGGCGAGCAGCAGCGCGGCCAGCAGCCACCAACCCGGCGCCGGCGGCCACCAGCCCACAGGATCGGACAAACGAATATCAGCAAGCTGATTTAGTGCCGTGTCATGCGTCTCATGTTGCATCAGCGTTCACCCCTTGGCTCGTGGCAAGACGCGTCCCGCGGGCAATGACGAGACCCATTGGCAAGGGGCGCAACGCCGCCACGGGCCAAGGGGTGGACGCCCTTCGGGTGCGGCGGCAGCGCGCCATCGCGTCGTTGCGGCCCTTGCCAATACGGTAGAGTATTGTCCGCGGGCCGCGCCTAGCGCTGACGCGCTGCCGCCACACTGATGCGACGTGAGACGCATGACACGGCACTATAAGTTCTGCGCTATCCACTGTCGTATCTGCTCCACGACGAGATCGCTGGTGCGAATTTTCAGCAGCGGCACCTGGAGGCGGTCGAGTTCGGACTCGATCAACCGCAGCCGCTCGCCGAACTGCTCCCGGTAGCGGATTCGCGCGCGCCGGTTGAAGGTGTTCAGCGCCCCCTTGCGCCGCCCGTCGGTAATGCTGTAAAGCCCCGGCGCCGGCAGCGACTCTTCCAGCGCATCGTAAACGAAACAACATACCACGTTATTGTGCTGGCTGAGTTGATTGAGAAAGCTGACCGCGCGCTGGTCGAGGGTGACGAAATCCGAAATCACATACAAGGTGCTGCCCGGCCGCAGGATCTTGCGGATCTGGCCGAGGGCGCTGGAAAGTCCGGCGTTTTCACCCGCGCCGGGCGCCTCCGCTGCCACATCGCCGAGCGCTTGGTTGAATTCGCAAACCTGGTTGAGCAGGTGCAGCGCCGAGCGGCGGCTGCGCTTGGGGCGCACGAGCCGGGCTTCGCGGTCGGAGAAAACCAGCCCGCCGACCCGGTCGCCATTGTCGATGGCGAGCCAGCAGAACACCGCCGCGGCCTGGGCTGCGATCACCGACTTGAAGGCGACCCGGCTGCCGAAATACATGTTGCGGGTCTGGTCGACGGCGATGATCACCGGTCGCTCGCGCTCCTCGCGGAAAACTTTGGTGAAGGGCCGGCTGGTGCGCGCGGTGACGCGCCAGTCGATCAGGCGGATGTCGTCGCCGGGCTGGTAGGGGCGGAACTCCTCGAAGTCGATTCCCCGACCGCGCATCTTCGACAGGTGCAGGCCGCTGATGCCGGCGATGGAGCGGTTGTGGGCGAGATACTCGAGTGTTTTGGCGGCATGGCGCTGCATCAGCAACTGGCGCAGGCTTACCATCGCGCCAGTGGCCTGGTAGCGCGCGTGCTCTGGGTCGATGCGGTGCCTGGAACTCATGCCGGCTAATCTTGTTCCGGCACGGGTCAGGCGGAGGGCACGCGTTCGCGGATCGTTTCCAGCACCTTGTCCGGCGTCACGCCGCCGGCTTCGGCCTCAAAGCTCAGCAGGATGCGGTGGCGCAGCACATCGAACAGGATTTCCTGCACATCGTCCGGGCTGACGAAATCCCGGCCCTGGATCCAGGCGTGGGCCCGGGCGCAGCGGTCGAGGGCGATCGTGCCCCGGGGGCTGGCGCCGTATTCGAGCCAGCCTTCGAGGTCCTTGCCATAAATCTGCGGGTTCCGGGTCGCCATGATGAGCTGGATGATGTACTCCTCAACCTCGGGCGCCATATGCATTTCGAGCACTTCCCGGCGGGCGGCGAAGACTTTTTCCTGCGGCACCTGGCTCGGCGGGCTGGGCAGCTTGTCCGCGGCCTCGTTGCGCACGAGATGAAGGATGCCGCGTTCGGCGTCGATGGCGGGATAGGTGATCGTCACATGCATCAAAAAGCGGTCGAGCTGCGCTTCCGGCAGCGGGTAGGTGCCTTCCTGCTCGATGGGGTTCTGGGTCGCCATGACAAGAAACAGCGGCGGCAGGGTGAAGGATTCGCGGCCGACGCTGACCTGGTGCTCCCCCATGGCCTCGAGCAGGGCCGACTGCACCTTGGCCGGGGCGCGGTTGATCTCGTCCGCGAGCACAAGATTGTGGAAAATCGGCCCTTGCTGAAAACGGAACGAGCCGTCTTCGGGGCGGAACACCTCGGTGCCGGTGATGTCGCTCGGGAGCAGGTCCGGGGTGAACTGGATGCGGTGGAAATCGCCTTCAATGCCCCGGGAGAGGTCCTTGATTGCCTTGGTCTTGGCCAGCCCCGGTGCACCCTCGACGAGCAGGTGGCCATCGGCGAGCAACGCGATCAATAGGCGGTCGATCAGGCGTTCCTGGCCGATGATCTGCATCATCAGCCAGTTCTTCAGTTCCGTGATCGTTGCGTGCTGACTCATCGAGAGCTTTCCAGTTCGCGGCGCAAAGTGGGCGATTGTAACGGTTTTGCCTTCGATGTCTAGGAGGGCGGGCGCGGGCGGGTGTTTGACCGTGGTTGGAAAAACCCGCAATCTTCGCGGCAATGAAATCGCATCCCGGAACCGCGGTGTATCGCTTGCTCGCGAATCCCTTGTTCGCCCTGCCGGCCGAGGCGTCCCACGACATCGCCCTCGGCGCGCTGGCGGCATTGCACCGCTGCGGGCTCGCCGGCCGGCTCGCCGCCCCGCCTCCCGCCGATCCGGTCAGCCTGATGGGGCTCGATTTTCCGCACCGGATCGGCCTTGCCGCGGGCCTCGACAAGAATGGCGACCACATCGACGCCCTCGCGGCGCTGGGTTTCGCCTTTGTCGAAATCGGCACGCTGACGCCGCTGCCCCAGCCCGGCAATGCGCGGCCGCGGCTGTTCCGCGCCCGCCGCGCCCGCTGCATCGTCAACCGCATGGGTTTCAACAACCACGGCATCGCCCACGCCGTGGAGCGGGCCCGGCGCCGGCGCAGCCGGCTCATTCTCGGCGTCAACATCGGCAAGAACCGGGACACCCCCGCGGAAAACGCCGCCGCCGACTATCTCGAATGCCTGCGCCAGTGCCGGGAAGTCGCGGACTACGTCACCATCAATGTTTCCTCGCCGAATACCCCGGGCCTGAGGGGACTGCAATTCGGCGGCGAACTCGCGCGCCTGCTCGAAGCCTTGAAAAAGGCGCAGCGCGCCCACCAGAGCGAGTCCGGCAAGTATCTGCCCATGGCCTGGAAGCTCGCCCCCGATCTCGGCGAGGCGGAAATCCCGCCGATCTGCGCGGCGCTGCTCGACGGCGGCGCCGACTGCATCATCGCCGGAAACACCACGGTTACGCGCCCGCCGGATCTACCAGAGTGGATTGCCAAGGAAAGCGGCGGCTTGAGCGGGGCTCCCTTGAGCGGACTGGCCAGGAGCGCGATGCGGGCGATCAAGGCCGAAACCGGCGACCGCATTCCCCTGATCGGCGTTGGCGGCATCATGGGCGGGGAGGACGGCCGCGCCATGCTCGCCGCCGGTGCCGACCTGCTGCAAGTCTACAGCGGCCTGATTTTCCGCGGCCCCGGCCTGATTCGCGAGCTTGGCGAAGCGATCCGCGATGCCTGAACTCCTCTTCTACACCACCGCCGGCTGCCATCTCTGCGAGTGCGCCGAGGCGATGCTCGCCGACCTCGCCAAATCCCGGGCATTCAAATTGACCCCCATCGACATCGGCGAATCCGCGGCCCTCGTGGAACGCTACGGCCTGCAAATCCCCGTGGTGCGAAACCCCCAAACCGGCCAGGAATGCAACTGGCCCTTCAACCCGGAACAAGTGGCCGAGTTGCTGCACAGCGACGGATCGAGGCCAGAAGCTCGTTAG
>JAPOTO010000187.1 GCA_026709135.1 Gammaproteobacteria bacterium | reverse complement strand
CCGCAGCCCTCGGGTGCGAGCAGGTTTTCGCCGAGGCGCTCGCGCAGCAGCGCGATTTGCTGGCAGGGAATGCCGTTGTTGCCGCGCAGATCGAGCGAAATCAGATTGTCGAGAAGCAGCAGTGGCGAAACATCGACGATGGCGTTATGGGACAGATTCAACCCGTTCAACAGCGGCAAATCCTCAAGCGGCGTGAGATTGCTGATGTTGTTGCCACCCAGATCGAGAAAACGCACCCCGCCGAGCACCGCAACAAACTCCAGCGAACCGATTTCCGACCCCGGACAGGACAGCGCCGAAAGCTCCGCCACGCTTCCCACCCCCTGCTGCGCCATGGCGAAATTGATGCAACCCTGCAAATCCGCATCCACAACCTCCCCCGCGGGCAGCCGCCCGGTCGGGTCGTACACCGCCCGGTCATTGACCAAAACCGCCATGTTCCCCCCGCAGCCACCGAGCACAACAGCAAGCCCCAAACCAAACAAGCCCAATTCAAATCTTTTCAGCGCCATCTTTTGCCTGACCACCTAACCACTCATCCGCCCACCACCCTGGCCGGCAGCGGCGATGCCCGCGACTTCGCGCGGGATGACTGCCGCAAGCTATCCTCATCATGCCGAAGCATGGACTCTTTCCGGTCTGCACAGCGTAAGTCGCCGTCTGGCGGGCCGCGCGCGGCGGGCGTGCGAGGCAGGATGCCGAGCCCGGAGCCTCCATGGATGGATTCACGGCGTCCGCCGCGCGCGGCCCGCCAGACGGCGACGATTCGAAGCCACTTGCCGACCAGTCTTCAACATTCTGGCATTTGCGGGCCAATATGGATAGCATGCGCGTTTCGGAGGAAACCATATGAGAATCGCACCTGCCGCGCTGACCCTCTGCGCAATCCTGGCGGGGCCAACGCCCGCGGCCCTCGCCCAGGACACATCGGACACGCCGGACACCCCGGACCTGACCAGCGAAGACGCCCGCATCGCCTACGCCCTAGGCATGAATATCGGCATGAACCTCATGTCCCAGGGCCTGCTCGAAGACCTCGACCCGGCGCTTTTCCTGGCCGGAGTCAGCGATTCCATGGCCGGCGATTTCAGCCTGGGCATGGATGAAATGATCGCCGCGCTGGAGATTTTCCAGCAACGCCAGCAGGAGGCGATGGAGCGGGAACTCGCCGAATCCCAGGCCGCCGCCGCCGAAACCCTCGCCATGGGCCAGGCTTTCCTCGATGAGAACGGCGAACGGGACGCGGTGGTCACCCTCGATTCCGGCCTGCAATACGAAGTGCTCGGCACCGGGCCGGAGGGCGCGTCCCCGGCCGCGGCCGACGCCGTGCTTGCCCACTACCACGGCACCCTCATCGACGGCTCGATCTTCGACAGTTCCGTGGACCGCGGCGAACCCGCCCAGTTCGCCTTGTCCCAGGTTATCCCCGGCTGGACCGAAGCCCTGCAATTGATGCGCGTTGGCGATGAGTGGCGGCTGTTCATCCCCCCTGACCTCGCCTATGGCGAATCCTCCCCCTCGCCGGCGATACCCCCAAATTCGGTGCTGATCTTCGATGTGGAACTGTTGGAAATCATCGCTGACTAGGAATGCAAACGGGCTCAGGCGACCGCCCCGCCAAGCCCGCCAAAAATGATGGAAAACGCCGCGCTAGTCGATGATCTGCTCGGGTACATCGAGCGCTCGCCCACCCCCTACCACGCGGTGGAAAACGCCGCCCGCATGCTCGCCGACGCCGGCTTCGCGCCGCTGCGGGAAACCGAGCACTGGCGGCGCGAAGACTGCGCCGCGGGCTTCGTCACCCGCGACGACGGCGCCCTGATCGCCTTCCGCCGCGGCCGCCAGCCTTTGCTCGCCGGCGGCATCCGCCTCGCCGGAACCCACACCGACAGCCCCGGCCTGCGCCTCCGCCCAAATCCCGCCCGGCAAGAGCAAGGCTATGGGCAGCTCGGGGTGGAAATCTACGGCGGCGCATTGCTGCATCCCTGGTACGACCGGGACCTGTCGATCGCCGGCCGGGTGGCTGGAATCGACGCGAGCGGGAACACCCGCTCAAGCCTTGTGGACTTCCGCGAGCCGGTCGCCTTTATTCCCAGCCTCGCCATTCATCTCGACCGCCAGGCCAACAAAGGGCGCAACATCAATCCCCAGACCGAGCTTTCCCCGGTCATGCTCAGGCTTGGGGAGGGCGAGGCCTTCGATCTCGAACCCATCCTGCTGGCGCGCCTCAACGGGAACGGCGAGGCGGCGGCGCCTTTCGCCAGCATACTGTCCTGGGATTTGCTGCTTTACGATACCCAGCCGCCGGCGCGGGTTGGCCTGCGCGGCGAGTTCATCGCCTCGGCGCGGCTCGACAACCTGCTGAGCACCTATATCGCCCTGCGGGCGCTGCTAGCGGCGGATGGGGAACACAGCGCGATGATCGTCTGCAACGACCACGAGGAAGTCGGCAGCGTGTCCGCCTCCGGCGCCCAGGGGACCTTCCTCGCCGCGGTGCTGCAGCGGCTGACCGCCTTCGAGGACGCCGGCGCCGATGCTTTTCACCGCATAATCAGGCAATCGCTGCTGCTCTCGGTCGACAATGCCCACGGCGTGCACCCGAACTTCGCCGACCGCCACGACGGCCAGCACCGGCCATTGCTGAATGGCGGCCCGGTCATCAAGACCAACGCCAACCAGCGCTACGCCGGCGGCAGCGGGCCGGTGGCGCTGTTCAAATCGCTCTGCGAGGGCGCCGGCGTCCCCTGGCAATCCTTCAGCAACCGCGCCGACCTTGGCTGCGGCAGCACCATCGGGCCGTTGACCGCCGCCGAACTCGGCATCCCCGTGCTCGACATTGGCCTCGCCCAGTTCGCCATGCACTCGATCCGCGAACTCGCCGGCAGCGAAGACCCCGGCCATCTGCTAACCTGCCTCACCGCTTTCTTCAACCGGATTTGAGATTGGACAAAATGAACCTTTTCCGCGCCTTTCTGCTGGCCTTCCTCGCGCTGTTCCTGCTGTATTCGGTGGTAGTGATCGCGAATGAAGACACCAACCTGTTTGCGGCATTTTTCGGGCCCATGGCGCAAATGACCTGGGCCGGGCAGTTCAATCTCGATTTTTCCGGCTTTTTGCTGCTTTCCGCGCTGTGGACGCTGTGGCGCAACGAATTCACCGCAACAGCCTGGGTTCTCGGCCTGCTCGCCTTTTTCGGCGGCATGGTGTTTTTGACGATCTATCTGCTGTATCTCAGCTTCCGCGAGCAAGGCGACATCAAGATCATGCTGCTCGGCCGCTCACGCTAGAAGCTCTGATGAAGTCAGAGCATACTTAAGGCCGGATTGGGATAGAATCCGCCCTCGGAAGAACGGGGTGCAACCGCAATGCTCGAAGTCAGCGCGCAGCTCAACCAATTGAAGGAAATCGCCGGGCGCACCGACAGCCTCAGGGGGTATCTTTGACTATGCCGCCAAGCGCGAGCGGCTGACCGAAGTCGAGCGCGAACTCGCCGAGCCCGCGGTTTGGGAGCAACCCGCCCGGGCCCAGGCGCTTGGCCGCGAACAATCCGAACTCGCCAAAGCGGTTACCGTCATCGACGAGCTCGACGCCGGCGCCGGCGAGTTGCGCGAGTGGTTCGCCCTCGCCCGGGAGGCGGATGACCGGGAACTGCTCGGCGAGGCCGAAGCCGAACTCGCCAGCTTGCTCGGCAAACTCGAAGCGCTCGAATTCCGCCGCATGTTCTCCGGCGGAACGGATTCCGCCAACGCCTATCTCGACATCCAGGCCGGCTCCGGCGGCACCGAGGCCCAGGACTGGGCGGAAATGATGCTGCGGATGTATCTGCGCTGGGCCGAGGACAAGAATTTCGACACCGAGCTGATCGAGGTTTCCGGCGGCGACGTGGCGGGAATCAAGAGCGCCACGGTACACGTGCGCGGCGACTACGCCTTCGGCTGGCTGCGCACCGAAATCGGCGTCCACCGGTTGGTGCGAAAATCGCCTTTCGATTCCGGCAACCGGCGCCATACTTCCTTTGCCGCGGTTTTCGTGTCGCCGGAGATTGAGGACGATATCGAAGTGAATCTCGACATGGGCGAAGTACGCATCGACACCTACCGCTCAAGCGGCGCCGGCGGCCAGCACGTCAACAAGACCGATTCCGCGGTGCGGCTCACCCACGAGCCCAGCGGCATCGTCGTGCAATGCCAGAGCCAGCGCTCGCAGCACAAAAACAAGGAAATGGCGATCAAGCAGCTCAAAGCCAAGATCTACGAAATGGAGGAGCTGCGGCGCAAGGAGGAATCGCAGAACATCGAGGCCGCCAAGGCCGACATCGGCTGGGGCAGCCAGATCCGCTCCTATGTGCTCGACGCCTCGCGAATCAAGGATTTGCGCACCGGGGCCGAAACCAGCAACACCGGCGCCGTGCTCGATGGCGCCCTCGACCTGTTCATCGAAGCCAGCCTGAAGTCGGGGCTTTAGCGACATGTCCGCGAAGCACAGCACAGAGCGGGACGCAAACCCGGGCGAGAACCCGAACGTGAATCCAGCCGAGAACCCACACGCGGAAAATGACGCGGGCGAAAACAAGCTGATCGCCGAGCGGCGGCGCAAGCTTGCCGCGCTGCGCGGGCGGGGCCTGGCCTTCCCCAATACTTTCCGCCCCGCCGACAGCGCCGGCGCAATCAACAGCGAATTCGCCAACCGCGACGCCGACAAACTCAAGGCGCTGGCGCGGCGGGTCAGCCTCGCGGGCCGGGTGATCCGTATGCGCGGGCCCTTTCTGGTGATCGACGATGGCGGCGACGCCATTCAGTTGTACCTGAACCACAAACAGTTGCCCGCCAATCTCGCCGAATTGCTGAAACTCCTCGATCTCGGCGACATCATCGGCGCCGAGGGCGAGATGTTCCGCACCGGCAAGGGCGAGTTGACCGTGCGCGTGGCGGATTTCGCCCTGCTCAGCAAATCCCTGCGGCCGCTGCCCGACAAGCACAAGGGCCTCACCGACACCGAACTGCGGCACCGCCGCCGCTATGTCGATCTGATCGCCAATCCGGAAACCCGCAAACGCTTCGCATTGCGCTCCGACATCGTGCGCGCGGTCCGCGACTACTTTGACGACGCCGGATTCATGGAAGTCGAAACGCCGATGCTGCAAGTGATCCCCGGTGGCGCCGCGGCGCGCCCTTTCATCACCCACCACAACGCGCTCGACCTGCCGATGTATCTGCGCGTCGCCCCCGAGCTGTATCTCAAGCGGCTGCTTGTTGGCGGCTGCGGCAAAGTTTTCGAACTCAACCGCAACTTCCGCAACGAAGGGCTTTCCACCCGGCACAATCCCGAATTCACCATGCTGGAGTTCTATCAGGCCTACGCGGTGTACGCCGACTTCATGGATCTCACCGAGGAGCTGTTGCGGGAAGTCGCCACGGAAACCATCGGCGCGGCCCGGTTCACTTGGCAAGGCAACGAGATCGATCTCGGCAAACCCTTCCGGCGTCTGGCGCTGGCCGAGGCTGTGGTGGAATTCTGCGGCGTGGAAGATGGAAAAAGACTCAAGGGGCTAGATAACCTGCGAGCGCTCGCCCGGGAACTCGAAGTTTCCTTCGACCCGGCCTGGGGGGAAGGCAAGCTGCTGCTGGAGATTTTCGAGCGGAAAGTCGAGCACCGCCTCATCGAGCCAACGTTCATCACTGCGTACCCCACCGAAGTCTCGCCACTTTCCCGCTGCAATGACGACAATCCCGGAATCGTTGACCGCTTCGAGTTGTTCATCGCCGGCCAGGAACTCGCCAACGGCTTCTCCGAACTCAACGACCCAGAGGATCAGGCCGAGCGCTTCCGCGCCCAGGCCGAACAGCGCGAATCCGGCGACATCGAGGCGATGTACTACGACGAAGACTACATCGCCGCGCTCGAATACGGCATGCCGCCGGCCGCCGGCGAGGGGCTTGGTATCGACCGGCTCGTCATGCTCCTGACCGATTCCGCCTCGATCCGGGAAGTGCTGCTTTTCCCCCACATGCGGCCCGGACATGCCGGCTGAGGACGCGCCGGATACTGGTGCTTCGCGGCGGGTCAAGCTCGAAGCTTCCTGGCTGCGCGAGCTTGGCGCCGAGTTCGAGCAGCCCTACATGGATGATTTGAGCCGCTTCCTGCGCGAGCAGAAAGCGCTTGGCAAGCGGATTTATCCGCCGGGTGGCCGAATCTTCGCCGCCCTCGACGCGACGCCCTTCGATGCGGTCAAGGCGGTCATCCTCGGTCAAGACCCCTACCACGGCCCCGGCCAGGCCCATGGCCTGTGTTTTTCGGTGCCGCGCGGGATTCCGCCGCCGCCTTCCCTGCAAAACATCTTTCGCGAACTGCAAAGCGACCTCGGCTGCCCGGTCCCGGACCATGGCTGCCTCGAACACTGGGCGGGGCAGGGCGTGCTGCTACTCAACGCCGTGCTCACCGTCGAGGCGCGCAAGGCGGCTTCGCACCAGGGCAAGGGCTGGGAGCGTTTCACCGACCGCGTTGTGGAAGCGCTCAACGCCAGGCGGAAAGGGCTGGTCTTCCTGCTTTGGGGCGCCCACGCCCAGCGCAAGGGGGAAATCATCGACCGCGCCGCGCACCTCGTCCTGACCGCTCCGCACCCCTCGCCATTCTCAGCCGACCGGGGTTTTTTCGGCTGCCGCCACTTCTCCCGCGCCAACGAATATCTGCAATCCCAGGGCCACGGGGGCATCGACTGGCAACTCCCGCCCCGGCCCTAAGCCCCGGCGCTGAGGCCCTTGGTCAAGGCTTTGCCGCGGAATCGGTTCACACTTCGCTGGCGGTCAGCCCCAACGCCAAAAGCAGCAGGATGCCGGCGGGAAGCAGCCAGAGGATGGCCTGGGGCTGGCTCAGCCAGATGGCGAGTGTCTCCGATAAGCCCGGCGCAAGGGGAAAGGCCCGGAACGGCCATTCCCAAATCCGCTCCGAAAAGCCCGCGAACAGGGCGGCAAACCCGGCGGTGCCGAACCATTGCGCGATGCCAATGGGCAGCAGCGCCGGTTTCGGCGGCTGCGCGCGCGCGCGGATTCTGGCCTTGAGCCAGATCAGTTCCGGCTCGGGCGGGGCGCCGGCGCGGGATTCGATGGCGGCCGACATCTCCCCCATCCACCGCGCCATGGCGCAGGGTTCGCAAGCAGCCGCGTGGTTTTTCAAGGCCCCGCTCCAGTTGCCGTCGCGGTTCGCCTGAATGACCTGCGCCGTGAGCTGGCAATCGTCGATTTTCATGCCGCGTCTCCCGCTTTCCAGCCGTGTTGTTGAAGAATCTGGTTCATCTTTCCCCGGGCGCGGAACAGCGCGACGCGCACCCCGGATTCGCGCATGTCGAGCGCCGCGGCGATTTCCCGGTGGCTGGCGCCTTCGACATACGCCAGCCAGAGCAGGCTGCGCTGTTTGGGCGGCAGCTTATCGAACAGGCGCTCCATGTCGATGCCGAGATCATGGCGCGGTCGTTCCGCTTCGGCCTCGGGCAGGGCTTGGCGCAGTTTCCGCTGGCGGACCTGCCGCCTGCCGTGGTCGGCGATCAGGCTGCGCGCGGTCTTGTACAGATAGGAGCGCATCTGATGCAGGTTCGCATCGCGGAGATCGGCGCGCAAAAAGCGGATGTAGGCTTCCTGCAGCAGGTCGTCCGCCAGCGCCGGATTCTTCAGGGCGTACATCAGCCAAGCCCGGAGCCGCGGTGCGGTTTGCGCGTACAGCGCCCGGAAAGCGGCTTCGTCCATCGCGCCAGGTCCATCGTGCCAAGTCTATCGTTCTTGGGTCATCCACCGAGCTGGTCGTCCCGCTGCCACTGCGCGGAAAGCCGCCGGGAAACCGCCGCCGCGGTCGCAAAGCCAATGCCGAGCACGAGCAGGATGATGCCGGGGTAGAGAAAATCCGTATTGCTTGCGGCGGTCAAGGCGAGGAATCCCAGCCCGAGAAACGAAAACACGATGCCGAGCGAGAGCATCGCCAGCACCATCCGGTGGGGATTCGATTCAAACTGGCGCATGAATTGCTGCCCGCTGTCGGTGTCGAGAAAGGCGGACAGCTCGCCCGCCGATTCGAACTTGGTCAGCAACTGCTGCTGAATCTCGGCCTGCTTCTCCACCCTGAGCTGCCGGAACTTGAGTATCAGCCAGACGATGGCGATGCAGCTTCCAAAAACAATTGCCGGGACGATGGTGGGAATCAAAATCTCTTCCATTGCTGCGCTCCTCTCGGTGGGCGGGAATCCTGCCACGCATCCCGCGACAGGATTTCATGCACCTATAACGCGCCCGGTGGCGATTGGTTAACAGCGGGTTTCCCAAGGTCCGGTCGCTTGTGGCTTCGACACGTCACTGCCGGGATGGAAAGAACACAGCGGACGCCGTGAATCCAGTCCAGCCGCCAAGCACAGCTTGGCGTCGTTCCGGCTGCGCATGAAGCTGGCGCTTCATAAACGCTTGCCTCCACCCCTGGAGGCTTCGGGCTCGACATCGTGTCTCGCACGCCCGCTGAACCCCATCCAGCCAGACGGCGACTTGCGCTATACAGAATCTGGCAGGGCCTCTTGTCGGCTGCGCCGGTCGAGCCCCCGTCAATTATGCGCGGTAGCGGCAGCCGCTGGTGCAGGTCTCCTTGACCTCCACCTCGGCGAGTTCGGGAAGGACGGGTTTCAGGCGATCCCAGATCCAGATCGCGAGGTTTTCGCTCGTGGGGTTCTCAAGCCCCTCGATATCATTCAGATAGCGATGGTCAAGCTGCTCGAACAACGGCTCGAAGGCGGCACCGATGTCGGCGAAATCCATCACCCAGCCCTCGGGCTCGCGCGGCATCCCGGCCACGGTGATCCGCACCTTGAACGAATGCCCGTGCAGCCGCGAGCACTTGTGCTCCGGCGGCAAATTGGGCAGCCGGTGCGCCGCCTCAATGCTGAATTCCTTGTAGATTTCCATCACGGGATGCCGGCGCCAGCGCCGCAAATCAAGGGTAGGGAGCCTGCGCCATAGGAATTCGCGGCTGCAAATCCGCTCTCATCCGCGCCCTTGGCTGATCGATTTCGTTGAATATAAGCCAATATTCGCCTCAATCGATCAGCCAAGGGCGCGGCGATATCGAATTTTCGCTTTCGCGAATTCCTACGGCGCAGGCTCCTAGGCGGGCATTTTGCCACAAGCCAAGGCGGCTATACCGGCTCGCCCCCGATTGCGCGCCAATCCTTGCGCTCGCCCGTGTTGACAGTGAACGCCAAGCGGGTACAATGCGCCTTCGCTTGGCCACGGGTGGTTAGCTCAGTTGGGAGAGCGTCGCCCTTACAAGGCGAATGTCGGGGGTTCAAATCCCTCACCACCCACCAAAGCCATCCTTGGGCGGCGATCATGCCCCAAGCTGGCTTGCACCGGAACGGACCGGTAGTTCAGTTGGTTAGAATGCCGGCCTGTCACGCCGGAGGTCGCGGGTTCGAGTCCCGTCCGGTCCGCCAT
>JAPOTO010000040.1 GCA_026709135.1 Gammaproteobacteria bacterium | reverse complement strand
CTATTTTCAATCAGCCTCTTTCGGGGACCAGCGCGTGGTGTCGTGGTTGGCCGCCATTTCGTCTTCGGAGATCCAGCCGGTCAACATCGACCGGGTGTAAAAAATCTTCTCCGGCCGCAAGGCGAAATACATGTGCGCCGCCGCCAGCGCCACCAGCGCCAGCGTCGACAGGCCATGCAGCAGGAACACCAGGCCGAGCTGGTCTTCCGGCATGCTGTTGGTGCGGTCCCAGAACGGCGTGTCGATCTGGATGAACATCAGGATGCCGGTAACGATCACCGTCAGCGCGACGATGGTCACCGCCCAGTGCATACCCTTCTGCTCGAACGAGTACTTGCCCGGCTTCTTCGTCGAATCGAATGGCTCGCCGAAATCCCCGGGGCCGAGGATCATCGACTTGAAGTCCTGCCAGAACAGCGAGCGGATGATATGGAAGGCGACGATGAAAGTCAGAATCAGCCCCGAGATCCAGTGAATCTCCAGCCAGGCGATGCGCAGGCCGATAATCGGCGCGACGCCGGTGAAAATCAGCACGATGATGCTTACCGCCATGATCCAGTGGAACCAGCGGTCGATCGATTCATGCCGCAGCACCCGGCGGCCGTCGGCGCTCGGCTTGTCCATTTTGCGGTTGACCAGCACCGCCATGACCAGGGCATGGGCCGCGAGCAGCACGAGCACCGCGACCGCGACAACCCAGAGCAAATCCCAGGAGACGCCGAGGATGACTTCCTCGCCCCAGACATCCCGCCGATAGCGAACTATTCCTTCATCCACGACAACAGACCTCGTATTGATTCAACTGGCCAGACACGATCCAGAACCAGGGCTTCCCTGATCCAGGCAAGAGCGAAGCGGCCTCCGGCCCCCGCCTCAAGCGCGAACCGCCCGCTTCACCAGATTCGCCATCAAGGGCACTTTGAAATGGTTGTAGTTCAAGGGCCGCGCGCCCTGCACCGCGAGCTCCCCGGCGGCGGCGCCGAGTTCCTCGGAGCGCGGCTGCCCGCGCAGCATGTTCTCAACCGCCGCAAGCCGGCGGGGAACGCATTCCACCGCGCCCACGGCCATGCGCGCATCCTGGATCACCCCGCCCTCGACCCGCATCGCCGAGGCGATGTTGACCAAAGCGAAATCCCAGACGTTGCGGTCGGCCACTTTCTCGAAGTGGAACTCGGCGTTGGCCCAGGTGTTGGGAATGCGCACCGCGGTGAGAATCTCGCCTTCGTTGAGCACGGTCATGTGGAGAATGTCCCGCGCCGGGCCGACGAAGAAGTCCTCGGCGGCGATCAGGCGCTGCCCGCCGACGCTGCTCGCCACCATGGTGGCGTCGAGTGCCACCAGCACCGGCGCGGTGTCGGAGGGTGTCACCGCCACGCAGCGGCTTGAGCCGAACAGCGCGTGTTCGCGGTTCAGCCCTTCGGGCGAGTCGGCGTAGCAGATGTTGCCGCCGGCGCGGTAGCAGCTCAGGCCCCGGCGGTAGTACCAGCAGCGGGTGTCCTGAACCAGATTGCCGGCAAGCGTGCCGACATTGCGGATCTGCGGGCTGGCAACCTTGCCGGCCGCGGTGGCGAGCAGGCTGAAGCGCGACTGGATCAGCGGATCCTTGGCGATATCGGTCAGCGTCGTCATCGCGCCGATTTCGATGCCGTCGGCTGTCTCCGACACGCCTTTCCAGGCATCGATCCGGGTCAGCTCGATCATCGCCGAGGGCGTCTTGTTGCGGTCTTTCAACCAGCCGTAGGTGTCCTGACCGCCGCCGAGCAGCCAGCCGTCGGCGCCGAGCGAATCGGCCAGTTCCAGCGCGTTGGCTTCATCAGCTGGCTGATAAAGCTCGATGTCGGGCATTACGTCGTGGGATGTGGCTACCATGTCAACCTCGGAAATTGTTCTGGGCAAGGGCTACCGCGTCTTCCCGCGTGCCCGCGATGTGGTTGATGATCATGTCCGTTGTGATCGGGGCGGCGCCGAAGATGTGGCCGTCGAGCGCGTCCGAAATCGCGGCGGTGAGGGCGGCGGAAACCGAACCCTGGGAGGGCTCGCCGATGCCGCGGGCGCCGACCGGGTTTTCCGGGTCGGGCAGGTCCACCCAGCCGGCGTCGATTTTCACCGGCGTGTCGAGATAGGTGGGCACCTTGCTTTGCCAATATCCGGTGCTGGCGGGCAGCCCGTTCTGCGGATCGTACAAGTGGCGCTCAAGCGCCGACAGGCCGATTCCCCACACCGCGCCGCCGACGAGCTGGTTCTTCAGCCCCTGGGGATGCACCACCGTGCCGCATTCGCCGACGCTCACCATGTCGAGGATGTCGAATTTGCCGGTTTCCAGATCGAGTTCGATCTCGGTGCAGGTCACGGTGAATCCCGGCGGATTGTTCGAGATGACCGGATCATGGTAGATGCCCATGAAGGCCGTGCCCGCCAGGCGCGAGGCGGCGATCTGCGTCCATTCGTGCAAATCTTCCGGCAATTCCGCCTCGCCGGTGTACTTGCCGCCGAGTTCCATCGCCCGCTGGGCGACTTCGGCGTAGGTCATGCCGGTGCCGCTGTCGGCGATTTGATGGACGCGTTCTTCGGAGATGTCGTAATCCGCCGGTTCCCCACCGAGATCGGCGGCGGCGATTTCCTTCATCTTCGCCACCAGGTCCATCGCCGCGCCGTAACAGGTGCGGGTGTTGGTGAAGATGGAGTTGCTGCCGTCCTGGGGCGAGGTGATGGGGAGATGGTTGTCGGTGCGGCCGGTGATGATGTCGCAACTCTCCCAGGGCATTCTCAGCGCTTCGGCCGCGGCTCTGGAGGTGGCGGCGTAGGAATACGTCCCCAGGTTGCCAACGCCGCTATGAATCTTGAGCCTGCCGTCGGCGCCCATCATGACGATGCCGTCCTGGCCGCTGCGACCGGCGGCGTGGTAGCCCTGGCCGATGCCGAGGCCGATCACTTTGTTGCCGTTGCGCTGGCGGCGGCGCGACTGGCGCGCCTCCCAATCGAAGGCCTCGGCGGTTTGCCGCAGGGCCTCGGGCATGTAGGCGCTGGTGAGCGGCGTCCTCTGCGGCCCGCCGACATCGCCGGTTTGGGCCGAGTTGACAACGCGGATATCGAGCCGGCTCATGCCGAGGGCGTCCGCGGCGGCGTCCATGATCGGCGCGATGATCGGGGCGATCTGGTTCTGCCCCGGCCCGCGCTGGGCGCCGCGATGCGCGGTGTTGGTGGCCACCGAGGCGTTGCGGTAGCGCACGGCTTCGGTTTGATAGAGGATGCTGATGCAATCCGCCGCCGAGTAGGCGTCGGCGCCGCCACCCTTGCCGCCGTCGTCGGAGACGATGAACAGGTCGCAGGCGGACATCACGCCATCGGGCCGGAAACCGACCTTGATCCAACCTTGAAATCCCTGGCGGGCGCCGCCAATGGTGAACTCCTCCTCCCGGGTGATGCGCATCATCACCGGGCGGTTGAGCTTCTGCGCCATCTTGGCGGGAATCGCCATGCTTGGAATGCTGTTGGCCCGGGCGCGCTGGCCAAAGCCGCCGCCGGTGGCCGCGTTGATGAACACCAAGTCCTCCTTGGCCACGCCGACGATGCCCGCCATGTCGTTGGCGAGGGCGGTCAGGCTCTGGGAGGTGCCGTGCAGGTAGAGCTTGCCGTCCTCCCAATAGGCCATGGCGCTGCGCGGCTCCATCGAATGATGGGGGTATCCGGCGGTGGTGAAACTGCCCTCGTAGATGAAGCCATCCGCGGCGGCGGCGAATCCGGCTTCCAAATCGCCAATCGCAAAGGCGGGGACCAAGCCGGAGGTGGGCGCGTCATCGCCCGGCGGGGTGCCGGCGCGGAAGCTCGCCACTTGGTCCGTGGTCCATTTCACTTCGCCGTATCCTTCCCGGTTGAAGGTGTTGCCGTTGGCATAGGCGTTCGGACCGCCTTCCCGCAGGCTGTCGAGCGGGTCGAGCACGAAGGGCAGCCGCTCGAAGGTGACATTCAGCGCCGCGATGGCGGTTTCGGCGGTTTTCTCGTCAACAGCGGCCAGCGCCAGGATCGGCTCGCCGACCAGGGTTGGTTCGTTGGTCAGAATCTTCAGGCCGGTGGATTGTGGTTCGCCGTCGGGATACACCTCATCCGCCGTGAGAATGCCGTGGACGCCTTCCATCGCCAGCGCTTCGGAGGCGTCGATGTTGACCACGCGGGCGTGGGGGATTGGGCTGGTGAGCAGCCGCGCGTAGACCATGCCCTCGCGGGTGTAGTCTTCGGCGTATTTAATGCGCCCGGTAACCTTGCCGGCCACATCGGGGGGAACGAAGTCTTTGCCGATATGCATATAGGCCATGTTGGTCACCCCAGTTCAACGGCGCGCATGACGCCGTCCAAATAAGAGTCATAGGAGCCGCAGCGGCAGAGATTGCCCGCGAGCCCCTCCCGGACCTGCTCCCGGGTGGGATTGGGATTGACCCGCAGCAGCCCCACCGCGGCCATCACCTGGCCCGGGGTGCAGTAGCCGCATTGCGGCGACAGGGCTTCGACGAATCCTTGCTGCACCGGGTGCAGGGTGCCGTCGGGGGCTTCGAGGCCCTCGACGGTTTCGATGCGTCCGTCCTTCATCGAGTGGGTGAGCACGGAGCAGGCGTAGGTGGGAATATCGTCCACGAGCACGGTGCAGGCGCCGCATTCGCCGCGGTTGCAGCCGAGTTTGGTGCCGGTGAGGCCGAGCTTGTAGCGCAGCGTCGAGGCCAGGGTTTCCTGCGGGGCCACATCGACGGTGCGCTCCTGGCCGTTGACGTTGAGCCGCAGCATGCGCTCCACGGCCCCGGCGGGCCGCGACTGGCCGCTCGCCGCGTACCATAGCGAGGTCGTGCCCGCCACGGCGCCCGAGGCGATCACGCCTTTGATGAAGCGTCGTCGGGTGAGTTGAGGATTCACGGGTTGCATTCGCCTCCGTAACGTGGGAAGGATTCAATCAGAACCGAAGAGTAAAACACAGTTCCGCGGTTGGCAACAATACCGCGCCGCCGTGGCCGATTTGGCAGGGCGCGATACCCGAAGCATGGTTGAGGTTTGGGGCTGAAAATGGTTGAATGCGCGCGCATTCGGTGGCGGCGGCGCCGCCACTTCTCCCATTCTTGAATGGCCCAGCAATCGATGAGCGAAACCGCGGCCCGGCAGATTTCCGCCTCTTGGCGGGATTACTACGAAATGTGCAAGCCCCGGGTGGTCATGCTGATGATCCTGACCTCGATGGTGGGCATGTTTCTGGCGGTGCCGGGGATGGTTCCGTGGCGGGTGCTGCTGCTCGGCAATATCGGCATCGCGCTGGTTTCCGGCGCCGGCGCCGCGGTCAACCATCTGATCGACCGCCGCATCGACCGGGTGATGCGCCGCACCGCCGGGCGGCCCCTGCCCCAGGGGCGGGTGGATCCGGCGCAGGCGGCGATCTTCGCGCTGTTGCTCTGCGCGAGCGGGATGGGGATTCTGCTGGTCTGGGTCAATCCGCTTTGCGCTTGGCTGACCCTGGCATCCTTCGTTGGCTACGCATTCATCTACACCGGCTGGCTGAAACACGCCACGCCCCAGAACATCGTCATCGGCGGACTCGCCGGCGCGATGCCGCCGCTGCTTGGCTGGTCGGCGGTGACTGGAACCGTGGAAGCCGACGCGCTGGTGCTGGTGCTGATCATTTTCGCCTGGACGCCGCCGCATTTCTGGGCGCTGGCGATTCACCGCAAGGAAGAATACGCGCGTTCCGGCGTGCCGATGCTGCCGGTCACCCATGGCGAACACACGACCCGGGTGCATATCTTCGCCTATACGCTGATCCTGGTGGCGGCGAGCGCGCTTCCCTGGTTCACCGGCATGAGCGGCTGGATCTATCTCGCGGCGGCCCTGCTGCTCGGGGCCCGCTTTGTTTACTGGTCCGGCAGGCTGATGTTCCGCCCCGCGCCGGATGTGCCCATGCGCACCTTTGGCTATTCGATCGTCTACCTCGCGCTGCTGTTCGCCGCCTTGCTGGTGGACCACTACCTGGCTTGAGCGGCTCCCTTTCCCCATGGCTGCCTTGCGCCTGAACCGAAGCACCTGGGCCGCATTGGCGCTGCTGAACGTGCTGCTGCTGGCGCTGATCGCGCTGCTGCTGCAATTCCGCGGCGAGCGGGCGGAACTCGCGCGGCTCGACCAACTCGGCGCGGCGGTCTATCCGGCGCCGGCGCCGCTGAGCGGAATCACCCTTGCGGATCAGCATGGCGCGCCCTTTGGTCTCGGCGACATGCTTGGGCGCTGGAACCTGGTTTTCTTCGGTTTCACCAATTGCCCGGATATGTGTCCAATGACCTTGGCCGAGCTTGGGGATTTCTATCGCGCCAGGGATGAATCCGCCGCCCCGGCGCAAGTCGTTTTCGTTTCGGTCGATCCGGCGGACACGCCGGAGACCATCAAGAATTACCTCGCGGGCTTCCACGTCGATTTCATCGGCCTCAGCGGCGGCGTGGAAGCGGTGGCCGCCTTGGCCGCACAACTGTTCGTCAACACCGGCGCCGGGGACATGGCGGGGCCTGGTCATGGTCATGCCGCGGACGCCCCGGAAGGCATCATCAGCCACAGCATCCATATCGGCGTGGTCAGCCCCGCGGGTGAACTTGTCGGCCTGCTGCGGCCGCCACACCGGGCCGCGGCGATTGCCGAGGCGCTCGAGATGATCGCGCGGCGGGGCTGACCCCGCGGCGCCAAAATGAGCGCCCAAAAAATGAGCCAAACCGGCGACACACCCGATCTCATCCTCGTTGACGGCTCGTCCTATCTGTTCCGCGCCTTCCACGGCCTGCCGCCGATGGTGAACAGCCGCCAGCAGCCCACCGGCGCGGTCCGCGGCGTCATCAACATGATCCGCAGCCTGCTCAAAACGTATCCCGACAGCCGCGTCGGCATCGTTTTCGACGCCAAGGGCAAGACTTTCCGCAGCGAGATCTTCGCCGAATACAAGGCCAACCGGCCGCCCATGCCCGATGAACTCCGCAGCCAGATTGAACCGATCCACAACATCATCCGCGCCATGGGCCTGCCGCTGCTCATCATCGACGATGTGGAGGCCGACGATGTCATCGGCACGCTTGCGCGCCAAGCCGGCGCCGAGCGGGTCTCGACGCTGATTTCCACTGGCGACAAGGATCTGGCCCAACTCGTCACCGGCCGGATAACACTCATCAACACCATGAACGACGAGCGCCTCGACCCGGCCGGTGTGAAGGCGAAGTTCGGCGTCCGCCCGGACCAGATCATCGATCTGCTCGCGCTGATGGGGGACAAGTCGGACAACATCCCCGGCGTGCCCGGTGTCGGCGCCAAAACCGCCGCAAAATGGCTCAATGAATATGGCTCGATGGCCGGCATTATCGAACATGCCGGGGCGATCAAAGGCAAGATCGGCGAAAAACTCCGCGACAACATCGACTTGCTGCAATTGTCCCACCGCCTCGCCACCATTCGCACCGATGTGCCGCTTGACCTCGGCTACCGGCAACTCGAGCGCGGGCCGGAAGACCAGCCGGAGTTGCACCGCCTTTTCAGCGAGCTCGAATTCCGCACCTGGCTGCGGGAGCTTGAATCGGCGGGCGTGACTTCCACAGCCGCGCAGCCGCCCGACACCGCGTCGGCAGCCGCTGGCGGGGAAGCCGCCGAAGACGCCGGCTTTGAAAACGCGCCGGCGGAAACCAAAACGACGGTCGTCGCCAGCGAGGCCCAACTGCGCGAGCTGCTCGCGGCACTCGGCGCGGCGCCCAGATTCAGCTTCAACCTCGAGGCCGAGCCCGGCCATTTTCTCAGCGCACGGGTCGTTGGCGCGGCGTTCTGCGCCAAACCCGGCGAATCCGCCTATATCCCACTCGGTCACGACTACCCGGATTGCCCCGAACCGCTGCCCGCCGAGCGGGTTTTCGCCGCGCTCAAGCCGCTGCTCGAAGACCCCCGCAAAGCCAAATGCGGCTATGATCTCAAGCACCAGCGCCATCTCCTGCAAAACTTGGGGATCGATCTGCAACCGCTGAAATCAGACGTGTTGCTCGCCTCCTATGTCGCCAATTCGGTCGCCGTGCGCCATCAGCTCGACGCCATCGCCAGGCGCTATCTCGATTCCGCCCCGAAGGATCTGGAAACCCTCACCGGCAAGGGCCGCGGGCGCTTGTCGATGCATCAGCTCGGCATCGAAGAATTCGGCGCCTGGGCCGGCACCCGGGCGGACATGATCCTGCGGCTGGCGCAATCGCTCGAGAAGCATCTGCGCGAAAACGGCCATCTCGAAGGGCTGTACCGCTATTTCGAAATGCCGCTGGTGGCGGTTCTGCAAAGAATGGAGCGCAACGGCATCGAGCTCGACCCGGAAGCGCTGGCGAGGCAAAGCGCCGAACTCGCCGGGCAACTCGAAGAACTCGAACAATCCGCCTTCGCCATCGCCGGCGAGGCGTTCAATCTGTCGTCCCCCAAGCAGTTGCAGGCGCTGCTCTACAACAAGCTGCAACTGCCGGTGCTGCGCAAGACCCCCACCGGGCAGCCGTCCACCGCCGAGGATGTGCTGCAGGAGCTCGCCGAGGAATACGAGCTGCCGCGGCTGCTGCTGCGGCACCGCTCGCTGACCAAGCTCAAGTCAACCTACACCGACAAGTTGCCGCTGGAGATCAACGACGCAACCGGCCGCATCCACAGCAGCTTTCAGCAGGCCGTCGCCGCCACCGGGCGGCTTTCCTCCACTGACCCGAACCTGCAAAACATCCCGGCGCGCACCGCCGAGGGCCGCCGGGTGCGGCAGGCCTTCGTTTGCGGGGCGGGGCATAAACTCGTGGCGGCGGATTACTCCCAGGTCGAGCTGCGCATCATGGCGCATTTGTCGGGGGACCCGGGCCTGCTCGCGGCGTTTTCCCGCGGCGAGGACATCCACCGCGCCACCGCCGCCGAAGTTTTTGGCGTGGCCAGCAACGAGGTGACGGCGGATCAACGCCGCAGCGCCAAGGCGATCAATTTCGGCCTGATCTACGGCATGTCGGCCTTCGGCCTTGGCCGGCAACTGAACATCGGCCGGGAGGAAGCCCAGCACTACGTCGACCGCTACTTCGAGCGCTATCCCGGCGTGCGCGAGTTCATGGACCGCACCCAGGCCCAGGCCACCGAGCTTGGCTATGTCGAAACCGTATTCGGGCGCCGGCTCTACCTGCCCGACCTGCGCGCGGGCCGGGGCGTGCTGCGCCGCGCCGCGCTGCGCGCCGCGATCAACGCCCCGATGCAGGGAACCGCCGCCGACATCATCAAGCAGGCCATGATCGATATCGACCTGTGGCTGGAAAGCGAGCCGATCAAGGCGCGGATGCTGCTGCAAGTCCACGACGAGCTCGTCTTCGAGGTTCGCGAGGATGACCTGCAACTGCTGTGCGATGGGGTGAAATTCCGCATGGTCAGCGCCGCCGCGCTCGATGTCCCGCTCGTGGTCGACATCGGCGTCGGCAACAACTGGGACGAGGCGCACT
>JAPOTO010000069.1 GCA_026709135.1 Gammaproteobacteria bacterium | reverse complement strand
GCCGTATTCCATTTCGATGCGCTTGCTGTCGAGCCTTTCCTCGAAGCGGCGGCGCAACGCCAGGATGTGCACCTTTTCGCCGGGTTGTTCCCCGGCGTGGCCGGAAGCGTCGCCCTTCGCCGCGGGCTTCACCGGCAAAGGCGCGCCAGCTTCAGTGAAATCCAGGCTGTCGTTGTCTTCCCACTCGGGTGTTTGCATGACTTGTCCCCCACATTAGCCAGCTCCCTTACCCTCTATATCGTGCTTCCGGGGGGAAAATTCAACTGTTTTCAGTGAAGGAAGCTCTGATTAAGTCAGAGCTTCCTGCGGTACACGGAAGTACCGCCGAATTCGATGGCGTGAGCCATAGAATTCGCGAGCAAAACAAAACCTCGCTTTTGTTTTGCGACAATGAAAAATTCCATGGATGGAATTTTTCAGAGCCTAAGCGCGCGGCGGCGCAGTTCGCGCTTGGCGATCTTGCCGGTGCCGGTGCGGGGCAATTGTTCGCGCTGGGGGAAAATCCTGCGGGGGATCTTGAACGCCGCCAAGCGCTCGGACAGGAAACTCGCGAGTTCTTCGGCGTCGAGCGTTGCGCCGGGCTTGAGCATGACGCTCGCGGCGGGAACTTCGCCGAGGCGGTCGTCGGGGAGGCCGAAAACCGCGACCTCGCTCACCGCGGGATGCTCGCTGACGGCGTATTCGACTTCCACGCAGGCGATGTTCTCGCCGCCGCGGATGATGATGTCCTTGGCGCGGTCGAGGATGGTGAGGAAGCCAAGCTCGTCGAGCTTGCCGATGTCGCCGGTGCGGAACCAGCCGTCGCGCAGGACTTCGGCGGTGGCTTCGGGCTGCTTCCAGTAGCCCTTCATCACCGTCGGGCCCTTGATGCAGATTTCGCCGGTTTCGTTCGGGCCGAGTGTGCGCCAGTCGTCGTCGATGATGCGCAGATCGGTGACCGGCGGTGTCGGCCGGCCGGTGCTGTGCGGCCGCGCGGCGTAGAACTTGTGGCTGATGATCGCGCCGATGGCATTGGTCTCGGTGAGTCCGTAGCCGAGGCCCGGAATCGCCGCGGGCGGAAACTTCTCCAGCATCATGGCGAGGTGTTCCGGCGGACGCGGCGCGCCGCCGCTTTGCACGGCGCGCAGGCTGGAAAGGTCGGTCTTGTTGAAATTCTCCGACTGCATGATCTCCCAGGTCATGGTCGGCACGCCGTGGAAGATGGAGATGCGCTCTTGCTCGATCAGCCGCAGGGCGGCTTCCGCGTCCCATTTGCGCATCATCACCAGCTTGCGCGGAACGAGGAAGCTGGCCAGGAACTGGGCGTGGCTGCCGGTGGCGTGGAACAGCGGCACATTGACGAGAAGGGCCGGCTGCCAAGGCGGGTTTTCCTCGACGAGCTCGGGATAGACGCGGTCGTTCACCGCGCGGACAAAGACCCAGGTGAGCAGCGCGTTGATGATCGAGCGGTGGCTCAACAGCACGCCCTTGGGGTTGCCGGTGGAACCCGAGGTGTACATCAGCGCGGCGTCATCGTCGGCCGCGATGCGCAGTTCGCCCAGTTCGGCGTCGGAGAGTGGTTCATGGCGCGACAGCAAGGCCATTGTCTCCGGCAGCCCGCAGCCGGCTTCAGGCTGGAGCATGACCACATCGAGGCCGCCCGCGGCCTCCCCGAGCAGTTTGCGCCGGGGCGGGTCGGCGAAGATCAGCCTGGCGCCGCTGTCTTCAACCATGTACCGCAATTCCCGCGCCGTGGACCAGGAATTCATCGGCGCCACAATCGCCCCGATCAGGGTCGCGGCCATGTAGCCCAAGCACCACTGCGGCGAATTGCGCGCGCAAATGGCAACCCGGTCGCCCTTGCGGACCCCGTGTTCCTCAAGCAAGGCCCGGGCGAGGCGCCGCGCCATGTCGATGGTTTCGGCGAAACTGTGGCGTTCTTCGAGATAGACGAGAAAGGTGTCGTCGGCGGCCGCCATGCCGAGATCGTACAACTCGCCGAGATTGGCCGGCGCCTTGGCGAAGACCCGGTATTCCTGGCCGCCGATTGTCGCGGTTCCGAGGGCGAATGGGCTGTCGGGGGCGAGCAGCTCCCCGGCGGCGGCCTTGAGCTTTTCCAGCGTCGCCGCGATTTCCCGGTCGGTGAGCATCGCCGCTATTCGCGCCTCATCTTGAGGACGACCTTGCCAAGGGCGCGGCGCTCGGTGAACACATTGAAGGCCGCCACATAGTCCGCGAGTGGAAAGCGCTGGGTGACCAGCGGCTTGATCTTGCCTTCCCGGTACAGCTCAAGCAGTTCGCGGAAGTTTGCCTCGTAGGCCTCCGGCTCGGTCTGGCGGAAGCGGCCGAGGAAAACGCCGACCATGCTCGAGCCCTTGAGCAGGGCGAGATTGGCCTTGTAGGCGGGAATCCGGCCGCTGGTGAAGCCGATCACGAGCAGGCGGCCGTTCCAGTTGATGCAGCGGCAGCACTGGTCGAACAGGTCGCCACCCACCGGATCGTAGATCACATCCGCTCCGGCGCCGCCGGTCAGTTCCTTGACCTTCTCCTTGAGTTCGCCGTCGCTGTAATCGATCAGTTCATCGGCGCCGACCCGGCTGGCGAAGTCGAGTTTCTCTTCCGAACCGGCGGCGGCGATCACCCTGGCGCCCATGATCTTGCCGAGTTCCACCGCGGCCATGCCGACGCCGCCACCGGCGCCGAGCACGAGCAGGGTTTCCCCGGCTTGCAGCCCGCCGCGCTGTTTCAGCGCGTAGTACGAAGTGGTGTACACCATGGGAAAGGCGGCGGCGGTGGCGAAATCCATGTTGTCGGGAATCTTGCGGATGCTGCGCGCGGGAACCGCGGCGAACTCGGCGAAGGCGCCAATCCCCTGCGCCGCCATCACCCGGTCGCCGGGTGCGAAGCCTTCCACCTCCGCCCCGATGGCGCGGACGACGCCCGCGGCTTCCGAGCCGGGAATGAAGGGCATGTCCGGCTGAAACTGGTATTGGCCGCGAATCTGCAGGCCATCGGGGAAATTGAGCGAGGCGGCGTGAATCTCCACGAGAACCTCTTGCCCACCCGGTGTCGGCGTTTCGATGTCATCGAGGCTGAGGTTCTCGGGCGGCCCGTGGGAATGGCAGCGAATAGCGAGCATCCAATCGATCCAGCAAAAATATGGCCGGATTCAAGCATGAATGCCGATACTCTTCAATCTGTGTGGGGGCGCGGGATCGGTTTCGATCCGTCGCCGCCAAACACACTGTGTCCGGCGGCGACTAACGCTGAGCGGAAAGCCAAAGCGCGTCGCCGAACGCGTCGCTTGCCCAACAAGTGGGATGGGGGTTATTGTCGGCGGATGAATGAAGTCTTGAATCCACAGGCCGAGGCGAGGCGGCGGCGCTATCTTGGCTTGATGGGGCTCGAGGCGTATTACGCCCGCAAGGTGCTGGAGAACGCCAAGCCCTCGGCGGTTTTCCCGCTGGCGGAGGAAGCGGCGGAAGAGCAAAAACCGGCAGCGGCCAGCGCCCGGAAGGACACCGATGCTTCGACTGCGCCGCCGCCGCGCTTGCAACCAGCGCCCGCGCCGCGGCCCCGGGTGGCGGCCCCGCCGCGGCGGCTGCACTACCAGCGCGTCGATTCCACCTTGGCGGTGCTGAGCCAGGACTCCTGGGAGGGCGAAGAGGGCGCGGTCTGCCTGGGTTTGTTGCGGAACATCCTCAAGGCCCTGGGCAAGACTTTCGATGGCGCCGGGGCGCCGATAGCGGTCTTGCATGGGCAGCCAGCCGAAGGTGCTTCGCTCGCGGAACTGTGCCAGCGCGACGGCTGCGCCAATTTGCTGGTGTTCGCCCACAATGGCGCCGAATTGTTCCCCGATGTCGCCCCGTCGACCACGGATTTCAGCCGCGTCATCGGTGGCGCGCCGCTGCGCGTGACGATCACCCGGGGCCTGCGCGAGATGCTGGCTTTGCCCGAGCTGAAGAAGCACTGTTGGCGGGAATTGCGGCCGCTTCGCTCGCGGCTGGGAGCGCGCTGAGCGGCGGCCCGCTTTTTGGCCGTGCAACCGGCCGCGTCATCTCACTGGCGCTCAGTGACGAGAGCGCCGCCCGGCCAGCCGCCGCAGGGCGGCGAACAGCAGTTTGCCAAGCGCCACCGCGCACAGGGCGGCAAGGGCGATGGCGCCAAGCAGGATCAGCGCCGCGGCGGCGAGGCGCAGCAATTCGCCGCCGGAGATGTCCTGCCACAGCGACAGCCCCCACAGGCTCGCCGCGCCGATGGCGACACCGGCGAGAGTCGCCGAGATTTTCTTGTTGATTTTCAGCAGGGAAAAAATCATTGGCGGAAGTCTCGCGGGCCAGTCTGTTTGCCGGCACCCGGATTATCGGACAAGCCGGTAAAGTGAACTGGAATGATCGTTTTTTTGCCAGCGGAAAATTTCAGCAAAAACAGTCAACAAGGCTCGCCCGACCGCATCGGGGAGACTCTGAGCCTTGCATTTATGCACAAAAATGACGCACCGGTAACAAAACGCTGGAAATAGCAGTCCGATTTTTTGTCTTGATCGGTTCATAATTCTTAAACTATTGATTTATCGGTATTTTGTTCATTGGTTAAATTTTGAGCAATTTCCATCGAACTCGCGCCGCTATTGGCCTCGGGCGTCATCGGCGGAAACTATTCACCAACTTATCCACAGTTTCTGTTGATGAAGCCCGGCCCGCTCGGCGGTTGCGGGCCGCATTCGGGCGGTGCCCCATTTTATGTTATCTTTGTCCCCGACGCCGCGCCGGGAGCCTGTTCCGCGAGCGCCCCCGCATGACACCGGGACCCGCGGCCATGAAGCACCCTCAGAAACACCGGAAGTCGAAAGCAGCCGATGATGAAACCAAGATGATCCAGGCAAAATGACGGAAATCCGGGGAGAAGCGCCTTTCCTGTGGAGGCTGAGCGCGCGCGAGGAGGAGGGATCCTATTCGGTTGCCATGGTCGTGCCCGGCCCGGATGACTCCAAAGGCTTCGATCTGATGATCGAAACCGGCATCCTCCGGCTCGCCGGCGACCCGGAGTTGTCGGAAAACGAGGAAATCCTCGAATGGAACCAGGATGATTTCGACCTGTTCCTGCGCCTCCTCAACCAGCGCAAGCTCGGCCTCGGTGGCGGCAAGCCGGACACCTTGCGGCTCGACCTGACCGACCCGGAAGTCATCGACGTCATCCACATCGTCGCCGCCGCCGGATTCGGCTTTCCCTGGCCGCCGGGAAGCGTGCTCAAGGAATCCGCCGGCGAGTTCCCGCGCCACAAGGCCGAAATCGGCGGCCTCGCCTCATTGAACACCATCCACGGCTTCAAGCCCTGCGTGGTCGTCGATGTGGCCGAGGAGGAAGTCGCCTGCGTGTTGCTTGACAACCTCGAAGCCAGCGGCGGCGAAGGCGGGGAAGCCCTGAACCGCAACGACTTGCTCGTCGTCGGCCACACCGACGTCCTCCACCCCGCCTTCGCCCAACCCAGCGCCCGCCCCGCCTCGGCGGTGGTGCATTAAGCCAAGCCCCGATTCGGGCGCGACGGCCTTTCAGCGGCGCTGGTTGAAGCGGCGTCCGACTAGGGCGGAGGCGATGTTGATTTTTTGGATGTCGATGGCGCCGCCGGCGATGCCCCAGCCCCAGCCGTCGCGCAGTTTCTGCTCGATGGGGAACTCCCGCGAATAGCCGTATCCACCCATGAGTTGCATCGCCTTGCCGGTGATGGCGCGCACGGCCTCGTTGGCGAAACACTTGGCGATGGAACTGTCGCCGACCGAAGGCAGCCCGCTCGCGGCGCCGGTGACCGCGCGGTACAGCAGCAGCCGCGCCGCGTCGACTTGCATCTTCATTTCCGCCAACTGGATCTGCACCGCCTGGAAATCGACCAGCGGCTTGCCGAACTGCTCGCGCTGCTGGCAGTAATCGAGCACATAGTCGAAAGCCGACTGGGCCAGCGCCAGCGACATCGTGGTGTTGCCGCAGCGTTCAAGATCGAAGGCCTCCATCAGTTGCCGGAAACCACCGGCGCGGACCAGCACATCGGCTGGATCGACCTCGACATCGTCGAAATGCATGTCGGCGCTGCCCACGCCGCGGAATCCCATGTGCTCGTCGCGCTTGCCGAAACTGAAGCCGGGCGCGCCCTTGCGCACCACGACGGCGCCGATTCCCCGGGCGCCGGGTTCGTCGGACATGCGGCAGTAAACCAGATACGCCCCCGAGTGGCCCGCCCCCGAACACCAGCGCTTGGTGCCGCTGAGCAGCAGTTTGCCGTTCTCCTCCCGCAGCCGCGTGCCGAGATCGGTCAAGGCCGAACCGGCGTCGGGTTCGGACATCGACACCGAGATGACCAGCTCGCCGGAACAAACTCCGGGCAGCAGGCGCCGCCGCAGCCCGTCGCCGCCAAAATGGGCGATGGCCAAGGTCGGCCCGAAACACGATTCGAACACCGGAAAGGCGACGGCGATCGAAATGCTGGCGATCTCCTCGAGCACCAGCACCGCATCGAGATGGCCGAGCCCGCCACCGCCGTATTCGGTCGGCAGATTCACCCCCAGATAACCCAGCTCGGCGTAGCGCCGGCGCAGTTCAAGCCCCACCGGCTCATCGCCGCGCTCGATCTCCGCCGCAATCTCCGGCAACTCCCGCCGGGCAAACCGCCGCACCGACTCCCGCAGCGCCACCTGCTCCTCGCTCAAGGAAAAATCCACTGGCCACACCCCCATACGAACGATGATCCCGTTATTCTAGCAGCCTCAAAACCCGCACGGCGCAATACCCTTCGGTCCGCGCCCGGCCCGCCGATGACGGATCGACGCCCCAACCCCAACCGTATGCTCCACCATCACACTGCTATAATCCCGCGCTTTGCCGGTCCGCCGCCCCACATGACTATGGAATCCCTGCGGGAGAGAATCAGCCGGCGGCGGGTGCTTGCCATTGTTTCGCATCCCGATGCGGGCAAGACCACGATTACCGAGAAACTGCTGCTGCTCGGCGGGCACATCCAGACCGCGGGCACCGTCAAAGGCCGCAAGTCCGGGCGGATGGCGGCCTCGGATTGGATGAGCATGGAGCAGCAGCGGGGCATCTCGGTTACCTCCTCGGTGATGCAATTCCCCTGGCGGGGGCGCATCGTCAACCTGCTCGACACCCCCGGCCACGAAGACTTTTCCGAAGACACCTATCGCGTCCTCACCGCCGTCGATTCGGCGCTGATGGTGGTCGATGGCGCCAAAGGCGTGGAAGAGCGCACGATCAAGCTGATGAACGTGTGCCGGATGCGCGACACCCCGCTGTTCACCTTCGTCAACAAGCTCGACCGCGACATCCGCGATCCGGTGGAGCTGATCGACGAAATCGAGAGCGTGCTCGGCATCCGCTGCGCCCCGGTCAATTGGCCGCTGGCGATGGGCCGCGAGTTCCGCGGCCTGTACGATTTCGCCACGGATTCCCTGCTGCGGTTTCCCGGCACACAATGGAACAAGGCCGGGGAGGCCGAGCGGGTCGAGGGCCTGCATAGCGAGCGGGCAAGGGACCTGCTCGGCAACTGGCACGAGCAGGTGTGCGGGGAAATCGAACTCGTGCGCGGCGCCTGCGAACCCTTCGACCGGGGCGCTTTTCTCGCCGGCGGGCAGACGCCGGTTTATTTCGGCACCGCGCTGGCGAATTTCGGCGTGCGCGAAATGCTCGACGATTTCGTCGACTGGGCGCCGCCGCCGAAGGGCCGCAGCGCCGACAGCCGTGAAGTCGCCGCCGGGGAGGCGGACTTCTGCGGCTTCGTGTTCAAGATCCAAGCCAATATGGACCCGAAACACCGCGACCGCATCGCCTTCCTGCGCGTCTGCGCCGGCGAGTTCCACCAGGGCATGAAGTTGCGCCACTGCCGCACCGGCAAGACCACCCGGGTCGGCAACGCGCTGACCTTCATGGCCGGGGAAAGGGCGCTCGCCGAATCCGCCGTCGCCGGCGACATCATCGGCCTGCACAACCATGGCACGATCCGGGTTGGCGACGCCTTCAGCAGCGGGGAAACATTGAAGTTCCGCGGCATTCCCCACTTCGCCCCGGAGTTGTTCCGCCGCATCCAACTGCGCGACCCGCTGAAATGGAAGCAATTGCAGAAAGGCGTCGCCCAACTCGCCGAGGAAGGCTCGATGCAGGTCTTCGCGCCGCTGCGCGGCAACGAGTTGCTGATCGGCGCCATCGGCGCGCTGCAATTCGAGGTCGTCACCCACCGGCTGCGCGAGGAGTATGGCGTCGATTGCGGCTACGAACCCGTCGCGGTGCGGCTTGCCCGCTGGGTCGATTGCGACGATGACCGCGAATTCGACGCTTTCCGCCGCAAGTACCACGACAATCTCGCGCTCGACGCCGGTGGCCATCTGGCCTATCTCGCCCCGAGCCGGGTCAACCTGAACCTGGCGATGGAAAAATCCCCCGCCGTGAACTTCCGCGAAACCCGGGAAAGTTGACCGCCATGCGATTCGAACTCGAACAAAGCGACGGCGCGGCGCGGACCGGCGTGTTGCGCTTCCCCCGCGGCGAGGTGCGCACCCCCGCGTTCATGCCGGTGGGCACCTACGGCACGGTGAAGGGCCTGAACCCCGGGCAGGTGCGGGAAACCGGCGCCGACATGATTCTCGCCAACAGCTTCCACCTGATGCTGCGCCCCGGCGCGGAAATCGTCGAAGCCCACGGCGGCCTGCACGGCTTCATGGGCTGGGACGGGCCGATCCTCACCGATTCCGGCGGTTTCCAAGTCTTCAGCCTCGGCGCCATGCGCAAGATCAGCGAGAAAGGCGTGGCGTTCCGCTCGCCGGTCGATGGCGAGCGCATCTTCCTCGGCCCGGAATCCGCCATCGCCCTGCAGCAGCGGCTTGGCGCCGATGTGATCATGGTTTTCGACGACTGCACCGCCTATCCGGCGACACCCGCGCAGGCGCGCGAATCGATGGAACTGTCGCTGCGCTGGGCCGGGCGCTGCCACCGCGCCCACGGCGGCCATCCCGCCGCGCTGTTCGGCATCATCCAGGGCGGCATGCACCCCGAACTGCGGGACCGGTCGCTCGCCGGCCTGCTTGAACTCGGTTTTCCCGGCTATGCCATCGGCGGGCTTTCGGTGGGCGAGCCCAAGGAGGAGATGTCTTGCGTGGTGCGCCATTGCGCCGCGCGGATGCCGGCGGACCGCCCGCGCTACCTGATGGGAGTCGGCACTCCGCAAGACATCGTCGAGGCCGTGGCCGAAGGAATCGACCTGTTCGACTGCGTCATGCCCACCCGCAACGCGCGCAACGGCCATCTGTTCACCAGCCAGGGCCTGGTCCGCATCCGCAACGCCCGCCACAAAACCGACACCGGCCCACTCGACCCCGCCTGCGACTGCCACACCTGCCGCAACTACAGCCGCGCCTACCTCCACCATCTCGACAAATGCAACGAAATCCTCGGCGCCCAGTTGAACACCATCCACAACCTCCACTACTACCAAAACCTAATGGCGCAACTGCGCCAGGCCATC
>JAPOTO010000039.1 GCA_026709135.1 Gammaproteobacteria bacterium | reverse complement strand
GTTCAGCGGACGCTGTGAATACATCCCTGTAAGCTTCGGGCTCGACATCCTGTCTCGCACGCCCGCTGAACCCCACCCAGCCAGACGGCGACTCACTCGGGGTCGAGCACGGCGATGTTGCGGTGGCCGGCGTCGAGGAGGTGGGCGGCGTGGAGGCGGCTGATCATGCCGCGCTCGCAGTAGAGCAGGTAGCGCGAGGTGGCTTCGAGCCGGTCGAATTCCCCGCTCAGGCGGTAGAATGGGATGCGCAGCAGTTGGGTGTTGGCGGCGACGGGGGGCTGGGCGCCGCTGCGCTGTTCCGATTCGTGGCGGATATCGATCACGATGTCGCCGGGCGCCGGCTTTGCCAGCACCGCCAACTCTCCGGTGCCATCCCCGGCATTGATGAAAACCTCGGGGGCGGCAACATCGGCGATGTTTTGAATCGAGGCGTTGGCGAGGGCTTGGTCGAGCAGGGCGAAATCGAAGCGGGCCTCCTCCCGGGCGATGCGATTTGGCCGCGCCCTCGTTGTTGGCTTGTCGGAAATCACCGCGCAGTACTCGGGGACGTGGCGGGAAAATTCCTCGGTGCCGATTTCCCGGGCGAGATCGATAATCCGCTGCTTGTCCATGGTGGCGAGCGGGCGGATGACGAGGGTTTGCGCCGCGCTGTCGATGACGGCGAGGTTGGCCAAGGTCTGGCTCGAAACCTGGGCCACGCTTTCGCCGGTGACCAGGGCTTGGGCGCCGACTTCGGCGGCGATGCGGTCCGCGGCCCGCATCATCATCCGCTTGAGCACGACACCCATCAGCGGGTTGTCGACTTTTTCCAGGATTTCGCGAACCACATCCTCGAAGGGCACGGTGACGAACTTCACCCGGTGCGAGCTGTGGTGCCTTAGCCACAGATACAGCGCGAGCTCCCGCACCGCGAGGCTGTGCCGGTCGCCGCCGAGGCTGAAGAAGCAGAAATGCGTCAGCACGCCACGGCGCATGGCGAGATAACTCGATACCGCCGAATCGAAACCGCCGGAAACCAGCGACAACGCCGTGCCCTGCCCGCCGAGCGGCAATCCGCCGAGCCCGGGATGGCCGGCGAGAACGAGATACAAGTCCCCGTGGCGGATTTCCAGCGAAACGAGCACCTCGGGATTGCCGAGATCGACCCCGGCGGCCGCGGTTTCCCGCCTCAGCCCCGCGCCGACAAAAACCTCCACATCCACCGAGCGGAAGCTGTGCCGGCCGCTGCGCTTGCAGCGCACGGCGAAAGTCTTGCCAGTGAGCGCATCGCCATACTGCGCCTTGGCGATGGCCAGCATGCCGTCGAAATCCGGCAGCTGGTGTTTGTGGACCTCCAGAATCCTGGCGATGCCCGGAATCCGGCGCAGTTTCTCCAGCACTTCCGGGGCGATTGCCGGGGAGTCGGTTTCCACCTCGATCAGGTCCCACTCGCCGCGCACGCGCAACTGCCCGCGAAAGCGGTGCAGCGCCAGCTTGATATTGCGGCGCAGCAGCCGGGTGAGCCGGCGGCGCACCGGGCGGCTCTTGATGGTCATCTCGGGAAACAGTTTGACCAGAAACAGCATGATGGCTATGTGGGGCGGATTTTGCCCTGCCCTGAAAATGGGCAAACCGGCATGTGATTCACAGTATGCACCGATATAATGCTACTATTTTGCGCCGCGCACAAAATAAGTGCATGACATCTGCCTTTTCTTGGTGCCTTGCACCCGAATAAGGCGAAATGCCGCATAGGAATCGCGTGGCACACATTTTGCTCGCAGACTGACACAACCCGGGACGCGGCGCACCCATGATAACCGAAGCCGCCGGCGGCCTGGCGGCGCCACCATCCATAATTGAGGAGATTGTTGGAACATGAAATCGAAACTGGAATACATCTGGCTCGACGGCTACATGCCGACCCAGAACCTGCGCAGCAAGACGATGATCAGGGAAGACTTCGACGGAACGCTCGAAGGCTGCCCCCAATGGTCGTTCGACGGCAGCTCGACCCAGCAGGCGAGCGGCGACGACTCGGACTGCCTGTTGCAGCCCGTCGCCATCTATCCCGATCCAGACCGGGCCAATGGCTATCTCGTCATGTGCGAAGTGCTCAACGCCGATGAGACCCCCCACCGCTCCAACGGCCGCTCCACCATTGACGACGATGACGACGACTTCTGGTTCGGCTTCGAGCAGGAGTATTTCCTGTGGGATCCCGCGACCAACGCCCCGCTCGGCTTTCCCGCCGGCGGCTATCCCGGCCCCCAGGGCCGGTATTACTGCTCGGTGGGCGCCCACAACTGCCACGGCCGGGAGGTCGTCGACGAACATCTCGATCTCTCCCTCGAAGCCGGCATCAATGTGGAAGGCATCAACGCCGAAGTCGCCGCCGGGCAATGGGAGTTCCAAGTGTTCGCCAAGGGTGCCAGGCAGGCCGGCGACGAAACCTGGATCTGCCGCTACCTGCTCGAGCGCACCGCCGAGCGCCACGGGGTGTCTGTGAATTGGGAACCCAAGCCGCTCGGCAAGGAGCTCGACTGGAACGGCTCGGGCATGCATGCCAATTTTTCCAACGGCGTCATGCGCGAAGTCGGCGATGAAGAGATCTTCACCAAAATCTGCGACAACTTCGGCCGCAACATCGACCGCCACATTTCGGTGTACGGCGCCGGCAACGATCAGCGCCTGACCGGCCTGCACGAAACCCAGGCGATCGATGTGTTCTCCTTCGGCATTTCCGACCGGGGCGCGTCGATCCGCATTCCCGTCGCCACCGTCCAGGCGGGCTGGAAAGGCCGGCTTGAGGACCGCCGCACGGCCTCCAACGCCGACCCATACAAAGTGGCCGCGGCGATCATCCGATCCACCAAGGAGGCGCTTGCCGCCTAGGAGCCTGCTGCGCGGGCCCGGCCGCGAACTGCGTCCGGGTCCCGCAGGGCTGATCGCCTTGCGCGGGACCAAAACCTGTGGAGAGGCGAATCGACAACAGGCGGCTGCTTGACAGCTTGACCACGGCGGTCCTGCTGCTCGATGCCGACCTGCGCATCCAATGGATCAACCCCGCCGCGGAAGACCTGCTGTCAATCAGCTCCCGCAAGGCCGCGGGGCTTTTTCTCGGTGAAGTCGTCCTCAATGGAGCGGAAGATATCGACGCCATGTGGCAGGCACTCGGGGAATTCGCCGGCTTCACCAAGCGCTTCGCCGACTGGCGCCTGCTCCATGGAAAATCGGTGGAGCTCGACTACACCATCACTCCGCTGGATCTCGAAGGAGAACCGTTCGCCCTGCTTGAGATGACTTCCCTGGAATACGCCCAGCGCTTCAGCCGCGACCAGACTTTCAGTTCGACCCAGGCGACGACCCGGGAACTCGTCCGCGGCCTCGCCCACGAGATCAAGAACCCGCTCGGCGGTTTGCGCGGCGCGGCCCAGTTGCTCGCCCGTGAGTTGCCGGATGGGGATTTGTCCGATTACACCAATATCATCATCGCCGAGGCCGACCGCCTGCGCAATCTCGTCGACCGGCTCAGCGGCCACCGCAAAAAGCCCGCCTTGCGCGACATCAATATCCACGAGGTGGTGGAGCGGGTGCGCAATCTCGTCGAAGCCGAGATCGACGGCCGCGGCATCCGGCTGATCCGCGACTACGACCCCAGCATTCCGCCGCTGCTCGCGGACCCGGACCAACTCATCCAAGCCATACTGAACATCGTCCGCAACGCCGTGCAATCGCTTGCCAGCCCCGCCGTGAAACACGAGCTCGGCGCGATTACCCTGCGCACCCGCAGCGTCCACAAGGTAACCTTCGGCCCGCATCTGCGCCTGCCCGCGGTGTCGGTGGAAGTGATCGACAATGGCCCCGGGATCCCGGAGCGGCTGCGGGAGGCGATCTTCTTCCCCATGGTGACGGGCAGCCCGCATGGCACCGGCCTCGGCCTGCCCATCGCCCACGCCATCGTCAGCCAGCACCGCGGCCTGCTCGAATGCGAGAGCGGCTCGGGCCAGACGTGTTTCCGCCTGCTGTTGCCGTATCGTCGGCCCACCGCCACCAACACCACGACCCCCAACGGCGGGCGCGGGCGGGAGAGCCAGCCATGAACCTATCCTTGGACCCAGCCGCAAAGCCGACCGCAAATCGAGCCCAATCCGTTTGGATTCTCGACGATGACCGCTCGATCCGCTGGGTGCTGGAAAAGTCGCTCAGCAAGGAAGGTCTGGCCACGCTGGCTTTCGCCAGCGGCGAGGAACTGCTCGAGCGCCTGCGCCACGATACGCCCGGAGTCGTCATCAGCGATATCCGCATGCCGGGAATCAGCGGCCTCGAGCTGTTGTCCGCGGTCAAGTCCTCGCATCCCGGATTGCCCGTCATCATCATGACCGCGCATTCGGATCTCGACAGCGCGGTGATGTCCTACAGCCGCGGTGCCTTCGATTATCTGCCCAAGCCATTCGATATCGAGGACGCCATCGCCGTGGTCCGCCGGGCCCTCGAACACGCCGGCGGGCGCGGCGAGATCAAGGCCAACGGCGATGGACAGGCGGAACCCGTGCGGGAAATCATCGGCGAGGCGCCGGCCATGCAGGAAGTGTTCCGCGCCATCGGCCGGCTTTCCCATTCGAACATCTCGGTGCTGATCAACGGCGAGTCGGGCACCGGCAAGGAACTCGTCGCCCAGGCCCTGCATCAGCACAGCCCGCGGGCGGACCAACCCTTTGTGCCGCTGAATGTGGCTGCGATTCCCGCCGAGCTGATCGAATCCGAGCTGTTCGGCCACGAAAAAGGCGCCTTCACCGGCGCCGCCCAGCGCCGCACCGGACGCTTCGAGCAGGCCAACGGCGGCACGCTTTTCCTCGACGAGATCGGCGACATGCCCCAGGCCACCCAGACGCGGCTGCTGCGGGTGCTGTCGGAAGGCGAGTTCTACCGCGTTGGTGGCCACATCCCGCTGCGGGTCGATGTGCGCATCATCGCCGCCACCCACCAGAACCTCGAAGAACTCGCTGGGGAAAACCGGTTCCGGGAAGACTTGTTCCACCGCCTCAACGTGATTCGCATCCACGTGCCGAAACTGTGCGAGCGGCGCGAGGACATCCCCCGGCTGGCGCGGCACTTCCTCGCCCGGGCGGCGGCCGAACTCAACGCCCCCGCCAAGCTGCTGCGGCCGGAAACCGAGCGCTACCTGCAAGGGCTGAGCTGGCCGGGCAATGTGCGGCAACTGGAGAATTTCTGCCGCTGGATCACGGTGATGGCTTCGGGAAGGGAAGTCTACATCACCGACCTGCCGCCGGAGTTCGCCGAGCAGCGCGACGAGCCCGGCGCCATCCACAACTGGACCGCGGCGCTCAAGTCATGGGCCGACGAGCAACTCAAGCAGGGCAACATCGGCATTCTCGACGACGCCACCCCGGAGTTCGAGCGTGCCATGATCGACATCGCCCTGAAGCACTCCGCCGGCCGCAAACAGGACGCCGCCCAACTCCTCGGCTGGGGCCGCAACACCCTAACCCGCAAAATCCACGAATTGAGTTCGCGGGAGTAGGCGCTGCGCCGACCGGGGCTCACGCATTGGCATCGGGTTGCTGGGCTTGCTGTTGCTGCTCGGCTTGGCGGCGCTTTTGCTCGGCGTAGACGGCGTCAAAGTTGATCGGCGCGAGCATGAGTGGAGGGAAACTGCCCTTGGTGACAATCGAATCGATCGCGGCCCGCGCATAGGGGAAAAGGATGTTGGGACACAGCGCCGACAACACCTGTTCAAGCTGCTGCGGCTCCATATTGGCGCAGGCGAACACGCCGGCCTGCTGCACTTCCACGAGGAACGCGGTGTTTTCCTCCACCTTGGCGTCCACGGTCAGCGTCAGCACAACCTCGTAGGCGTTTTCCTGGAACTTTTCCGAGCGGCTCTTGACCTCGAAATTGATCTTCGGATTCCACTGCCCGGCGAACACGCCGGGGCTGCGCGGCGATTCGAAGGAAAAATCTTTCAGATAGATGCGCTGCAAGGCGAACTGGGGAGCGTTGGGGTCCGCCTGGGCTTGCTGCTGCGCAGCCTGCTCCGGCGCGGCTGATGCGGCTGGCGCGCCGCCGCCATTGTGTTCGCTTTGTTCACTGGTTTCGTTCTCGGCCATGGTAGCTCCACATTGAACGGCCACCGGGCCCGAGGCCGGGCAGCCGTTATTTTTGAATCACTTTACTTTTGGACTAGGGGGAAGGACCGCGCGGTCCACTCCGAAATACCCCCGCTCAACTTGACAGCATTGCCGCAACCCGCTTCCTCGATGCTCTTCGCCGCGGCCCCCGACTGCTGCCCCATTTTGCACACGACCAGCTTGGGCTTGTCCTTGTGCTTGTTCAACTCGGCCATGCGCTGCTTCAGCTTCACCAAAGGAATGTTGATCGCCCCGGCGATATGGCCCTGATCGAACTCCTTCTTGTCCCTGACATCAACGACGACAGCGCCTTCGCGGTTGATCATCATGACCGCCCGCTGCGGCCCGACCGAGCCGGACGCGGCGCGGGCATGATAAACGATTATGGCAACCAGGGTAATCACCCACATCCCCGCAAGGATCAGATGATTCCCTATGAATTCAACAAATTGCGCCATGCCGGATGAGCCAGCCCAAGCATCGGGCCGGCACCCCGCCAGCCCTGGAAAACGGGCAGGCAGTATACACCCCCCCGCCCCCATCCTGCAGACCCCCGCGCAACATAGCCCCAATCCCTTTCAACCGGCGTCCAACAAAGCCCCCGTTTCCGCAATCCCGGCTGGGTGTTCTGCTTTTTCGCGCCAAGGAAAATCGAGCTCGTCCAAGAAGATTCCGCAACCGCGCTTCGCTTGCGCGGAATGGCAAGGCGAGGCCCGGTCGGCGCAGCCAACGAACAGCGCAGATCAGGTAAGTAATCCATCCGGTTGCTCCTGTGTCTGGGAATGGGGCACCGCTCCCCTGAACGAGAGGGTTGTGGCTTGACGCGCAGGCCTTGAACATAGTTGCTATCTGGAAAAGTGCCGCATTTCGGGGGAACAATTTTCGGATTGAAGTGGGTGGTTTCCGATCAAATGGCAACCAGGGGGCGGGCGAATCATCGATTCTGGGCGAGGCGGAAAATGATCCGCTGCATGATTCCCTGGCGCAGGCGGAGCAGCGAGCATAGGCGGAGTTGGCCGCGTTGTTTGCGGTGCAGTTGGTCGCCGTGCCGCGCAAGAAAGGCCCGGGCTTGGCGGCCGACTTCGAGCAGGTAGGGATTGGGTCCACTGAACAGCAGCGGGCGCCAATGCGCCAGCCGCGTCAGCTTTAGTGGCGTGTGCAGTTTCGCGCCGATGGTGTTGGCGTCGTGCTGGCGGTAGCGCACTGTCGGCGCGGCCGAGTAGGCCAGCTTGCCGAAGGCGCTGGCGGCGAGGGCGAGCCACCAGTCGTGCATGATCGCTTCGGGCGGTATCGGCAAGGCCCGCCGCGCCAGCGCCCTGTTGATGAGCGCCGTGCAGCCGGTGACCAGATTGCTGATCGCCAGCCCGGTGAAGCCGTTGCGCTCGATATTGAGGCCCTGATAGGCGGTGAAAGACGGCGCGATGGGCCGGTTTTCGGCATCGACAACCTCCAGGTCGCTATGCACCAGCACCGGCAGCGAAGCATCACCCGCCTCGGTTTGCCGCATCAGCGCCATTTGCCGCTCGATCTTGTCGTCGTGCCAGATGTCATCCTGGTCGCAGAACAGGAAATAGCCCGGCGCGGGGCTGGAGCGGGCGCTGGCGCCGGATGCCACGCCGGCATCTGGGCCTGCTCCGGTGTCCGCGCGCAAACCGGAATCCGGCGCCGGGCCGGGTTCCAGCCCACGTTCGAGCGCATGGCCGAGCAGATGCGCGAAACTCGCACAGGCGCCGAGATTGCCGCCGCCGCCAGGCAGCAGGCGGAAGCGTTCGGGGTGTTTTGCCGCGTATTCCGCGAGCAGAGCGCGGCTGCCGTCGCTTGAGCCGTCGTCCCGGGCGATGATGATGAAATCCCGCCAGGTCTGGCGCAGCAACGAGTCGAGCTGCTCGGCGAGAAAGCGCTCGCCGTTGTAGGTCGAAAGCAGAACCGCGAGCGGGGCTGTCATGGCGCGCTGGCCTAGCGCAATTGCCGGGCGTCGCGGACGCCGGCGCTGATGTGCTTCCAGTATTGCCCCCGCTGCGGAGAACTGAGCAGCAGCCAGAGCGCTTTGAGGGCGAAGCGGACGATGTCCCGCGCCTTCCAGCCGATCGGCGAGTACGCGCGGGTGTAGAGATGGATGCGGTTGCGGCTCGAATAATAGGTCCGCGCCGGCTTGTGCTGGGCCATCACCCCCGCCCGCACCAGCGGATTGAGGCTGCGCTCGCCGATCAGGTGGTAGAGGATCGCGAGATTGGTCCCCACCAGGTCGAAGCCCATGGAGCGGGCGCGGAAACACCACTCGAGATCGACGTTGTCGATGAAATAGTCCTCCCGCATCAGGCCGATTTCGGTCAGGTGCCGCGCCACCAGCATGGTGCCGGAGGTAATCAGGAAGTCGGCGACGAAATGGGCGCCGCTGCCGGCGTAGCGCTGGTCGGTACGCGACCAGAGCCGGTTGAACAGCTTGAACGGCGTCTTGCGGCTCGTCTGGGGATTGATGATGCGCGGCCCGAGGGCGGCGATGCCGCGGCTGCTGTGGCCCCGCACCTGCCGATACGCCTCGACCATGCGTTCGACATAGGCATCGCAGGGGTTGCTGTCCTGGTCGAACAGGAAAATGTAGTCGAAACCTTCCTTGAGCGCCCGGCCGATGCCGATGTTGAGCGCCCGGGCCAGGCCCTCGTTTTGCTCCCGCCGCAGGATGCCGAGGCAGTTTTCATAGGCCGTGATCGACTCTTCCAATTGCCCGATCGACGGCGAGTCATTGTCCACGACGAGAAAGTTCGTCTCCCGGTTCAACTGGCCGAGCATCGTCAGCAAGGGCGTGATGTCCGGGTGGTGGGTCACCACGATGGCGCAGGTTTCGGTTTTGCGGGCCGGCTCCATGTCAGGGCCCCGCGGTTTCCGGCGTGTCCGCCGGAATATCGATGCGCCGCGGCGAGTCCCAAGCGACCGCCATGAAGTAAAGAATCGAAGCCACGCCGATGCTCAAGCCCACCACCACGCCGGCATCGAGAATGCCCCGCCAGGGCTGGGGCAACTGCCGGGCGATGGCGATGAAGCACACAATCATCAGCGTCAGCCCGATGGTCGCCACCCTGCGCCGCCGCGTGGCATGGACGAATCCCATGCAAAACAGCGGCGCGAGCAGCACCAGCCCCGGCCCCGGATTGCGCCACAGATACGCCGCCCGCACCACCACCCGCGGCGCGAAGCCGAGATGGAAACCCTTGTAGCCCTCGGCGTAAGCCATGTACCCCACGCTAAAGGCCAGCGCCCCCCAATGCAACGGGCTCAGCGGCAATCCCCGCAATTCAAGCGCCAGCGGCGCCAGCCGCCACACCGCAAACCCCAGCAAAGCCAGCACCCCGCCAAGGCCCCAGGCCAATCCAACCACTCTCAACACGCAACCTCCCAATCACAGCGGCATTATAGCGGCCCGATGAAACGATCTTCCGAAACACACCTTAACGGCGCGGCGGATGCGCACAGTATCACCGGGGAGATTCTGCGACTGCGCTTCGCTTGCGCAGAATGACCGTAGGGACTTGCACTGAGGGGCAGTCGGGCGGAATGGTGTTTCGCGCGTCGTTGAG
>JAPOTO010000222.1 GCA_026709135.1 Gammaproteobacteria bacterium | reverse complement strand
CCCATCATTCTGCGACCTACCTATGGCACCTGGCCCGCCCAGTCTTGGGTCTTGAACCAGTAGTCGTGGCGCTCCTGCAACCATCCGCTGCGCCAGTGGTGGGCGATCCAGTTGTTGAAGAAATTCAGCGCGTCCGGGTCGCCCTTGCGCAGGGCGAAGCCCTCGCCCAACTGGTTGAACAGCACATCGAAGGGAATGTGCAGAATGTCGGGATAGCGCCTCGCCTCGCGGGATGGCAGCGGCTCCGAGGCCATGGTCGCGTGGGCGTTGCCGTTGAGGACTTCCTGCACCACCGCGCCCTCGTCATCGAACAGCAGCAGCTCGGCATTCGGAAACTCGCCGGCGATCACCGCCGCGGGCACGGCGCCCCGCCTCGCGCTGAAAGTCACTTCCGGGCGGTCGAAATCCTCGAGGCCGAAACCCTCGGTCAATCGCCGGTTGGCAACGATGGTCATGCCGGAATAGGCGTAGGCTTGGGTGAAATTCACGGTCAGGTTGCGCTGCGGCGTGATCGACATGCCGCTGATGATCACGTCGAACTTGCCGGCGAGCAAAGCCGGGATGATTCCATCCCAGGCGGTGGGCACGAATTCGGCCTCGACGCCCATGTCTTCCGCGAGCTTGCGGCCGACATCGGGCTCGAAGCCGATCAAGTCGCCATTCACCGCCCGCATCGACCAGGGCGTGAAGGTCGCCAGGCCGATGCGGATCACGCCCTGCCGCTTGATCGATTCGATCACGCTTTCGGCCGCGACCGACCGCTGAACCTCCTGGGCCTGGGCCAACCCAAGCGCCAGCCCCGCGCAGACCAGCAAAACCGCCAAAGTGCTTCCGCGCATCATTTCCTCCTCCCGGCGGTGGCGTATCGCTGTTCCATCCGCGCCGCCGCCAGCGACAATACAAGAATCACCAGCAGATACACCGCGGCGATGGTGAACCAGATTTCGAAGCTCATGTAGGTGTCGGCGATAATGTTCCTGCCCACCGTGGTCATCTCGACCACCGCGATGACGCTGACAATCGCCGAGCTTTTGATCAGATGCGCCGCCTCCCCAGTCATCGGCGGCAGCAGGAATTTCATCGCCTGGGGCAGGACGATGTGCCGGTAGGCCTGCGCGCTCGACATGCCAACCGACCGCGCCGCTTCCAGTTGTCCGCCATCGACCGAACCGACGCCCGCCCGCAAAATCTCCGAGACGAGGGCGGCATGGTAGACACCAAGGCAGAGCACCGCGGCGGCATAGCGGTCGAGGGCGAAGATCGGCCCGAGCACATAGTAGAAAAGGTAGAGCAGGATCAGCAGCGGCAGGTTTCTGACGATTTCGAGAAAAGCCAGCGCGATGGCGTTGCCAACCACGAGGTTCGACATCCGCAGCAGGGCGACGACGGCGCCAAGGCCCAGCGCGAGCACGAAGGATTGCAGCGACAGTTTCAGCGTCGCCCCCAGGCCGAGGGCGATCTCCCCCCATTGGAAGCCGTCATCGGTGAACGCGAACAGGTACTCCGGCACCCGGTACCATTGCCAGTTGTAGCCCATGGCCTCGGCGCCGTTCAGCGCCAGGGCGAGCACCAGGCACACCAGCAGCAGATACAGCCCAACCGAGGCCGCGCCCGATGCGGTGGGAAGTGGAATCCGGCACCCTGGCCGCGCGGACGAAGGCACGCTAGCGCTCCAGTACCTGATCGAGAAACCGGCGGCAGCGCTCGCTTTGCGGATGGGAGAAAAACCGCTCCGCGGGGGCCGATTCGATGATCTCGCCCCCGTCCATGAAGATCATCCGGTCGGCGACCCGGCGCGCGAAGCCCATTTCGTGGGTCACGCAGATCATCGCCATGCCGCTTTGCGCCAGGTCGGCCATCACCGCGAGCACTTCGTTGATCATCTCCGGGTCCAGCGCCGAAGTCGGCTCGTCGAACAACATCACGCTCGGCTCCATGCACAGCGCGCGGGCGATCGCCACCCGTTGCTGCTGCCCGCCCGAAAGCTGCGCCGGATACTTTTCCGCCTGATCGAGAATGTCCACGCGGGCGAGGTATTCGCGGGCGAGTTCGATGGCCCGGGATTTGGCCAGTTTGCGCACCCGGATGGGGCCGATGGTCAGATTCTCCAGCACCGAGAGATGCGGAAAGAGGTTGAACTGCTGGAAAACCATGCCCACCTTCATGCGGACCCAACGAATATTGGTCTTGCCGGCGCCGAGTTCCTCGCCGCCGACGAAAATCCGGCCCGCCGAGTGTTCCTCAAGCCGGTTCACGCAGCGGACCAGCGTCGATTTGCCCGAACCCGAGGGCCCGCAAATCACCACTCGCTCGCTCGGGGCCAGGCGCATGCTGACGTTCGCCAGCGCTTGGAAGTCGCCGTAGAACTTGTCCACATTGCGCAGTTCGATGACAGGATCACAATCGGCCATGGGGGCGCCGCGTGTTGGATTGCGGCAAGTATAGTCCATGGGCCGGTTACACTTGCTTGCAATTCCCGCCCTTGCCGTCACTGGACGATGCGCGGTGCTGCCATTATGCTTCGCATTCGCATTCCGACCCGCACGAAAGAGGAACCAGCAAATGCAATGCTTCAACAGACTTTTGCCGGCCTTTGGCGCCCTGCTGCTGGCGGCCATCGCCCTGCCGTCGCAGGGCCAGGACGACCAGCCCAGATTCCTTTCACTGTCGCCGCCCGAGGGCCTGGCGATCATCCCCTTGATGGAAGGCTGGGTCGCCAACGCGGACGGCAGCTACACGATCTCCTTTGGTTTCATCAACCGCAACACCGATCAGGATGTCGATATTCCCCTTGGTGAAAACAACTACATCGAACCCGCCGAGTTCGACGGCATGCAGCCGACCCATTTCCCCTCGGGCCGCGGCACCGGCGTGTTCACCGTGACCCTTCCCGCGGACCAGGCCGACACCGATGTCTGGTGGCGGCTGCGAAGCGGCGAAGGCGAAGTGCTCCAGGTTCCGGGGCGGCGCGGCTCCGCCGCCTATGAACTCGACTTCATCCGCCCCCGGCCCCAGGGCTCGTTCCAGCCCCTCGCCGCTTTTGGCGACACCGGACTTTCCGCCGGGCTGACGGCCAATATCTCCGATCATGGCGAGACAGTCGCCGCCGGCGAACCGGTGGAACTCGTGGTCAACGCCCGGGATCCGGCCGAGCGCGACCCGGAAGACCCCCGCTTCGGCGAGCCCCTCGATATGAATGTCGAATTCAACAAGCACCAGGGGCCCGGCGAGGTCACTTTCGAGCGCGACCCGGAGGCCCCCGTGCGCGAGAACCCCTTTGACGAGGACGACCCCCGCTTCGCGTTCTTCACCGCCCCGGACAGCAACGAGGCCGTCATCCAGGGTGGCGAAGGCTCTGTCATGGTGCGGGCGACATTCTCCGAACCCGGCGAATACATCATCCGCGCCGTGGTGGATGTGCACACGGCCCCCGACAGCTCCTACGCCGACCAGTGCTGCTGGAGCAATGTCTACACCCGGGTAACGGTTTCCGAATAAGGGCTTGTGGATAAGAGCCTGTTGCAAATTGTTATAAACAGGCGCCGGCAAATCATAGACTTCCAAGGGGGAAGAACTTAGTATGCGGCGGGTAAACCGTCAGCAATAAACACTCATTCGAGGAGTAACGACATGAAACTGGCGCAAACATTGATCCTGATCGGGGCCCCAGCCGCATTGGCCGCGTTCGGCGTCCAAGCCCAAGATCAACATGAGATCACCTACAACGGCGACGTCGCGAGTATCATCAACGAGAATTGCGTGGTCTGCCACCGCGAGGGCGGCATCGGCCCGATGCAATTCGAGAACTACGATCAGGTCCGCCCCTGGGCGCCGCTGATTTCCTTCAAGGTCGCTTCCCGGGAAATGCCGCCCTACGCATATGACCACGGCATCGGCATCCAGGATCTCGAGGGTGACTGGCGGCTGGCCCAGGAAGACATCGACACCGTCGTCGCCTGGGTTGAGCAGGGCGCGCCTCTTGGCGATCCCGATGTGTTGCCGCCGATGCCCGATCTGCCCGATCCCGACGCCTGGAGCTTCGAGCCGCAATTCGGCACCCCCGACCTGATCATTCCGTCGATTCCGATGGACATTCCCGCCAACGGCAACGACCTGTGGAGCAAACACTACGTGCCGAGCAAACTGGCCGCCGACCGCTGCATCAAGGCGGTGCAGGTCAAGCCCCGGGGCGACGCCAAGGCGGTGGTGCACCACGCCAACTCCTATATCGAAGCCCAGAACACCGATGGCGAATTCGAGCGCTTCGGCCAGCTCACCGAATACGCGATGGGCAAATGGGGCGAAATCATGCCCGAGGGTGTTTGCCGCACCCTTCCCGGCGGTTCCCGGGTTTCCTGGGACATCCACATGTTCCCAGGCGGCGTCGGCGCCACCGCCGAAGGCCAGATGATCGAGAACAACGTCGTTGAAATCGGCCTCTGGTTCCACGACGAGGATTTCGTCGAAACCGAGCAGCCCTACAAGCAGGATCTGCGCCTCTACCCGATGCGATCCGGCTACGAGGGTGGCCACCTGATCGTGCCGCCACATGGCTACACGATGACCCAGGGCTTCCATTCCTTCCCCCACCCGGTGCGGATCGACAGCTTCCAGCCCCACGGCCATCTGCGCATGAATGCCGCCTCGCTGGAGATTTTCTATCCCGAAACCGGCCGCACCGAGCAGATCAGCCAGATCTCCAATTGGAGCGCGACTTGGCACCACAGCCACATCTACGCGCCCGACATGGCGCCGCTGCTGCCCACCGGCGCGGTGCTGGTGATCAAGCAGTGGTATGACAACACCGCCGGCAACCCCAACAATCCCGACCCGGATCAGTGGGTTTACGGCGGCAGCCGCACCGGTGACGAAATGTCCCATGCTTGGATCGCCGTCACCCATCTCGACGAAGAGGGCTACCAGCGAATCCTGGCCGAGCGCAGGGCCAACGAACAGCGTTCGCTCGCCGCCTCCGACGACTAGCAACCACCGTCTCCAACCCGAAAAGGGCGGCGCAGGCTCCTAGCGCCGCCCTTTTTCGTTTCCGCCGAGTTCAATCGCGATCGCCCGCGGCGCGCCGACAGTCCGCAGCTCGGCGCTCGCAAGCCGGCTCGTCAGCACGCAAAGTCCGGGGTTTTCCTCGGCCAACTCGTGCACGAGCAGCGCCAGGGCCGGGTCGCTGACCCGCCCGGAGCCAGGGTTGCGGGTGTCCCGCAAAGTCTGAACCCCATCGAGAACGAGCAGGGTGCGGCCTGCCCGGATCAACCGGATCAGATGTCCGATGGTGGTTTCCGGGTCGCCATTTCCGTCCCCGGTGTCGTCAAACAGTGAGAACGCGCGGTCGAAAAACGCCTCCATGGTGGTGTTGACGGCAGGCGCGTCGCACCCGGAATCGAACGACCAAGTGAACACGGTGTCCGCGCCACGGTAGTTTTCCGCGCCCATGCGCATGAGCCACTCATTGACCAGCGCGCTTTTGCCCGCGCCGCCCCCGCCGGTGACCTGAACGACGTTGGCCACCTCCAAACCCCAGGCTTCGTTGAGGGCAAGGAGCTCGGCTTCCCTCCCCCGCAGTGGTTTGCCGGGTGTCGGCGGTTTGTTGTGGAACACCCGCCGCGGGTATCGCATCAACCTGCGGTTGCGGTGTTTTAGGATCAACCTGACTTCCCGCTCGAATTCTTGGTATTCCAGCGTGAACAGGTAGGAATCGATGCCAAAAAGCTGGCCAATGCGAAAGAAATGCGCGTCGGGAATGGCGTCGCCCGAGCGGCTGTCGCTGCCGGTTCCCCATTTGCTGACCGATTGGCGGCTGACGCCGAGCAGATTGGCCAAATGCTGATTGTTGTTGATTTTCGGGTTGGCCTTGAGGTTGTACAGAAGCTTGAGCTTCCTTGCGAGCCGGGGATGCTTTTTCATGAAAACAGTCTGAAGCGGCATGCCGGAGGCGAGTTCCCGGCAGGCGTCAATCCTTGAACTTCGTGAATAAGCATAAAGCCAAGCGCGGCGGCTTGCAAACCCCGATCTTCATGATTCGACGCCGAGGGGGTCCCGGCGGCATTGTCGTTACATTCGCGGACCAAACACCAAGGTGCCGAGCCGAACCATCGTTGCGCCTTCGGCTATGGCGGACTCGAAGTCGTGGCTCATTCCCATCGAGAGTGTGTCGAGTTGCGGGAAAATCCGCCGCAAGCGGTGGAATTCCCCGGCGAGTGGGCGAAACACCCCGCGCTGCGCCCCCGCCTGTTCGAGTTTCGCGGGAATCGCCATCAGGCCCCGCAGCCGCAGCCGGGGCAGCGCGGCGATTTCCCGGCACAGCGCTTCGACATCCGCGAGCGCCACGCCGGACTTGCCCGCTTCCCCGGAAAGATTCACCTGTGCGCAGACATTCAACGGCGGCAACCCCGCGGGCCGCTGGTCATTGAGCCGCCGGGCGATTTTCCCGCGCTCGACGCTGTGCGCCCAATGAAAGTTTTCGGCGATGCCGCGGGTCTTGTTGGATTGGATGGGACCGATGAAATGCCATTGGCAATCCGGCTCGCGGCGCATTTTTTCCAGCGCTTCGCGCAGATAGCTTTCGCCGAATTCGGCAACGCCTTCGCGCCGGGCCGCGGCCAGCTTTTCCACCGGCTGGCCCTTGCTCACCGCCAGCAGCGTCACCGAACCCGGCTCGCGGCCGCTGCGCGCTTCGCATTCGCGGATGCGGTCGCGGATGCGGCGCAGATTGGCGGTGATGCCGGTCACGGTCTGTTGGCGGCGAAGATCGGAGGTTCGCTGGCTTTCGGCGGCAAAGTCTACCATCGTTGCTGTGGGAGAACGCTTTTGGACTTGGCAAAAGAGGAATTGGGGAAACTGCTCGAACTGTGCGCCGAACGGGGCGCCTCCGACCTGCATCTCGCCGCCGGATTGCCCCCTTGGCTGCGGGTTGACGGCGAACTGCGGCCAGCCCCGCTGCCCGTAATGGACGCGGGGCAAGTGCGGGCCTGCGTGGAATCCTGCCTCGATGCCGCCGGGCGAGAACGGTTCCGCAACCGCGAGGAGGTTGATCTGGCAATCGAGCAGCCCGGCGTCGGGCGCTTCAGACTCAACGCCTTCCTGCGGCGCGGCGGCCCGGCCGCGGTGTTCCGGGCGATTCCTTCCCAAGTGCTTTCGCTGGCCGAGCTCGGCATGGATGAGACCATCGCCCGCATCGCCGAGTTGCCAAGCGGCCTGGTGGTGGTGACCGGGCCCACCGGCTCGGGCAAGTCGACAACACTCGCGGCGATGGTCGATCATGTCAACGGCAGCCGCCGCGGACATATCCTCACCATCGAGGATCCAATCGAGTTCATCCACCGCAGCCGGGAATGCCTCGTCACCCAGCGCGAAGCCGGAGCGCACACCCGGGGATTCGCCGCCGCCCTGCGCGCCGCGCTGCGGGAGGACCCGGATGTCATCCTGCTCGGCGAACTGCGGGACCCGGAAACCATCCGCCTCGCCCTGACCGCGGCCGAGACCGGCCATCTCGTTCTCGCCACCTTGCACACCGCATCGGCGGTGAAAACGGTCAACCGCATCATCGATGTCTTTCCCGCCGCGGAGAAAGCCATAGTGCGCACCCAGCTCGCCGAATCGCTGCAAGCCGTCATCGCCCAGGTGCTGCTGCGCAAGCCGGGCGGCGGCCGCGTCGCCGCCCGGGAAGTGCTCGTGGCGACAACCGCGGTGCGCAATCTCGTGCGCGAAGACCGCATCGCGCAGATTTACTCGTGCATGCAATCGGGCGCCGCGGCGGGAATGAACACCCTCGAGCAAAGTTTGGCGGAACTGCGGGCGGCGGGAAAGGTGGAAGCGGGGGCGGCTACCCACGCTTGACGCGGATTTCGTTGAACCAGTTTTCGAGGATGATCTGGGCTGCGATATGGTCGATGGCGGCGCGCTTGGCGGGCATCGAAGTGTTGGCCTCCACGAGCCGCTCGATCGCCTCCCGGGAGGAAAGCCGCTCGTCCATGCCATAGCAGGGCTTGTCGAAGCGCTCCTGCAGCCGCCGCGCGAACTTCTCGGCGCGGCCGAGCAATTCGCTCACCGAGCCGTCGATGTTGTAGGGCAGGCCGACGAGGAACACGTCCGGCCGCCATTGCTCGACAAGCTGGGCCATTTCATTCCAGCGCGGCTGGCCGTCCCGGGCCTTGAGCACGGTGACCGCGCTGGCGGTTCCGCTCAAACTTTGGCCGAAGGCGACGCCGATGCGCTGGGTGCCGAAGTCGAAGGCGAGCACCGAAAAATGCGAACTCGGATCGTCGGGAAAATGGCTCAGGCTCATTTCGGCCGGCCGCAATGGGCGATCAGGAATGGCCCGCGCTGGGCGATATTTTTTCCAGCGAGATGCCGAGTTGCGCCGCCGCGGCCCGGGGCTTGCCGGCGTAGTCCTCGGAGAAGATCAGCTCGCTGCTCGCCGGGGTGGTCAGCCAAGAGTTTTCGAGCATTTCCTTCTCCAACTGGCCCGGGCCCCAGCCGGCGCAGCCAAGCGCGATCAGGTAATTGCATGGCCCTTCGCCGGAGGCGATGTCCTGCAGGATGGACTTCGAGGTGGTGATGGTGAGTTCCGGGGTGATGCGGATCGACGAATCCCACTTGTTGCCGGCGTCGTGGAGGATGAATCCCTTGTCGCGCTCGACCGGGCCGCCGGCGAGCACGTGGCGCGCGCCGAAGTCCCGGTCGCCGGCGCCGCTGGTGATCTCAAGCTCGTCGAAAATATCGGCGACGCTGGTCTTCAAAGGCTTGTTGACCACGAGACCGATGGCGCCGGACTGGTCGTGCTTCCACAAATACGTCACCGTGCTGCCGAAATAGGTCCCGGTGAGCCGCGGCATAGCAACGAGGAAGTGGTTTTCCAGGGAATTGACGCTGCTCATGCCTTATGCTCACGCTTTATGCTTGCCATATCCATCTCGCCGACCCAGCTTGGCAAGTATACAGTCCATCAGTTCGCCGGCGATATCAAGCCCGGTCTCGCGCTCGATCTCGCGCAGGCAGGTGGGGCTGGTAACGTTGATTTCGGTGAGATGATCGCCGATGACATCGATGCCGGCAAACAACATCCCGCGCCCAGCGAGGCTGGGGCCGATTTCCCGGCAGATCCAGCGGTCGCGCTCGCTCAACTCTTGGCACACCCCCCGGCCGCCGGCGGCGAGATTGCCGCGGGTTTCGCCAGCGGCTGGAATCCGCGCGAGCGAGAAGGGAACCGGCTCGCCGTCGAGCAGCAGGATGCGCTTGTCGCCGGCGGAGATTTCCGGGATGAAGCGCTGGGCCATGATCTGGCGGCTGCCGCCGGCGGTCAGGGATTCGATGATGACCGCGAGGTTGGGGTCGTCGGCGCGGGCGCGGAAGATATTGGTTCCGCCCATGCCATCGAGCGGTTTGTAGACAACATCCCCATGCTCGGCATGAAACGCCCGCAGCCGATGCGCGTCCGCCGCGACGAGGAAGGGCGCGCAGCACTGCGGAAACAGGGTGGCTGCCATCTTTTCGTTAAAGTCGCGCAAGCCCCGTGGGTCGTTGACCACGAGTGCGCCGGCGGCCTGGGCGTGTTCGAGCAGGTAGGTGGCGTAGATGTAGTCCATATCGAAGGGTGGATCCCTGCGCATCAGGATCACATCGAGTTCGCCGAGGGCGATATCCCTGGGTTCGCCGAGGCTGAACCAGTCGCCTCGGTCATCGCGCACGCGCAGTTCGGTGGCAATGGCGCGGCAACCCGCCGCGCCGAGGTGGAGACCGGCCGGCGGCAGGTATTCAATGGGCCAGCCCCGGGCCCCGGCGGCGAGGAGCAGGGCCAGGGTGGTGTCTTTTTTGGCGTTGATGGACTCGATGGGGTCCATCACCACACCGAGTCTTGGGGTCATCCGGTTGGGTTTCGCGGCGGAATTGGCATGAGCGGCATTGTGCATCGCTTC
>JAPOTO010000009.1 GCA_026709135.1 Gammaproteobacteria bacterium | reverse complement strand
TAACGCCGGGGCGGCTGGCGACGGCGGTGCGCCCGCGCTTCGTGCCGGGGCATCCGCTGGCGGGTTCCGAGCAAAGCGGTTTCGCCGCGTCCCGGCCCGACCTTTTTACCGGGCGCAATGTCGTGCTTACGCCGCTCGCGGAACCGGAAACGGCGACCGACCCGGAGGCCATCGCCGCGGCGCACAATCTCTGGCGCGGCCTCGGCGCCAATGTCCACGCCATGAGCGCCGCCCGCCACGACCGCATCCTCGCCCTCACCAGCCACCTGCCCCATCTGCTCGCTTTCGCCGTGGCCGGGCTGCTGCCCCGGCGCGAAAGCGGAATCGCCGCCAACGACTACGCGGCCAGCGGTTTCGCCGATTTCACCCGCCTCGCGGCGAGCAAACCGGAATTGTGGAGCGAAATACTCATCGCCAACCGCGACGCCACCCTCGCCGCCCTCGACGCCTTTGATGACGATCTGGCGCGGTTGCGGCGCGCCCTCGCCGGCAACGACCGCGGCAGCCTGGGCCGGCAACTGCGCCGCGCGCGCCGGGCCCGGGAGTCGTTCGATTGGTCGAGGTCGGCCCCGGCGGCCGAGCCGGCGGGACGCGAGCGTTGCTTCCATGTCCAACCCGGTGGAAGCTTTGGCGGCCGCTTGCGAGTGCCGGGAGACAAGTCGATTTCCCACCGCGCCGTCATGCTCGGCTCGCTCGCCGAGGGCGTTACCGAAGTCGATGGATTCCTCGAAGGCGAGGACTCGCTCCACACCCTCGCCGCATTCCGTGAACTCGGGGTGACCATCGCCGGGCCGGAAGACGGCCGCCTGCGGATTTACGGCGCCGGCGCGGCGGGTTTGCAACCGCCGCGCAAGCCGCTGTATCTGGGCAATTCGGGAACCGCCATGCGCCTGCTCGCCGGTGTGCTCGCCGGGCAGGGCTTCGCCAGCGAACTGCGCGGCGATGCATCGCTCTCGGCCCGGCCGATGCGGCGCATCGCCGAGCCGCTTGCCGCCATGGGCGCCACCATCGCCACCGCCGCAGGCGGCACCCCGCCGCTGCGCATCGGTCCCGGCAAGCTGCGTGGCATCGACCATGCCATGCCGGTGGCCAGCGCCCAGGTCAAGTCCTGCCTGCTGCTCGCCGGGCTGTATGCCGAAGGCGAGACCACGGTGCGCGAGCCGGGGCCCTGCCGCGACCACAGCGAACGCATGCTGCGCGGCTTCGGGGTTGCGCTGGGGCGCGACAGCGCCGGCGGATTGGCCTCGGTAAGCCTGCGCGGCGGACAGCGGCCGCGGGCCTGCCGGGTCGAGGTGCCGGGCGATATCTCCTCGGCCGCTTTTTTCCTGGTCGCCGCGGCGATAACCCCGGGCGCCGCGGTCACCATCGATCGGGTTGGCGTCAACCCCACCCGCACCGGCGTCATCTCGATTCTGAGAAGGATGGGCGCCGACATCGTTTTGCGCAACGAGCGCGAATCCGGCGGCGAGCCGGTGGCCGACATCGAAGTGCGTCACCGGAGCTTGCGCGGAGTGGAAATCGACCCCGACGAGATGGCCTTGGCCATCGATGAATTCCCCGCGTTGATGATCGCCGCGGCCTGCGCCGAGGGCGAAACCCGGGTCCGCGGCGCCGCCGAATTGCGGGTGAAGGAAAGCGACCGCATCGACGCCATGGCCGAGGGTCTCGCGGTGCTCGGCATCGAGCGGGAAACCTTCGCCGACGGCATCCTTGTGCGCGGCGGCGAGCTTGGCGGCGGCGAGATCGACAGCCGCGGAGACCACCGCATCGCCATGGCCTTCGCCATCGCCGCGCCGCGCTGCGCCCGGCCGCTGACGATCCGCAACTGCGCCAATGTGGCGACTTCCTTTCCCGGTTTCACGCGGCTCGCCCGGGAGGCCGGACTTGATATCGAAGCGGTGGACGCCGAGCCGTGAACAAGGCGCCGGTAATCACCATCGACGGGCCGTCGGCCACCGGCAAGGGCACCATCGCCAGCCGGGTGGCGCGGCGGCTCGGTTACCGCCTGCTAGACAGCGGCGCGCTCTACCGCGTGCTGGCGCTCGCCGCCCATGAGCGGGGTGTCGATCTTGATGACGGTACAGCCATCGCCGCCTTGGCGCCGCGGCTCGATATCGCGTTTCCGGCCAATGGTAAAGCCACTCTCGCGGGCCGCGATGTCAGCACCGAAATCCGCACCGGCGGCAATGACGAAAGAGCGAGCCGGGTCGCCGCCCTGCCGGAAGTCCGCCAGATTCTGTTGCCAGTGCAGCATGGCTTCCGCAAGCCACCGGGGCTCGTTGCCGAGGGCCGCGACATGGGCGAGGTCGTTTTCCCCGATGCGCGCTGCAAGTTCTTCCTCACCGCGAGCGCGGAGATCCGCGCCCGGCGGCGGCATAAGCAGTTGATAGGCAAGGGTCTCGATGCTAGACTGCCCGGCCTTTTGCGGGACCTCCGGTCCCGGGACCGGCGCGACGAGCAGCGGAGCATTTCCCCTTCGCGGCCGGCATCCGGGGCGGTCGAGATCGACACCTCGGAGCTGACCATCGATCAAGTGGTTGACCGGGTGATGGGGGTGATCACCGCGAATTGAGCAAATCAGGCGTTCCTCCGCGATGCCGGCCAGCATCGGCCGCGGGGGGACAAGGCATTCACCGATCCGCGCGCTGGCGCGCGGTTGGCGGCAAGCGCGGGGCGACCCGCGGAGCAAGCGGTATTTCCATGACTGAAAGTTTCCAGGAACTGTTTGAAGCAAGCATGCATGGCGTCGACATGACGCCGGGCGCCATTGTCACCGGCACCGTGATCGACATCGACAACGAATGGGTGACCGTCAATGCGGGGTTGAAGTCCGAAGGCGTGATTCCCCGGGGGCAATTCCTCGACGAGGAAGGCGATTTCAGCCTCGCGGTGGGGGATGAGGTCCGGGTGGCGCTTGAGACCGTCGAGGATGGCTTCGGCGAAACCCGGCTTTCCCGGGAAAAGGCCAAGCGCGCCGAATCCTGGCTCAAGCTCGAGGCGGCCTATGAATCCGACGAGCCGGTGTCGGGTCAGATCAGCGGCAAGGTCAAGGGCGGGTTCACCGTCGATCTCAACAATATCCGCGCTTTTCTCCCCGGCTCGCTGCTCGATTTGCGGCCGGTTCGCGATTCCCAGCATCTCGAAGGCCAGCAGCTTGAATTCAAACTGATCAAGCTCGACCGCAAGCGCAACAATGTCGTCGTTTCCCGCCGCGCCGTGCTCGAATCGGTGAGCTCGGAGGAACGCGAAGCCCTGCTCGAGCGGCTCGAAGAGGGCATGTTCATCAAGGGCGTGGTCAAGAACCTCACCGAATACGGCGCCTTCGTCGATCTCGGCGGCGTCGACGGCCTGCTCCACATCACCGACATGTCGTGGAAGCGGATCAAGAACCCTTCGGAAATCGTCAGCGTCGGCGACGAGCTCGAAGTCAAGATTCTCAAATACGACCGTTCGCGCAGCCGGGTCTCGCTGGGCCTGAAGCAAATGGGCGAGGATCCCTGGGTCGCCATCAAGAAACGCTATCCGGTGCACACCCGGGTGCCCGCCACGGTCACCAATGTCACCGATTACGGCTGCTTCGCCGAGTTGGAAGAGGGTGTTGAAGGCTTGGTCCACGTATCCGAGATGGACTGGACCAACCGCAACATCCACCCCTCCAAGGTCGTGCAGTTGGGCAATGAAATCGAGGTCATGGTGCTCGACATCGACGAGGAGCGCCGCCGCATCTCGCTCGGCATCAAACAGTGCCACCAGAATCCCTGGCAACGCTTCGCCGAGGCGCACAAGAAGGGCGACCGCATCGCCGGCGCGATCAAGTCGATCACCGATTTCGGCATCTTCATCGGGCTCGAAGGCAATATCGACGGCCTCGTCCATCTTTCCGACATCTCCTGGGACGAATCCGGCGAGCAGGCCGTGCGCCGCTTCAGCAAGGGCCAGCAGCTCGAAACCGTGATTCTCTCCATCGACTCCGAGCGCGAGCGGATATCGCTGGGCATCAAGCAGCTCGGCGACGACCCTTTCGCCGATTACATCGCGGCGAACCGCACCGGCAGCATCGTCAAGGGCACCGTGGTTTCGGTTGAGGCCAAAGCGGCCGTGGTCGCCCTCGGCGAGGACATGACCGGTGTGCTCAAGGCTTCGGAGATCAAGCGCGAAAAAGTCAAGGATGCCCGCCAAGAGCTCCAGGAGGGCGCTGAAATCGAGGTCAAGATCCTCGGTGTCGACCGCAAGCAGCGCGCGCTGAACCTGTCGATCAAGGCCATCGAGCTCGACCAGGAGCGCGAGGCGGTCGAACAGCACAAGAGCCAGGAAGCCGCGGAAGTTTCCCCGGGAACCATCGGCGATCTGATCAAGGCGCAAATGCACAAGGGAAGCAAGGACTGATGACCAAATCCGAGTTGATCGAACACATCGCGGAAAGGCAGGATCAGCTCTCCGCCAGGGATGTGGAGGACGCGGTCAAGATGACCGTGAACCACATGGCGCTGGCGCTGTCCCGGGGGCGGCGGATCGAAATCCGGGGTTTTGGCAGTTTCTGCCTGCACTACCGCCTGCCGCGGATGGGCCGCAATCCCCGCACCGGCATTCCGGTCTCGCTGCCGGGCAAGCATGTGCCGCACTTCAAGCCCGGCAAGGAGCTGCGCGAGCGGGTCAATCAGCGCATGCTCGACGACCGCGCCGGCCGCGCCTGACCGCGGCGGCACAAACCGCGCAATCTGCGCCACCCACGTTAGCCTGGCGAGTTCCGCGGCACCAATGGGCACGTTCACGAGATTGCTGGCCGGTGTCTTCGCGATTGGCGTGTTCGTCGCGGCGGTGGTGTTCGCCTTTTACAACGACACGCCGGTGGCCATCGGCCTCGGCGCCTGGCGTTCGCCGCCCCAGGCGGTTTCCATCTGGATCCTGGGGGCTTTCCTCGGCGGCGGCTTGTTGGGGCTGCTGCTTGGTTTGCGGTTGTTCCAAGGTTTGCGCCGCAGCAGCCGCGAGAAAAAGCTGATCCGCCAACTCGCGACCGCCCGCGGCGAAATCGAACGGCTCCGCGCCGCAGGATAGCCCCTCCGCTATTTTGTCGCGGAATCCCCGGGGTTCCGCGCACCTTGACGAGATTCCGCGCCTGCGGGTGGAATGACGGGGCGGGAAACTGGGAACTGCCGATGGATGCCAAAATCGAGCCGGATGACACCCGCCGCATCATCGTCGCCCTCGACTTCGCCACCGAGCGCGCCGCCCTCGATTTGCTTGGCCGCCTCGACCCCGCCAAATGCCGCGTCAAGGTCGGCAAGGAATTGTTCACCGCCTGTGGGCCCGGGCTGCTGCGCGAAATCCACCGGCGCGGCTTTGCGACCTTTCTCGATCTCAAGTTTCACGATATTCCCAATACCGTTGCCGGCGCGGTGCGGGCGGCCGCGGCCAACCCCGGCGTGTGGATGCTCAACGTCCACGCCAGCGGCGGCCGGGCCATGCTCGATGCCGCCGTTGCAGCAAGCCAAAGCCAAAACGGAAGTGCGCGCCCGCTGGTCATTGGCGTGACTGTGCTGACGAGCCTGAACGATGTGGACCTGGCCGAACTCGGGCTGCGCAACCGGGCCCGGGAGCAGGCCCTCGCGCTTGCGCGGCTTTGCCTTGAGGCGGGCCTCGACGGCGTGGTCTGCTCGGCCGCCGAAGCCGCGCTGCTGCGGCGGGAACTCGGCCCCGGGTTTCTCCTCGTCACCCCCGGCATCCGCCGCCCGGAGGATGGGAAAGAAGACCAGAAGCGCACCATGGGCCCCGCCGAGGCGATCGCCGCGGGCGCCGATTATCTCGTGGTTGGGCGGCCGGTCACCCGGGCGGAGAACCCGTCGGCGGCGCTGGAATCTTTTTGCGGCGAAATTCATGGCAAGGCGCCGAATCTGTCCTAGGCTTTAGTGGCAGCCACGTGGCTGCGCCATTTTCCCTATCGGATGAGGACACGACCATGAGCATGAACCACTGGTTCGCCACCGCGATTTTCCTTTTCTCGCTGCTCGCAGCTCCCCCGGGCCTGGCCGCCGAAGAACAATCGGCCGCCGGCGCCGTGGAAGCCGCACAGATCGACATCAACACCGCCGACGCCGCCGCCATCGCCGCGGCGCTCGACGGCGTGGGCTTGGTGAAGGCCCAGGAGATCGTCGCCTACCGCGAGATGTTCGGCGCCTTCAAGACGGTTGACGAGTTGATGGAAGTGAAGGGAATCGGCCCCGGCACACTCGCCAGAAACCGCGACCGCATCGCCCTGGAAAGCGAATAACCGCAACCTTTCAAGCGCTTCCGGGCCACCCACCCGGAGGCGCTTGTTTTTTACAAAGGCCCTTCATTCTGCGGGCTGGGAGCGGGGTTTCTTCGTTCGGGCACCGGTCGCTTACCGTCGGTAATCGGATTCCTTCCCGGCTAACGCCGGGCCCCTTCCGCTCACCGCCGCGCTCCCCCAGCGCAAAATTCCAGTTCGTTCGGCGCGATGTCCTTCGGTTCGAGGCCTACGCGATTTAGGATCCGCACAGCGCGAGTCGCCGTCTGGCTGGGTGAAGTTCAGCGGGCGTGCGAGACAGGGTGAGGCCCGGTCTGCGAAGCAGACGAAAAGCACCGCTTTTCGAGGGCCGAACGGCTCGACAGGATGTCGAGACTGGGGCCAGTCGAAGCCAGAAGCGTCGCGACATGGATGGCATGAACAACATGTCAGCCCCCCATGGATTTATTCACGGCGTCCGCTGAACTTCACCGAGTCGGACGGCGACGGATCGAAGCTGATTTACCAAGGCATCTCCCAGCGAGTATCAAGGTATAATCTGAGCTTTATCCGGCTCGCTACATGCTTGTTGCGCTGGCCCTGTTCGGGCTGTTCATGGTTTCTTTTTTGCTGACCGGACTGATCCGCTGGCAGGCGCCAGCAATCGGCATGCTCGATGTGCCGGTGGCCCGCAGCCTGCACGAAACTGCGGTTCCGGTCGGCGGTGGCGTCGCCATTGCCGCGAGCTTTCTGCTGTACGCGCTGGTTTGCTGGCGGCTTGGCCTCGTCCCGGACAATGTTTTCCACGCCTTGGCTGCCGCCGGCGCGCTGATCGCCGGTGTCGGCCTGCTCGATGATCTGCGCGGGCTGCCGCTTACCGCGCGCCTGGCCGCCCAGTTCGCCGCCGCGGTGTGGGTGCTGTTGTGGCTGCCCACGCCGCCGCCGGTGGATTTCCTGCTCTTCACCCTCGGCAACGGCCTGCTGCTTGACGCGCTTGCCGCCCTGGCGCTGGTCTGGCTGCTCAATCTGTACAATTTCATGGATGGCATCGACGGTTTGGCGGGGACCGAGCTGGTGTTCGTCTGCGCCCTGGGGTTCGGGCTCGCGCTGCGCCTCGACGACGCCATCCTGGGCTGGCTCTGCGCCGGGCTTGGCGCCGCGGGGCTGGGCTTTCTCGCTTGGAACTGGCCACCGGCGAGAATCTTCATGGGCGATGCCGGCAGCCAGTTCATCGGCTTCAGCCTCGGCGTGCTGGCGCTGCTGAGTCTGGGGCAGGGCAGCGCCACGATTTGGACTTGGCTGCTGCTGCTGGGGGTTTTCGCCGTTGACGCCACGTTTACCCTGCTGCGCCGGATCCTCCGCGGCGACCCGTGGTTCGAGGGGCATTGTCGCCACGCCTATCAACACGCCGCGATTCGCCTCGGCAGCCACCGGCGCGTCACCCTGGCGGTGCTCGCGCTCAACTGCTGCTGGCTCGCGCCACTTGCATGGTGGTCGGCAATGCAGCCACAATGGGGCCTGCCATTGACCTTGGTTGGATGGACCCCGCTCGCGCTGCTCGCCTGGTGGCTTGGCGCCGGCACCCCAAACAAGGGTAAAATCGCCTGATTCATGCACTTGTACAATTTTCCATTCTCCCCCAAACTCAAGCTCGCCGGCCTGCTGCTCGCCGACGCCGCGCTGCTGACCATCGCGCTGTCGCTTTCCTTCAGCCTGCTTGGCGAGAACTTCGGCACTCAGGGCCAGTTGGTGTACGCCTATCTCGCCGCGGCGGTGGCGTGCAGCCTGCTCGTTTTCGTGCGGATGGGGGTGTACCGGGCGCTGATTCTCTATCTCGGCCCGCAGTTCTCGTTCCAGTTGCTGAAGGCGGTGACCTTCGCCACCTGCCTCGTCGCCGCGGCGTGCATCCTGTCGCTGCCGCCGGAAGCGCTCAACTATTCGCTGTTTCCCGTTTTCTGGATGCTCGCGCTGCTGCTCACCGGCGGCGGCCGCTTTCTGGTCAAGGTCATGACCCAGGCGCTGATCCAGAACTTCCGGCCCAAGGAGCCGGTCATCATCTATGGCGCGGGTTCATCGGGGATGCAGTTGCTCGTCGCCCTCCAAAATGGCGAGCAATATTTGCCGGTGGCTTTCGTCGATGACAGCCACCGCATGATCGGCAGCACGGTTCACGGCATCCGCGTTTACAGCCCGAACGCGTTGTATGAACTGATCGAAACGTATTCCGTGCGCCAGATTCTGCTCGCGATTCCCTCCGCCACCTATGCCGAACGCAGGGAAATCATCAACCGGCTCGAACATTTGCCGGTGCATGTGAAAACCGTTCCCGACCTTTTCGACATGGTTTCCGGCAAGGTCGAAGTCCACGAGGTGCGCGAGATCGATATCGAAGACTTGCTTGGCCGCGAAATCGTGCCGCCAAGCCAGCGGCTGCTCGGCGCCTGCGTCAGCGGCAAGTCGGTGCTCGTCACCGGCGCCGGCGGCTCGATCGGGTCCGAACTGTGCCGGCAGATCATCAGCGCGGCGCCATCCCGGCTCGTGCTGCTCGATTCCTCGGAATTCGGCCTGTATGAAACCGAGCAGGATTTGCGCACGCGGCTCGAAGGTGATGATGCTGGCGGGGCGTTCGAAATCGTCGCCTTGCTCGGCTCGGTCTGCAACCGCCGCCACATGGAAAATCTCATCGAGACCTTCGGCGTCGAAACCGTCTACCACGCCGCCGCCTACAAGCAGGTGCCGATGGTTGAAAAAAACATCTTCGAAGGCGTCGCCAACAATGTTTTCGGCACCCTCACCGCGGCCCGGGCGGCGCGCAAGTTCGGGGTGCGCAATTTTGTGTTGATTTCCACCGACAAAGCGGTGCGGCCGACGAATTACATGGGCGCCACCAAACGCCTCGCCGAGCAGGTCCTGCAGGCCATGGCGCATGAGCAGGAAAGCGAGGGCATCGGCGAAACGCGGTTCAGCATGGTGCGTTTCGGCAATGTGCTCGGCTCTTCCGGCTCGGTGGTGCCGCTGTTTCGCCAGCAGATCGCCGGCGGCGGGCCGGTGACGGTGACGCATCCCGAAGTCACGCGCTATTTCATGACCGTGCAGGAGGCCGCCCAACTCGTGATCCAGGCGGGCTCGATGGCCACTGGCGGCGATGTCTTCGTGCTCGATATGCACAAGCCGATCCAAATAGTTGAACTCGCGAGGAAAATGATCCACCTGATGGGATATGACGTGCGCGACCCGAACACCTACCGCGGCGACATCGCCATCGAGTACACGGGTCTGCGGCCGGGGGAAAAGCTGCACGAGGAGTTGATGACTGGCAAGTCGGTCACCGGCACCGAACATCCCAAGATCATGCGGGCGGAGGAGGGCAGCCTGGCCTGGGAGAATCTAGAACCCATGCTCCACCGGCTCGACCGCGCCTGCGCGAATTTTGATCTCGATGAAATCCAGCAGGTGCTGAAAGAGGCGGTGGATGGTTTCGACCCGAAAGGCGAGGCGCTCGACCCGCTTTCGAGCGTTCAGCCAAGCCCGCAGCGGGGCGAGGCCGACCCCGCCCAAGAAAACGTTACCCGCCTGTTCAACCAGTGATTCAACCCGGACCCGGGATGGGAGTCTGCGCGGCAGCTTCTGTCATTCTGCGCGCAGTGGTATCATGGCTTCGATCCGTCGCCGTCTGGCTGGCCGGGGTTCAGCGGACGCTAAGAACAAATCCATGGGGGGCTGACATGTTGTTCATGCCATCCATGTCGCGACGCTTCTGGCTTCGACTGGCCCCAGTCTCGACATCCTGTCGAGCCGTTCG
>JAPOTO010000235.1 GCA_026709135.1 Gammaproteobacteria bacterium | reverse complement strand
CTAGGCTTTTGAGGCAAGCATCAACGCAACCTTAATCAGGAGCAGATCGATGAGAGAACTTACGTATGATGAGATGGGCCAGATCGACGGCGGCTTGGCGCCTGCGGTTATTGGATTGGGAATCGCGGTCGTCGGAGGTGCCGGGATTGGTTACATGGAGGCGGGTATCGGAGGAGCGTTCGTCGGAGGGACTCTGGCGATCCCGGCAACCATTTTTGGCACGGTGGCAATGGGTGCTACCGGTCTCACCAGCTTGTTTTTCGCGGGAGCATCCGTCGGGACATCATTTGTCGGCGCCCATGCTGTCAATGAAGTGGCGGACCGCCAAGACGATTCTTAACATCAGCATTGTTGATGTTGGGGAATAATCAAACCCAGAGTTGAACCTTGCCGAGGACGGCTGGTCCGTCCTCGGCGCTTTTCTCAAGAAACAGGAGATTGCAATGGAAAACGCCTTTTCGATCGGTGTGGTCGTTGGCTCCCCACTGTTGGCTTTGGTCGCAACCACATTCCTTCCCAAAGCGGTGTGGAACTCGAATTCAGGCCTTTACCGTGGGTATGTCAACAAGTCGGTGGTAAGCATAATGGCTGTGGTGGTGATATTTTTCGGATTCGTGGCGATACAGACGAATAGGCCGGGGCCCGACGCGGTAGCCTATGTGCTGGCTACTATGTTTCTCGCCCTGGGCTTATCCCGTTTAGCCGTCGAGCTATATCATCATCACAAATTCGGCATCTGGCTGCACAAGCAATACCACAAGCTCACCGATCACGACGAGCCAGGGTAAAGCTGTCCAACCCGTTTCCGCATGAGCCGGCCATTCCCGTGCAGATATCAGCCGGGAAGGCCGCCGTGTGCGAAGCGGGCGGGGCCCGTGTGCGCCTTGTGGGGATTTTTGCCATAATGCCGCTGTCGCGACTTTCGCGCGGCACCTCTTTCCCCCTTGCTGGAGTCAACGTGGCCGACCGTTTCGACGCTGCCCTCAAGCGCTATGGGCTTCCCGTTTTTGAACCGGAATGGACCGCGATCCACCGCGGCATCGAGAAGGAGTGCCTGCGGGTCAGCCCGGAGGGCCGCATTTCCCGGCGGCCGCATCCGCCGGCGCTGGGTTCGGCCTTGACGAGCCCATACATCACCACGGATTTCTCCGAAGCCCTGCTCGAATTCATCACCCCCAAACAGCAGACCATCGATGGCTGCCTCGGCCTGCTAGAGGACATCCACCGCTTCACCTATGCGAATTTGGAGGGGGGCGAGATTCTGTGGGCCGCGAGCATGCCCTGCCCGGCGGGAACCGAGGGCGAAGTGCCCATTGCCGAATACGGCAGTTCCAACATCGGCCAGTTGAAGCGCCTGTACCGGGTCGGGCTGTCGCACCGCTACGACAGCCTGATGCAGGCGATCGCCGGATTGCATTACAACTTCTCGATGCCCGACACGTTCTGGGAGCCTTACCGGCGGCTCCTCGGTTTCCAAGGCTCGCTTAAAGACTTCCGCACCGAGAGCTATCTGCACCTGATCCGCAATTTCCACCGCCATTCCTGGCTGCTGCTGTATCTGTTCGGCGCCTCGCCGGCGGCGGCGGCGAGCTTTGTCGAAGGCCGCGAGCACCGGCTCGCGCGCATGGCGAGCGGAACTTGGTATCTGCCCGATGCCACCTGTCTGCGCATGGGCCGGCTTGGCTATCAGAGCGAGGCGCAGAAGTCGCTTTTCGTCTGCTACAACGATTTGCCGCTGTACGTGGAATGCCTCGGCGAGGCGATGACGATGGCCTATCCGCCCTATGAGGCGATCGGCCACAAGGCCGATGGCGCCTATCGCCAGATCAATGTCAACCTGCTGCAACTCGAAAACGAGTTTTACAGCACGATCCGGCCCAAGCGGATTGCGGAACCCGGCGAGCGGCCCCTCGACGCCCTCGTTCGCGCCGGCATCGAATACGTCGAATTGCGCGCGCTCGACCTGAATCCCTACCTGCCTTTGGGCATCGACGCCGAACAGGTTCGCTTTCTCGACGCTTTTCTCCTGCATTGCCTGCTTGGCGAAAGCCCCCAGTGCAACCGCGCCGAGTTCTTCGAGGTGGCCGACAACATCCTCCGCGTGGTGGAGGCGGGCCGCGACCCCTCGCTGGTGTTGCGGCGGGGCGGCGCGCCGGTCAAGCTGACGGATTGGGCCGGGGGTTTCCTGGCCGACCTCAAGCACAGCGCGGCGGTGCTCGAGCATTTTCTCGGTGGCGGCTATCTCGATGCCGTCGAGCGGCAAGCGGCCAAACTGAAAGATCCGGCGCGGACGCCATCGGCGATGATGCTCGCCGAAATGGAGCGCGATGGCGCGAGCTTCTGCGAATTCTCCATGGAACTTTCCAAACGCCACGCGGCAAGTTTCCGCTCCCAACCGCTCGCGGAGGATGTGCGCGCCAGGATGGAAAAAACCGCCGCCGATTCCATCATCCGCCAGCGGGAAGTCGAAGCCGCCGACCAAGTCGGCTTCGAAGAATTCCTCAATGACTGGAATGCCTGGGTGAGGCCCGGTCAGCATAGCTGACGAAAAGCAAAGCTTTTCGAGGGCCGAACGGCTCGCCATGGATGGCGAGACTGGGGATTGGCGAAGCCAGAAGCGCCGCGCCAGGGATGGCATGCACAGCCCCGCAGAATCCCCAAAGAGATTTGCGACTGCGCTTCGCCAAGTGCGGAATGGCAGCGGCGGGACGAAAAAAGTTATCATCCCCGCAATGAAACTGAGCATCCCCGGCAACCGCGCCCTGAACTTGGCGATTTTCGCCTTCACGATGGCCACCATGGGCATTGTGCTGTACATGCAGTACGCGATGTTCCTGCCGCCTTGCGGACTTTGCATCAGCCAGCGGGTGTTCATCATTCTCTGCGGCGCCACCTGCCTCGCCTGCGCGGTTCACAATCCGGGGCCGAAAGGTCAGCGCGCCTATGCCGGCGTGGCCGGGGCCATGACCATCTTCGGCGGCTATTTCGCTGGCCGGCAGATCTGGCTCCAGCATCTGCCGGAGGACCAGATTCCCGCCTGCGGCCCCGGTCTGAACTATTTGCTGGCGAATTTCCCGCTGGTGGACGCCCTCAACTTCCTGCTGCGGGGCGACGGCAACTGCGCCGAGGTGCAGTTCCGCTTTCTCGGCCTGCTTTCCATTCCCGAAATGGCCATGATCGCATTCGCCGCGCTGTTCGCGGCCTGCCTATTCATGCTGTTCCGCGACCAATGGGAAGCGGCACCCGCGCAAAGCTGAGGAATCCGGGGCCATGAGCACGGTGCTCGCCCGCAGCGACCCGGCCGAGGCGGCGGTGGGCTATATCGACGCCGGCCCGCTGGCGGAACTGTGGTTCCATACCGGCACCGCCTGCAATCTCGCCTGCCCATTTTGCCTGGAAGGCTCGAAACCCGGCGACAACCGGCTCGGGCGGATCACGCTCGAAGACGTCAAACCCTGGATGGAGGAAGCCAAGGCGCTTGGGGTGCGGCAGTTTTCCTTCACCGGCGGCGAGCCCTTCATCGTCAGGGACTTCGTCCGCATTCTCGACTTCGCCTTGCGGCGCAATCCCTGCCTCGTGCTGACCAATGGCACCGAGCCGGTGCTGCGCCGCTTGCCAGCCATCGAAACGCTCAGCGGGCTGCCGCATCCGCTTTCCTTCCGCATCAGCATCGACCACGCCGATGAAACGAGGCACGACGCGGGCCGCGGTGTCGGCAACTGGCGCAAGGCTTGGCAGAGCCTGGAAGAGTTGCGCCGGCGCGGGTTCGGCGTTTCCATCGCCAGACAGCGCGATGCCGGCGAGGATTCTTGCGCGGTGGATCGCCAGTTCCGCGAGATCTGTCTTCGCCGCGGCTTGCCCGGGGACACGCGGATCGTCTCTTTCCCGGATTTCCTGACGCCAAACGCCCATCCCGCCGTGCCCATGATCAGCGAACGCTGCATGACGACCTTCCAATCCGCGGAATCCCGCGCCAACTTCATGTGCCATTTCTCCAAAATGGTGGTCAAGAAGAACGGCCGGATGCGCGTGTACGCCTGCACCCTCGTCGATGACGACGAATCCTTCGACCTCGGCGGCAGCCTCGGCGAGGCGGAAGGGGTTCGCGTGATGCTGCGCCACCACCGCTGCTACAGCTGTTTCGCCCATGGTTCCTCGTGCAGCGAGATCGAGTCTTGCTGAATCCGGTTCGGCGCGGTTTCGCCGAACATTGGCCGGTTGACGCCGCGGGGCTGTTCTGCGCCACCGGCTATCTGATGCTGGCAAGTTTGGCCCGGCAGCCGGGGGAGCCGGAACTGACGCAGTTCTTCGCGCTGATGCTGTGGACGGCGCTGCCGGTTTTCGCTTTGCATCTTCACGCCAGCGCCCGGGGCCGCCCGATCCCGCTTGGCCGGCTGCTGTTGTGGGCGCTGATCTTCCGGCTGTGCGGACTCTATGGCGGCCCGCTGCTTGAAGACGACTTCTGGCGCTATCTCTGGGACGGCTTCCGCTTCGCCACCGCGGGAACGCCCTATGGCGCCGCGCCGGAGCAATTCTTCCTCGACCCCGCGGTGCCGGCCACCTTCCAGCACGTGCTCAGCCAGATCAACTACCCGGAACTGCAGACGATTTACGCCCCGGTCACCCAGTTCGTGTTCCTGCTCGCCCATTGGCTGCGGCCGGGAAGCATCGAAGCCCTGCAAGTGCTGCTCATCCTCCTCGACCTCGGCGTAATCGCGCTGCTGCTGCGCTTGACGAATGCCCGCAACGCGCTGCTGTACGCCTGGTGCCCACTGATCGTCAAGGAAATCGCCTTCACCGCCCATCCCGACGGCATTGGCATGTTCCTGCTGCTCGCGGCGATCGTGCTGGCGAAGGAGAATCGCTGGCGCGGCTGCGCCGTTGTGCTGGGCCTGGCCGCGAGCGCCAAGGTTTTCGCCCTGGTGCTGGCGCCGTTTGTGCTGATCCGCGCGCGGGGCATTCACTGGCTATTGTTCGCGCTGACGATTGCCGTGCTGTACGCGCCCTTTGCGGCGCTGGGAGGCACCGACCTCACTTCCTTCGCCATTTTCGCCCGGGAGTGGGAATTCAATTCGGCCTTGTTCGGATTGCTCGGCGGGGCGATGGACCGGTTCGACGCCAGGGTCCTGCTCGGCCTGGCCTTTGGCGTTTTCTGGGCCTTTTGCCTGTGGCGCCACATTGTCGAAACAGCAGCCGAACGCGCATTCCGCCCTCCCCGGGGCGACTGGGTTTTCGGCGCGTTGCTGCTGGTTTCGCCGGTGATCAACCCCTGGTATCTGATCTGGATTCTGCCGTTTGCCGCGATCTATCCAAGCGCCTGGGCTTGGACGGCTTCGCTGGCGGTGCTGCTGAGCTATATTTCCGGCATCAACCTGCTCAGCGATCCATCCATGCAGGCTTACGGGCAGCCGCTGTGGGCGCGGTTGCTGGAGTTTTCGCTCATCGGGGCGGCCTTGCTGGTTGATTGGCGGCGGCGAAAGGCTTGGTGATGTTCGGGAATTTGCGGGTTGGCGTGGTGATTCCGGCACTCGATGAAGAGCGGAACATCGGCGCGGTCGTGTCCTCACTGCTTGCGCTGGAGAGCGGTGCTGGCCGGCTCGTCGATGATCTGGTCGTCTGCGACAACGGCTCCACCGACGCGACCGCGGCGGTCGCGCAAGAAGCCGGCGCCCGGGTTGTTGCGCAGGCGGTTCCCGGGTACGGCATCGCCTGCCTCACCGCGCTCCGGGCGAGGCGCGCGGTCGATGTCGTGTTGTTTGTCGATGGCGATCAATCCTGCCTTGTGCGGCAATCGGAGGATTTGCTGGCGGCCATCGCGGCGGGGGCGGATCTCGCCATCGGCTCGCGGGTGCTCGGCAAGATGGAGCGGGGGTCGCTTTCGCTGCCCCAGCGCGCGGGAAACCGCGTCGCCAGCCTGATGATTCTGGCGTTGTGGCGGCATCGGATCACCGATCTGGGTCCATTCCGGGCGATCCGGGCCGAAGCCCTGGAACAAATCGACATGCGCGATAAGGCCTACGGCTGGACCGTGGAGATGCAGGTCAAGGCGATCCGGGACGGGCTGCGGATCGTTGAAGTGCCGGTGGATTCCGTGCGGCGCAAACACGGCCAATCCAAGGTTGGCGGCACACTGAAGGGAGTGGTCGGCGCCAGCATCGGCATCGTGTCGACGATTTTGAAATTGCGCCTGGGTTTTTGATTGCTTGGCGATTGCCTGATGACTGCCGCGCGGAAGCGCTCACCGGCTCAGGGCCGGTTCAGGGCCCAGTCGTACTCATATTCGATAAAGCCGGCGAAATCGCGCAAGCTCCCGGCGAGTTCGGGCTCGGCGTATTGCAAAAGGTGCTCGATTACCGCCGCCTCCCCGCCGCCGAAGTCTTCGACGAACCAAGTGTAGATGCTGGAGATGACGATGAAGTCTTCATCGACGACATCCACGCCGCGGGGGTGGTTGACGTAGATTCTGGCCGCCTCCTCAAGCAGTTCTTCGGTATTCGCCGCGGTGAAGGCGGTGGCGGCGAGGTTCGGGCAGCCGATGCTCGCGCAGTTCACGCCGTAGTGGATTCTCGGGTCGCGATAAATCGGCCGCAGGATGCCATGTTCAATGTTGTCTAGCGTGAGGTCGATTCCCGCGGCTTGGGCGCGAACATCACCCCATGGGCCGATGGGGATGAAGCCGCCGATGCCGATCAGGCTGTCGCTGATTTCCCGGATCGAATCGACGGGATATTCCGCGGTGACGGTTTCCACCGTCAGGGCGTTGTAGAAATTGAACCAGTACGCCTTCTGCTCGGCCCGGGAGTATTCCCGCGGATCGATGGATTGCAGCATGGCCAGGTAATCCTGGAGCGCGGCCCGGGCGCCCGGGCTTGCCTTCAGCGCGGCGTAATCGACGCGGTTGACACCGGATTCGTGCGCCAGGACAAACGCATCGAGCAGGGATTGCCAAGCCGAATGGTCGATGGTGGCGGTGTTCGAGTCGTCGCCGGCGTCCCAGGCCGGAATCAGCACCGCCTCGTTCTGCGCGCTTGCCGAGCTGGCGAAAACTGTGGCGACGCCTGTGACAAACAGCGCCGCGGCGCATAGGATTGCGGCGGCGCCAATGCGTTCCATCGCGTTTGTTCGATTGATCACCTGCCCGGTCCGCGGCCTGGTCAGAAGAACGAGTAGTTCAGCGACACGCCGTAAACATCTGAGACGGCGGTATTGCGCCCGTCGATGACCCGCGCCCAAGAGCCGGTGATGCTGATTTGATCGGACACGACGAAGTTGATCGCCGGCCCGAGCAGATGGATGTCCTCCTCAAGGTCTGGAAAGCGCGCGGGGGAAAACGGCGGCACGCCGATCTGCAGGCCTTCGGTGGCGTCTTCAATGTCGTAATTCAGGCTCAGGCTGACTTGGTTCGAAACAAACCAGCCGGCGCGGAAGCGGTAGAACCAGTTCGACGGGATGTCGTGGGTGTCGGAATCCCGGTTGCGGTAGCCGATTTCGCCGGACACCGCGAAGCGGTCGCCGAGAAACCTGCCCGCCATGGCGGACAGCTCAAAGCCGTCGCCGCCGTCGCCAATCGAATTGATCAGGCCGGTTTCATAGTTGCCGGCCCGGATCAAGCCGGCCCGCAAAGCGATGGTCGGCAGGGAAGGATTGACGATTTCATCGGCGACGCGCCAAGTCAGGCCGATATTGATGTCGGTCATATCGGAAATATCGGCTTTCGACGGCGGCAGGCCCGGCCCAACCGCGTAGCTGCTTTCCGCCCGCCCGAGTTGGAAATCCAGCGCCACCGCGTCGGCAATGCCGTAGGTTCCAGTCACCCAGAAAGTTTGCTGGGCGAGTTCGTTGCCACCGCCGGGGGTGGGAACTTTCGACTCCTGGCGGAAAAACTCGGTCGCGCTCTGATCAACATAGGATACGGCGACGTTGCCCCCTTGGGGCGCCGGCAGCCAGGGCGAGCCGGCCGCGAGCGCGAAGGAGCCGGCAAGCGCGCTGGCGGTGAAAACAAGAATTTTGCTGAAGCTTTTCATGGCGATGGCCTGCTCTTATAACCGGCGTCTGCCTGGTTGACAAAAAGGTGCCCGCTCGGGCTCGGTTGCGCCGCTACAACCTGAAGCGCCGGGTAAGGTAGTAATGGACGAGTTCCTGCTCATCCACTTCGCTGTCGCAGCCGCTCGCTTCGGTGGCGGGGCACAGCACCAGGATGTGCCGGTCGTCCGGCGTGCCCGGTTTCACCGCCGCGTCCCTGGCTTCGAGGCTGGCGCGCAGGCTTTCGGCGCGGTCCCGGTCGAGGTCCGCGGCCTGCAGCGGGCAGGAAACGCAAACGAGTTTTTGGAAGGTGAGGGCCTTGCCAAGGGTGTAGGCGTCTCTCGGGCTGATGCCGCTGCCCGCGAGAATCGAACCCGAGGCATAGGCCGTGGGGGCAATTATCCCGGCTGCGCAAAGCAGCAAGGCTCCCAGTGCGAGTTTCATACTTTTCCCCTTATGCAGTGTGCGGTTGCCGGACACTATTGTACGTAATCCCCATTCCAAATGTCTCGTACTTGCGCGGCGCTGGTAAAACCGAACCTACGCCAGGGCCTTGATCGATTCGAAGCGGCCTTTGAGGACGGCTTCGGAGGCGCCGGGTTGCAGCCAGTGATCGATGGCGGTGGCGTAGACTTGGCGGAAATCGACCGTGTGCCGGAGATTGCCGCCGTCCACCAGCTCCGTCAGGCTTGGCGGCGTTCCGTAGTGGCCCGGGATGACTGGTTTGCCGGCGAGGAACATGGTGTTCGCCGAGCCGTGGTCGGTGCCGAGATTGACGTTTTCGGCGACGCGGCGGCCGAACTCCGAATAGACGAGCACGAGCACGCGATCGGCCTCGCCGATGCGTTCGAGGTCGCGGATGAAGCCGTTGATGGCGTCGGCGGTGCAGGCGAGGATGCGCCGGTGCAGGTTTGCTTGCTGCACATGGGTATCGAAGGCGTTGTTGCGGTAGGACACGTGGTAGATGCGGGTCGGCAGCCCGGCTTCGATGCAGGCGGCGACCTTGGGCAGGTCGAGGCTGTTGCGTCCGTAGTCGACCGGCGTGCGGTAATTCGCCCAGGCGTCGCGAATCCGGGCCGAGGCATTCCGCGCGCTGCCGGCGGCGTCGTCGAGGAAGGCCCGGCCGGGACTGCCCGCGGCCGCATCGACGCGGCGCGGCGGCTCGCTGGCGAAGGCCCGGCGCTGGAACCACCCGGGATTGTCGAACACGACGGGGGTGTGCAGCCGGCTTTTCACCGCGAGCGACCGGGCGGAGGCGATATTCACCAGCACCTCGGCTTCGGAAGCGCCGTCGAGGGTGTCGGCGAGCCGGCCGAGCCAGCCGAATTCGTCGCCGCGGCCAGGGGCGGCGGTGTGCCAGCACGCCATCGAGGTGAAATGCGAATACGAAGGCCTTTCGTGGCCGCAGCCGTGGATGATCGCCAGATCGCCGCTGTTCCATAGCCGCTCGAAGCCGAGCATGCCGGGATTGAGGCCAAAATGATCGTCGAGCCTGCGCAGCTCGCCGGGGCGGATGCCGATGGTGGGGCGGTGGCGGTAGTAGGCGTCGTCGCCATGGGGCACGACGGTGTTGAGGCCGTCGTTGCCGCCGGAAAGCTCGACGCAGACGAGAATGCGCCGGTCATGGTCGGCCTTGGCCCAGGCCCGGGGGCTGAACAGGGGGGCGGCCGCGAGGGCGCTGACTGTGGTCAGCCCGCCGGCAAGCAGATTGCGCCGGGTGATTCCCAAGTTTGAAGAGGAATTTGAAGCAGGTTTCGAGCAAGGTCTCGAAAAAAGTTTCACGCCCATGTTGTTGCCTCCGGTTCTGGTCTGGGTGCCTGCGCCGCGGGTTTTCCGTTCAGCTGATATCCGGGCCGGCCGCGCGGCGCTTGGTCGATGGTCCAGCCGGCGCACCGCCTCCCGCCCACTTGAGAATGGTCGGTGTCATCGCGGCAAAGGGTTTATCAGCGATACGCCACTGAAGTTGATAAGTATTCGGCCCATCGTCCAGCCTTTGACTTTGTTCTAGATCAAAGACCGAATATAACTCCCGCGCAGGTGAGTGTCCATGACCGCCATTGCCAAATTCGTGAGAAATTTATGTGGTAACTCCCGTTAAAGAAG
>JAPOTO010000102.1 GCA_026709135.1 Gammaproteobacteria bacterium | reverse complement strand
ACATCGACGACGACGGGCAGGAAGCCGCGGAACCGGTTTTTCATCCGGCGATCTTCCAGCGGATGGTTTCCCCGGCGCGGACCGGAATGACGGTTTCTCCGCCGAAGGCATAGCATTCAAGGACTTCCCAGCTTTCCCGAACGAGTTCGATGCGCGATTCGTTGCGCGCCATGCCGTAGAAGTCCGCGCCATGGAACGAGGCGAAGGCCTCAAGCCGGTCAAGCGCCTGCTCTTCGTCGAAAACTTCGGCGTACAGCTCGAGCGCGGCGGGGGCGGTGTATATGCCGGCGCAGCCGCAGGCGCTTTCCTTGTCGCCGACGGGATGCGGGGCGGAATCGGTGCCGAGGAAGAAGCGCGGATTGCCGCTTGTGGCCGCGGCCCGCAGCGCGGCGCGGTGGCTGTCGCGCTTGAGAATCGGCAGGCAATACAAATGCGGGCGGATGCCGCCGGCGAGCATGTGGCTGCGGTGGTAGAGCAGGTGGTGGACGGTGATCGTCGCGCCGATTTTCGCGTCGACGTCGGCGCCAGCAACAAACTCCGCGGCTTCGCGGGTGGTGATGTGCTCTAACACCACGGGCAACTCCGGGAAGCGTTTGATCAGCGGCGCGAGGATTTCATCGATGAAAACCGCTTCCCGGTCGAAGATGTCGATTTCGTCGCGGTTGACTTCGCCATGCATCAGCAGCGGCACGCCAAGTTGCTGCATGCGCTCCAGGGTTGGGTACGTCTCTTCGATGGCGGTAACGCCCGATTCGGAGTTTGTCGTCGTCCCGGCGGGATAATACTTCACCGCCGCGAGCCAGGGCGCGGCGGCGGCCCGGTCGATCTCGGCCGGTGGCAATTCATCGGTGAGATACAAGGTCATCAGCGGCTCGAACCCGCTTCCCGCTGGCGCCGCGGCCAGAATCCGCCCGCGGTACGCCGCCGCCGCCGCAACCGTGGTAACCGGCGGTTGCAGATTGGGCATGACAATCGCCCGCCGAAAACAGCGCGCGCTATGCGGCACCGAAGTCGCCAGCGCCGCGCCGTCGCGCAGATGCAGATGCCAGTCGTCGGGGCGGGTGATGCGGAGGCGGATTGGCCTAGGCGGCGCCATGGCGTTTGCGCATCCCCGCCTTGAACGCATCGAAATCAACTGCCCGTGGCTCGCCGCTGGCCAGGCCCTCGTCAATGGCTCGCTGCAGCATTATGCGCGCCTCCTCGCGTTCCTGGTCGCGACGGATCAGGTGGCGCACATAGTCGCTCGCATTGCTGAACCTGTCATCCGCCATCTGGGATTCAACCCATTGCTTCATGGGCTGCGGGAGCGAAACATTCATCGTGGCCATGGGGCGATCCTCCAGTGGCTTGGCATTGCATCACATTTTGGCAATTTTTGTCAAAACGCGGCTGGCAAGCCTTCTGCTTCTTTTGCTAGGATCATGAAAAGATCGATCCGGCGACTGGATTGAGTGCGCCGAACAAGGGCATCCATTGTCAAGCAGAAGAAGAGTTCAGCCATGGCCATACCGCATAGTAAAAAACCATCGGGCAATAAGACAGAAGCGAGGGTATATGATTTATTGATGAATGGCCTCGATGAGCAATGGCACCTCTGGCACGAGCCAGAGATTCATCGGAAGGAGGACGAGGATCGGCCCTACAGACCTGACTTTATACTTCTCCATGAAAATCATGGGATGTTTGTTCTGGAAGTGAAGGGGTGGGTGGTTGAACGGATCAAAGGTATCGAAACAGAAAAACTTACAAAAAAGATAAAAGGATATCGACGGATTACGAAAGTAATATACGACTTTCATCAGGATGGAGAGAAGCCTGTTGAGATTCCTTTCGATCAGCTAGCGAAATACAAACGTGCGATAACCCGGAAACTACAGCAGCGCAGTAGCTCGTTTGGCTTAGCGAAAAAGAAGGTTGCAAAATTGTTTGATGGCGCTATCGCGTTTGTGAACATAGATTCTGATAACTTGGAAAATAGATTAGCTGAAGAGCATTCCGAGATTATAGAAAGTGTACTACAACATAAAGAGCATCGCGCCTTCTACAAGCGTCAAATCGATATGTGGCAGGGGCGGCCCGATCAAGTTGAGAAAGAGCTTTCGAAGAAAGATGAAAACCTCGCCCTTTCTCAAGAGCAATTGAATATCATTCGAGGGATTTTTCATCCCGAAAGTTGCCTTCCCGTTGCTCCAAGCTCCATTATTTCTGTTGAACAGCTTCGCATAGACAAAGAAGATTCTTCAGATTACCGTGAGTTGTCAATTGAGGAGTCTTTGAGCGAACCACGCGTACTCAGCCAAATCCAGGAAGATATTGCCCGATATGAGATTGGCGGCGGACATAGGACTCTTTTCGGTGTGGCGGGATCAGGAAAGACAATGATCCTGATCGCTCGTGCCCGGTGGCTTGCAATGCGTAATCCAGAATTTGAGATTCTTGTGCTTTGTTTCAATCGAGCATTGAGCTTATACATTGCCAAGGTACTACAGGAATATCGAAATGTGTTGGTAATGACATTTCACGCATGGGTGCGGGAAAAGATCGGTTTTGATCTTGATTTCAATGATCTTGAATACGACAATAAGTTGCTTGATCATCTGAGTAAGTTGAAAGCAGACAAATACCATACTATTTTGATAGATGAATGCCAAGATTGGCGTCCTGATTGGTTCAAGGCAATACTCTTTGCAGCGGAAGATCCTGTCAACGGTGATCTACTGGTCGCAGGAGACGGCAGTCAATCGATCTATCGTGAGCATACCAATTTTAGTTGGGAAGACTGCGGTATAAACCCGCAACCTTGGCATGGGCACAACAACAAGAAGGCTATAGCGCTTGATCGAAACTACCGTAACACACCACAAATTATCGCCCTCGCTTCCTCTTTCGCTCGGAGGCTGAACTCATTTGGCGGTGGATCCCACAATGGAATGCTCTCGCATCTTCCTGATCCAAATGAGTGTCACCGCGGCGATGGTCCCAAGCCCAGATTCGGGCAGTTTTCCGAAAGGAGGCAAGAAATGGAGTTTATCGCTGAGGAAGTAAATGGTCTAATCAAGACAATTGACTGCCTGAATCCGTGTGAATTTGCTATCGTTTATCCGGGTCGTCTTGGTATTGATAATGCAAATAGAGAATTCGCCACTCTTTTTGAAAAATTCGATAAAATGTCGATTCCCTATAATCTTATTCAAGGTGGGGTCGAGCGTAATCAGGAACAACTTCTAGAAGGCAACACGGTTAAAGTTCTGAATGTAAAGCAAATGAAGGGGCTTGAACAGAAGATTTGCTTTGTTGTAGGAGTGGATAAGTACAAGGATGGAGATGAACATCTGCTGTATGTCTCCATGACTCGTGCCACGGATTGGTTGTACCTGACTTGGTCTGGAGAAAACAGGTCATCAATTATCGGCCATCTGACAGCCGACTCTTCATTGTATTTTGGGCAGTTCAGCACATCGGTGAGCTTGAATAATTCGCAAGATCACCCGGCTGAGAAATCAAAAAGACATACTTGGAGTATCAATGATGTCCTGGGCCTGCTCGATGCTATGAAGAATCGTGCCACTTACTCCGCTGTTGCAACAGTCCTTGAAATTGAACCGAAAGAAGTTGGTGGGCTGCTAGGCGGACGAAGACCCGAAACCTCATGGATAGTAAGAAACGATACGAAATTGCCGACAGGATACAGCGAAAAGCAGCGTCACCCCGATCTCTACCAATCTGAAAAAATACTCAATGACGGAAATGAACTGGAATCCCTGCTCATTGAATGGCGCGCGCAGCAAGAAAAAGAACAGGAAAAATAACTGGCTTGAGCCAATACTCAACAAAGCCGCCCCCGAGCGGTTTCCCCGTCGATCAACTCTTGGTACAGCCCGCGCAGGCGTCGGGTGAGCGGGCCTGGTTTGCCTTCACCGATAGCGCGACCGTCGATTTCAGCCACTGGGGTCACGCCGGCGAAGGTGCCGGTGACGAAGGCCTCTTCCGCGCCGTAGGCCTGCATCACCGAGAAATTGCGCTCGAACACGGGAATGCCCTCGGCCTTGCAAACATTGACGATGTTGCGCCGGGTGATGCCGTCGAGGCAGTAGTCGCCGCTTGAGGTCCACACTTCGCCTTCGCGGACGATGAAGAAATGGGTTGAATTGCAGGTTGCCACATGGCCGTGGGGGTCGAGCATCAGGGCTTCGTCGCAGCCGGCTTTGGCGGCCTGGATGCAGGCGAAGATGCAATTTAGCTTGGAGTGGCTGTTGATGCGCGGGTCCTGGGTGTCGGCGTAGCCCCGGCGCACGTGGACCGTGTGCAGGCGCAGGCCGCGCTCGAACAGTTCCGGGTCTGGGGCCTTGTATTCGGGGATGATGACGATGGTGGGGCCGCCGATGGTCATCGCCGGGTCTTGGTAGGGCGTGGACTTGATGCCCCGGGTGAGCATCAGGCGGATGTGCGCGCCGGATTCCATGCCGTTGGCGTCGACGGTCTCGTACAGTCTCCGCCCAAGCGCCGCGGGGGAGATCGCCGGATCGAGATCGAGCGCTTTGGCGCCTTCCCACAGGCGCTTGAGGTGGCGGCCGAGAAATGGGATGACGCCCCGGTGCAGCCGCAGCCCTTCCCAGACGCCGTCGCCGAGGATGAAGCCGCTGTCGAAAACCGACACCACGGCCTTTTCGCGGGGGAACAACTCGCCATTGATATTGATCAGGATGCGCTCGTTGCGCGCATCCGCCCGCGCGTTGTGGGTGCCGGTGGTCATCGAATTGCGCTTTCTCCGCATGGAAGCTGTCAGCCGCGCAGCATACCCCGTTCAGCCACTTCCGCGCCATTTTCAATCCTCTGCCCGAGGGCCTACATGGCCTGAGTCGCCGGCGGGCTGAAGCCGCAATCCGCGAAAAGCAAACCCGCGGCTCTGCTAGAATCCGCGGTTTTCGCGCGGGTGGAGAATCCCCATGGCAACAATCCGCAAGGTCGTGCTGGCGTATTCGGGGGGGCTGGACACCTCGGTTATCGCCAAATGGCTGCAACAAACCTACGGCTGCGAGGTCGTCACCTTCACGGCCGACATCGGCCAAGGGGAGGAGGTCGAGCCGGCCCGGGCCAAGGCCGAGGCAATGGGCATCCGCGAAATCCACATCGAGGATCTGCGCGAGGAATTCGCCGCCGAATATGTTTTCCCGATGTTCCGCGCCAATGCGCTGTATGAGGGGGAGTATCTGCTGGGGACCTCGATCGCCAGGCCGCTGATCGCCAAGCGGCTTGTGGAAATCGCCCATGAGTCCGGTGCCGACGCCATCTCCCATGGCGCCACCGGCAAGGGCAACGACCAGGTGCGCTTCGAGTTGGGCGCATATGCCCTCAGCCCTGGCATCGAGATCATTGCCCCCTGGCGTGAATGGGAACTCAATTCCCGCGAGAAGCTGCTGGCGTATTGCGAACAACATGGCATCGCCGTGGAAATGAAGCGCGACCGCGCTAATGGTCAAAGCAAAGAGTCGCCGTACTCGATGGACGCCAACCTGCTGCATATCTCCTACGAGGGCGGCGAACTCGAAGACCCCTGGGCCGAACCGAGCGAGTCGATGTGGCAGCGCACCGTGTCGCCCGAGGCGGCGCCTGGGGAGGCTGCCATTATCGAGTTGGAATACCGCCGCGGCGACATCGTCGCCATCGATGGCGAGAGCATGACGCCGGCCAAAGTGGTGGCAACCCTAAACAGCATCGCCGGCGCCCACGGCGTCGGCCGCGCCGATATCGTCGAGAACCGCTATGTCGGCATGAAGTCCCGGGGCTGCTACGAAACCCCCGGCGGCACCGTCATGCTCAAGGCCCATCGCGCCATCGAGTCGCTCACCCTCGACCGGGAACTCGCCCACCTGAAAGACGACTTGATGCCGCGCTACGCCAGCCTGGTCTACAACGGCTATTGGTTCTCGCCCGAAAGGCTCGCCCTGCAGGCGCTGATCGACGAGTCCCAGCGCCATGTCAACGGCAAAGTAAAGCTCAAGCTGTACAAAGGCAATGTCATCGTCGCGGGCAGGCAGTCGGACGATTCCCTGTTCGATGGGGACATCGCCACCTTCGAAGACGACGCCGGCGCCTACGACCAGGCCGACGCCGCCGGCTTCATCCGCCTCAACGCCCTGCGCCTGCGCATCGCGGCGCTGCGGGGCAGAAAACTCAAACCGTAGCCTTGTCTGGGTATTCGCAAAGGTCGGCGATGGGGCATTCGCCGCAGCGGGGTTTGCGCGCGGCGCAGGTGTAGCGGCCGTGGAGGATGAGCCAGTGGTGGGCGTCCAGCAGGAACTCGTCCGGCACCAGGCGCAGCAGTTCCTTTTCGACTTCGAGCACGGTGCGGCCCGGGGCGATGCCGGTGCGGTTGGAGACGCGGAAGATGTGGGTGTCCACCGCCATCGCCACTTGGCGGAAGGCGGTGTTGAGGATGACATTGGCGGTTTTGCGGCCAACTCCGGGCAGCGCTTCAAGCTCTTCTCTGGTTTGCGGCACTTGCGAGCCGTGTTTTTCGACCAGCATTCGGCAGGTGGCGATGACATTCTTCGCCTTGGTGTTGAACAGGCCGATGGTGCGGATGTGGCGCTTTAGGCCGTCCTCGCCGATGGCGAGAATGGCTTCGGGGGTGTTCGCCACCGGGTAGAGTTTCGCCGTGGCGGCGTTGACGCCGACATCGGTGGCTTGGGCGGAGAGGATCACCGCAACCAGCAATTCAAAGTTGGAGCTGTAGCGCAGTTCGGTTTTCGGCGCAGGATTGGCTTCCCGCAGGCGCTCGAAAATCCGCCGCCGGGCGCGCGCTTTCATGTTGGCTTTTTCCGCGCCGCCGCTCTCGTCTCTACTCTCACCAAGGCAGCGGCGATTTCGCGCCGGGCGGCTTCCCGGTCAAAACCGCTGCGGGATGTTTCGCGGGGAGAGCCTTTGCGGGATTGCGGCCACAGCCGCGGGTCGGGGTTCGCCAAACGGAATTGATGATCCGACTCGCGTTGGCGGCGGTGGCGCAGCACCGCCTCGTCGACGGCCTGTTCGGGCGCCGGCCGCATTTCAATGCAATCGACGGGGCAGGGCGCGAGGCAATCCTCGCAGCCGGTGCATTCGGCGGCGATCACGGTATGCATCATTCCCGGCGCGCCGATGATGGCGTCAACCGGGCACACTGGCAGGCACTTCGCGCAGCCGATGCATTCGGCTTCGCGGATGAAGGCGAGGGCGGGCGCCGCCTCAGGGCTCGCCGGCGGGGCGCGGTTCATCGAGCAGGCCGCTGGAATGGGCCGAGGGGATCCGGTAGCGGGCGAGAATCTGCGCCTCGGAGGCGAGCGCCTGTTGGTGGTCGATCACCATCTGGTAGCCATTTTCGTTGCGGAACTCGACGAAAGGCTGATCGTTTTGACGCAGCTTGGCGACGAAATGATCGAAGTCGCGGATCGTCCCGCCGTTGACGGTATCCACCACCCAGTTGCGCCAGTCGTGGTAGCCGAGGTTTACATCGGCCGCCATCACCTGCAGGGCGACGACGAGTTCCCGCCGCTCGGGTGAGGCCCATTCGTTGCGCGCCTCGAGCAGGGAGATCGGCGCCGAGCGGCTCCAGTCGTTGCCCCAGCGCTTGATCAGGTTCATGTTCAAAGGCACGAACAGCACGCCGCCGTAGAGGTAGTACTCGGGGATTTCATCGAATTGCTCGCCATTGACGAGGCTGTAGGTTTCGCGCAGGCCAGCGGCGGTGAGCCGCGCCTCCCGTTCCTCGCCGCCACGGGAAAAACGCAAGGGGATTTCCTCGCCGATGTGATACTGGTCCATGGCGTATTTGTAGTTGGTCAGCATGTCAGAATCGAGTTGGATGCTGCCGTCGTCGGCGATGGCGTAGCCGCTGACTTCGGTGATGACGTCGTTGACTTCGAGCGCGCCGGCGGCGGGGGAATCCTCGAACACCTGGATCACGACCACCCCGCGCTGGTCTTCGCTGAGGCTCCTGGCCGCCTTGGCGGCTGGGCTTTCCAGCGTCTGGGTGCGGAAGCCGAGATCGGGGAATCCGTCGTTGACGCCGTCCCCGCTGTCTTTGAGCACATGGCGGATGACGCTGGGCGGGATGAAATAGCCGAGATTCTCCGACAGCCCGCCGGCGGCGGACTGCATGACGATGCCGACGATCTGCCGGTCGAAAATCACCGGCCCGCCGCTGTTGCCGGGATTGATCGCGGCGTCGATCTGTCCCGCGAGCAGAAAGCTCGACGCATGGGCGTAGACCTGGTGTTCAACCCGGGACAGCACGCCCTTGGTGATGCTCAGGCTCTGGCCGCCCATGGGATAGCCGAAAACCGAGACTTCGTCGCGCAATTTGGGCAGTTCGCCGATGATTAATGGTTTGAGGCCGGCGTAGAAGGCTTCGTCATCGACCTCGATGAGAGCAAGATCGGCCTCGTGGGAAACGAACAACACCCGGGCTTGGAAGCGCTGCGGATCGTTGTGCCGCTGGGCCTGGACGTAGCTGGCGTCGGCGATGACATGGGCATTGGTGAGGATGCGCCTGGCGTCGATGAGCACGCCGGAACCCGAGGACTGACGCGGATTGAGCAATCGCCACGGGACAAAGTAGTCGGGCGCCGCCTGGGTGGTGTAAATCTTGATCACCGAGTCTTCGATTTCCCGCAGATCGCCATCCTGGGCTGCCACCGCGCCCGCGAGCAACAGGGGGAAAACGAGGCCGAACCACAACTTGCCCAATCGAATATGCATGGCTTGCCCGGCTTGGTCGCAGGTGAAGGTCGAAGAAAGGCCGAAGTATCGGCTCTGCCACGGCTTGCTGTCAATCCGTCGGCGCTTGGCGGATGCCGATCAACTCCCGGCCCGATAGAGGCTCAATAGAGGGTGTGAATGGCCGCGGGACTCAAGTATTATCGGAAAGAACCGTCGGTCAACGCCAATGCGGCGCGCGGGCCGGCACAATCGCCAGCAAAACAAAGGGAAGCTCTGATTCAGCCAGGGCATGCTCGGAGGAGAACAAAAATGCGCAAGCTGCAACTGCATTGGCAAATTTTGATCGCCATCGCCCTCGCGGTGATTGTCGGTTCGATCACCGGCACCGAAATGGGGTTGTTCGGCGTCAGCTTCTACGCCGTTTACGACTTTCTCGGCACGCTGTTCCTCAACGCCCTGCGCATGATCATCGTGCCGCTGATCATGTCCTCGATCATCGTCGCCATCGCCAAGCTCGGCAGCGGCTCGGACCTCGGCCGCCTCGGCGGCAAGACCGTGCTCTACTATGCCACCACCAGCACGCTGGCGATTCTCGTCGGCCTCGCCTTCGTCAATATGCTCGCCCCCGGCATCATCAACGGCCAGCCCGCCGGCGACGCGCTCAACCTCACCGTCGACAGCGGGGACCTCGCCAGCACCATGGAGCGGGTGGAGGGGCGCGGCGGCGGCGACATTGTTAGCATCTTCCTGCGCATGGTGCCGACCAACATCGTCGGCGCAGCCGCTCAAGGCGAAATGCTCGGTCTGATCTTCTTCAGCCTCGTTTTCGGCTTCTTCATGTCGCGGATTCCAGAGGGGCCGGCCGCAACCCTGCTCAACTTCTGGACCGGCGTTTCCGAAACCATGATGAAAATCACCATGTGGATCATGGGTTTCGCGCCCATCGGCGTCTTCGGCCTCGTCGCGGAAACCATCGCCTCCACCGGATTCGAGGCTTTCGAGCCATTGCTCAAGTTCTTTATCGCCGTGGTGCTCGCGCTGTCCTTCCACGTGTTCGTGACCTTGCCGATCATCCTCAAGTTCCTCGCCGGGGTCAGCCCGGTCGCCCAGTTCCGCGCCATGGCGCCGGCGATTCTGACGGCGTTCTCATCGGCCTCGTCGTCGGCGACCCTGCCGCTGAGCATGAAATGCACCCGGGAGAACTCCGGTGTTTCCGAGCGGGTGACGAGTTTCTGCCTGCCGCTTGGCGCCACGATCAACATGGATGGCACCGCGCTGTATGAATGCGTGGCGGCGATCTTCATCGCCCAGGCCTACGGCCTCGACATGACCTTCGGCACCCAGTTCACCGTGGTGCTGATCGCGCTGCTGACCTCCATCGGCGTCGCCGGCATTCCCGCCGCGAGCCTCGTGGCCATCGCGGTGATTCTCACCGCCATCGGCCTGCCGATCGAAGCCCTCGGCCTGTTGCTCGTGACCGACCGCGTCCTCGACATGTTTCGCACCTCGGTCAACATCTTCTCCGACTCCTGCGGCGCGGTGGTGATCGGCAGAACCGAGGGCGAAAC
>JAPOTO010000135.1 GCA_026709135.1 Gammaproteobacteria bacterium | reverse complement strand
AGCCAAGGGCGCGGCGATATCGAATTTTCGCTTTCGCGAATTCCTACGGCGCAGACTCCTAGGTATGCTCGCGAATTCAATGGCCTTCTCCAGTCGCGGCGCTTAATGGCGGGATGCGTATGACCGTCAAAATGGGAATCGCTGTTTACCGGACTTTCCAATGGATAAAGCGGGGGAATTCTAGGATAATCGGGGTTTTCCCGCAGCTTGCCCTGCCCTGACGTGACTGTCGCAGCCGATTTGAAGACCTTCCAGGGGCTTGTCCTGGCGTTGCAGCAGTACTGGTCGGGACAGGGCTGCGTGGTGTTGCAGCCACTCGATATGGAAGTGGGCGCCGGCACCTTCCACCCCGCCACTTTTTTGCGCGCCATCGGCCCCGAAAGCTGGAACTGCGCCTATGTTCAGCCGAGCCGCCGCCCCACCGACGGTCGCTATGGTGAGAACCCCAACCGGCTCCAGCATTACTTTCAGTACCAGGTGATTCTCAAACCCTCGCCTAGGGACATCCAGCAGCGTTATCTCGATTCGCTCGATTTTCTCGGCATCGACATGACTGTGCATGATGTGCGCTTTGTCGAGGACAACTGGGAATCGCCGACCCTGGGCGCCTGGGGGCTGGGCTGGGAAGTCTGGCTCGATGGCATGGAAATCACCCAGTTCACCTACTTTCAGCAAGTGGGGGGGCTTGAATGCCACCCGGTCAGTGGTGAAATCACCTACGGCATCGAGCGGATCGCGATGTATCTTCAGCAAGTGGACAGCGTCTACGACCTGGTCTGGACCAAGGGGCGCGATGGCGTCGTCACCTATGGCGATGTTTTCCTGCAGAACGAGATCGAGATGTCGGCCTTCAATTTTGAAATGGCCGACACCGGCAAGCTGTTCGGCTACTTCGATGATTGCGAGCGCCAGTGCGGGGCGCTGATTGCCCGCAAGCTGCCACTGCCCGCCTATGAGCAAGTGCTCAAGGCCTCGCATTTCTTCAATTTGCTCGACGCCCGCAAGGCGGTTTCGGTAACCGAGCGGCAGCGCTTCATCCTGCGGGTGCGCGCCATGGCCCGCAGTGTCGCCGGCGCCTACCTCGAAAGCCGGAAAAAACTCGGTTTCCCGCTGGCCCCGGAAGAACTTCGCCGTGACTACGCCTGAAGCGAATCCAGCCGCAACAAGGGATTTTTTGTTCGAGATCGGCGTCGAGGAGTTGCCGCCCAAGGCCTTGCGGAGGCTTTCGGAAGCGCTTGTGGAGCAGTTTCGCGCCGGCTTCGGCAAAGCGGGACTCGCGCATGGCGAAATCAGCCCGTTCGCGGCGCCGCGGCGGCTCGCGCTGCTGGTGGCCGGGCTGGCGGAAAAACAACCCGACCGGCATATCGAGCGATTCGGCCCCGCCCTCGCCGCCGCCTTCGACGAGGCAGGCGCGCCGACTGCCGCGGCAAGCGGTTTCGCCCGCTCCTGTGGCGTCGAAGTGGCCGAACTCGGTCGATCCAAACGGCAGGGGGTTGAAAAACTCTGTTTCACCCGCCTCGAAGCCGGAACCGCGGCGGTCGAGCTGCTGCCGGATCTCGCGGCCTCAGCGCTCGCTGCGCTGCCGATTCCGCGGCGCATGCGCTGGGGCGGCTCCAGGGCGGAGTTCATCCGGCCGGTGCATTGGCTGGTGATGCTGTTCGGCGGCGAGGTCGTCCCGGCGACACTTTTCGACGTGGCGGCGGGCAACCAGACATTCGGCCACCGGTTTCACCACAACCTCCCCATCGTGCTGGCCGAACCAGCCGAATACGCAGCCAAACTGGCCGAGCCTGGCCGGGTGATCGCCGATTTCGCGATGCGGCGGGAGAAAATCCGCGATCTCGTCAACGCCGAGGCGCGGCGGCTCGATGCGGTGGTGGCGATGGATGAGAACTTGCTCGACGAAGTCGCCAGCCTAGTCGAGTATCCGGTTGCGCTGACCGGACAATTCGACCCGGACTTCCTCGAGTTGCCGAGCGAGGTGTTGGTGCTGACCCTGAAGCACCACCAGAAATGCTTCTGCCTGGAGAGCCGGGATGGGCGGATTATCCCCCACTTCGTGACTGTCAGCAATCTCGACAGCAGCGAACCGGGGCAGGTCGTGCGCGGCAATGAGCGGGTGATCCGGCCGCGGCTCGCCGACGCCAGGTTTTTCTATGAGTCGGACCAATCCCGCAGCCTCGAAGCGAGGCTGCCCGAACTGGACAAGGTCGTTTTTCAGGAGCGGCTCGGCACCTTGGGGGACAAGTCGCGGCGGGTGGGGTGGCTCGCCGGGTGGCTCGCCGAAGACTTGGGATTCGACCCAATCCCCTGCGGCCGCGCGGCTACGCTGGGCAAGTGCGACCTGGTCACCGACATGGTGGGTGAATTCGCCGAATTACAGGGCTTGATGGGTTCGTACTATGCGCGCCACGACGGCGAGACCGAAGCGGTGGCAACCGCCATTTTCGAGCAGTACCTGCCCCGCCACACCGGAGACCGGCTGCCGGCAAGCCCCGCGGGGCAGACGCTCGCCCTGGCGGAAAAACTCGATACCCTGGCCGGCTTGTTCGCCATCGGCCAGCCGCCCACCGGCTCGAAGGACCCTTTTGCCCTGCGCCGCGCCGCCATCGGGGTGCTGCGGATTCTGATCGAAGGCGAACTCGATCTCGATTTATCCCAAGCGATTGATTACGCTTTGGCGTTCCACAGCGATTTGAAGCCGGACGCGGAATGCGGCGAGCGGCTTTTCGACTTCACGCTCGACCGGCTTCGCGCCTGGTACGCCGAGGCCGGGGTGGGGGCGTCGGTCTACCTGTGTGTGCGGGCGCTGCGGCCGCCGCGCCCGCTCGATTTCCACCGCCGGGTGGAGGCGGTCGCCGATTTTGCCGGGCGGCCCGAGGCGGCGGCGCTGGCGCAGGCGAACAAGCGCGTTTCCAATCTGCTCGCCAAACAGGGTGAAGCGGCGGCGGCGGCCGAATTCGATCTTTCCCTGCTGCGCGAACCCGCGGAAAAACAATTGCTCGCCGCGCTGCGAGACGCCCGCGAGGCGGTCGCGCCACTGTTTGCCGAAGGCGAATACCGGCGGGCGCTGCTGCGCCTGGCGGGATTGCGGGAAGACGTTGACCGCTTTTTTGATGAAGTGATGATCATGGTCGATGATCCGGCGCTGCGCGCCAATCGCCTGCGGATTCTGCGGGAACTGCGCAGCCTTTTCCTGCAGGCCGCCGACATCTCCCTGCTTTGAACAGTCAAGCCGGCCAGGTGGTTGTGCTCGACCGCGACGGCGTCATCAACCGCGAGTCGGCATCTTTTATCAAAACGCCGGAAGAGTGGCGGCCCCTGCCGGGCAGCATGGAAGCCATCGGCAGGCTGAGCCGGGCGGGTTACCGGCTGGCATTGGCGACCAATCAATCCGGCCTTGCCCGGGGCCTGTTCGACGAGGCCGCGCTGACGGCAATCCACCGCAAGCTGACCGCATGCGCCGCGGAACACGGTGGAAAAATCGATGGCATTTTCTTCTGTCCACATGGTCCCGGCGAGGGCTGCCGCTGCCGCAAGCCCGCCACGGGCTTGCTCGAACAGATTGAGTCGAGTCTCGGCTGCGAACTGCGCGGCCGCTGGTTTGTCGGCGACAGCCTGCGGGATCTGATTGCGGCGCGGGATCATGGCTGCCAGCCAGTGCTGGTTCGCACCGGCAATGGCATTGCGACAGAAAAGCTATTGGAAAACAATAACTTGAATGATGTATTCGTGTTTGACGATCTGCTCGAAGCAGCCTGCGCCCTACTGCGCGCGAAAAACTGGCGGAAGCCAAAAAGTGGCTAAATGTCGATGTTTTCCGCCCGCAGGGCGTTGGCCTCGATGAATTGCCGGCGGGGGTCCACCTGGTCCCCCATCAAGGTGTTGAAGAGATGGTCGGCGCCGATGGCGTCATTGACGGTGACTTGCAACATGCGCCGGGTTTCGGGATTCATCGTCGACTCCCACAATTGCTCTGGATTCATTTCGCCAAGCCCCTTGTAGCGTTGCAGGTAATTGCCGCGCATCGCCTCGGCGGTGAGCCAGTCGAGCGCCTCGGTGAAGCTGGCGATTGCGCGTTTGCGCTCGCCGCGCTGAATCCAGGCCCCCGGCTCGATCAGTCCGTCGAGGGTCACGCCGAGGGCCGAAATCATTTTGTACTCGCCGGAGTGGAAGAAATCCGCGCTGAAAGGATAGGACCTTTGCAAACCGTGCCGTTCCAGCAGGAAAACCGGCAGGAATTGATGCCGCTCGGTATCTTCCTCGACGGCGTAAGTGTAATCCGCCCGGTGCTGCGGGTTTTGTTCGTACAGCCGCGCCGCCGCCTTGTCCGTCCAGCCCTCGACCGCCTCTTTCGACCGCAGCTCGGATTCCGCCAGGGGCGGTGTGCGCAGCAGAGCCTCGAGCACCTCTTTCGGGTACAGCCTGCCCAGCCGGTCGATGATCGCGTAGGCCTCGCGGTACTGGTTGACCAGTGATTCGAGCGCTTCGCCGCTGATGCCGGGGGCGTCGGCGTTGACGTGCAGGCTGGCGTCGAGCAGCGCGATGGCGGTCTCGTAGTTCTCAAGCTCGCGGTCGTCCTTGAGATACTGTTCCTGCTTGCCTTTTTTCAGTTTGTAGAGTGGCGGCTGGGCGATGTACAGGTTTCCCCGCTCGATCAGCTCGGCCATGTGGCGGAAGAAAAACGTCAGCAGCAGGGTGCGGATATGCGAACCATCGACATCGGCGTCGGTCATGATGATGATGCGGTGGTAGCGCAGCGTGTCCGGGGAAAACTCGTCCTTGCCGATGCCGCAGCCGAGCGCCTTGATCAGGGTGCCGATCTCATTCGAGCCGAGCATGCGGTCGAAGCGCGCCTTCTCGACATTGAGAATCTTGCCCTTGAGCGGCAACACCGCCTGATTGTGGCGGTTTCTGGCCTGTTTCGCCGAGCCGCCGGCGGAATCGCCCTCGACTAGATAGATTTCCGACAGGGCGGGGTCTTTTTCCTGGCAGTCGGCGAGTTTGCCGGGCAATCCGGCGACATCGAGCGCGCCCTTGCGCCGGGTCATTTCCCGGGCCTTGCGGGCGGCTTCCCGGGCGCGGGCGGCATCGATCATCTTGCCGGCGATCAGTTTTGCGTCCTTGGGGTTTTCGAGCAGGTAATCATTCAGATGCGCGGCCATCTGCTGTTCGACCACGCTCTTCACCTCGGAGGACACGAGCTTGTCCTTGGTCTGGGAGGAAAATTTGGGGTCGGGAACCTTGACCGAAATCACCGCGGTGAGGCCCTCGCGGACATCATCGCCGGAAACTTGGGTGTCCTTGCTTTTGGCGCCGTTCAACTCGCTGTCGATGTAGCTCTTCAGCACCCGGGTCAGCGCCGAGCGGAAGCCGGCGAGATGGGTGCCGCCGTCCCGCTGATGGATATTGTTGGTGTAGGGATAGATCGCTTCCTGGTAGGAATCGTTCCACTGCATGGCGACTTCAACGGAAATGCCTTCCTCCACTTCCCTGGCGTTGAAGTAGATCATCTTGTTTACTGTCGTCTTGTTTGTATTGAGGTAATCAACGAAGGCCCGCAGGCCGCCCTCGTAGCGGAAGGTTTCCTCTTTGGCGCTGCGCTCGTCCTTCAGTTTGATGGCGACGCCGGCGTTGAGGAAGGCGAGCTCGCGGAGTTTTTTGGCGAGTATGTCGTACTGGAATTCGATATTGCTGAAGGTTTCGTCGGAGGGCTCGAAATGGCATTCGGTGCCGGTTGCGGCGGTTTCGCCAACCACGGCGAGGGGCGATTCGGGCACACCGTGGCGGTAGTATTGTTCCCAGACTTTGCCGTCCCGGCGAATCGTCAGCTTGAGTTCCTTCGACAGCGCGTTGACCACGGAGACACCGACGCCATGGAGGCCGCCGGAGACTTTGTAGCTGTTGTCGTCGAACTTTCCGCCGGCGTGCAGCACCGTCATGATTACCTCGGCGGCGGACACCCCTTCCTTGTGCATTTCGGTGGGAATGCCCCGGCCGTTGTCCGCCACGGTGACCGATTCCCCGATATGGATTACGACCTCGATTTCCGTGCAGTAGCCAGCGAGCGCCTCGTCGATGGAATTGTCCACGAGTTCGAAAACCATGTGGTGCAGGCCGGTGCCGTCATCGGTGTCGCCGATGTACATGCCGGGCCGCTTCCGAACCGCGTCAAGGCCTTTGAGGACCTTGATGCTTTCGGAGTTGTATTCGTTGGCGCCGCCATTCTCCATTGCTTTCTCCATCACCGGAAACGCTTGCCACCGCCCCGGAAAATCAAGCTGTGATTGTACCATGTTCCACGTGGAACAGATGGTGCCGGGATGCGTTGGCAAGCACGGGTTCGATTGCTTTCAGCGACACGCAGGTGACAAAAAGCTGTGCGCCAAGTGATTGTAATAATTGGAAAACTTTTTCCAGATTCGGCTCGTCGAGTTCGGCGGCGAGATCATCCACGAGATAAATCGGCCGCTGCGGCTGGGAATCGAAGAACAGCTCGCCCTGGGCGATCTTGAGCGCGGTGACAACGAGCTTTTGCTGACCCCGGGAAAGCACCTCAACGGCTCTTTCGCCACCCGCCCGAACGACCAGGTCGGCGCGATGGGGGCCGTGTCGCGTGCCCCCCTGGGCGCGATCGTTTTCCCGGCACTTGCGCAGCAGCGCGGCAAGTTCGTGCTCGCGGTTCCAGCCGGCGTGAAAATGCAAATCGACGGCATCCGCGAGCGGGGGGCTGAGCGCCATAAGCGCCTTCTTGAAAGCGATTCGCGCCAGCTCGAAGTATCGTTCCCGGGAATCGGTGATTTGCACGGCGCCGGCAACCAACTCTTCCTCCCAGGCCGACAATTGCCGCGGGTCGAGTTTCCCGGGTTGTTTTAGCAAGGCATTGCGGTGCATCAGCGCCTTGTGGGTTCTCCGCCATGCCGACAGAAAAGAATGTTCCACGTGGAACACACCCCAATCGAGAAATCGCCGCCGTACTTTGGGGCCTTCGGTGAGCAGGGAAAACGAGGTCGTGTCGAGCAATTGCACTGGCAACTCCCGGGCAATGCCTTCCCAGCCGCGTATCGGCTTGCCGTTGAGTTTGCGTTCCAGCTCATTCTTGCGTGATCGGCACAGGCCTGCGCTCGCGCCGCCGGCAAGTTCGGCGAACAGCACGGTTTCGCCATCCCCGATGCGGATTAGCGGCTTGTTGTTGGCGGTGCGGAAAGACCGGCCAAGCGCGAGATAATGGATCGCCTCGAGAAAACTCGTCTTTCCCGAGGCATTCGCCCCAACGAGCACATTGAGCCGCGGATGGGGGGCAATCGCGCAATGGCCAATGTTGCGGAATGAAGTGATTTCGAGCCGGGTCAGCCCACCCATCGCAATCGCCGGCGGAAATTCCCAGTGTGGGTTCCAACACTACAGGCGCGATGGGCTGACGACAAAAGAGGCGCCGTAATTCTCTTCCGGCTCGATCAGCACGGCGCTGTTGGCGTCGGTCAGCGCCATGCGGACTTTCTCGGTGGTAATCGCCGCGAAAACGTCGATCAGATAGCTGACATTGAAGCCGATCTCCATGGGCTCGCCCTGGTAGTCGATTGAAACCGACTCCTCCGAGAACTCCTGGTCGGGATTCCGCGCCACAACCTTGAATTCATCCCCGCCGAGCTGGAAACTCGCGATCTGGTACTTCTCGCTGAACAGAATCGAAGCGCGCTGGCAGGCTTGGCGCAACTCGGCGCAATTGCCGACAAAGGAATTGCCGCCATTGCGGGGAATCACCCTTTCATAATCGGCGTAGCGGCTGTTGACCAACTGCGACACAAGGGTGCAACTGCTCATCTGGGCGCGGAAATGATTGGGGCCGCCGGTGAGGGTGACCGGCTCTTCTTCATCCTGCAGCAATCGCGCCAATTCGAGCGCGCTTCTCCTGGGCAGAATCAGCCGCTGCTTTTCCTGCACATTGCTTGCCACCTTGAGCGAGTGCAGGGCGAGCCGGTGGCCGTCGGTGGCCACCGTGCGCAGGCTTTCCCCGTCCACCTCGAACAACATGCCGTTGAGGTAGGGGCGGAAGTCCTTGGCGGCCATGGCGAAGCTGGTGCTGGCGAGCAGGCTGGCGAGGTCGCCCTGGCTCACCGTCAGCGCCATGTTGTCGAGTTCGTTTTCGAGCTTGGGGAAGTCGTCGGCGGGCAGGGTGACGAGGGTGAAGCTGCTGCGCCCGGACTTGACGAGCAATTGCGAGCCTTCAAGGGCAATCAGAATCTCGGCATCCTCCGGCAATGCCCGGCAAATGTCGGACAATTTGCGCGCGGGCGCTGTGATCCTTCCCTCGGCGGCGGCATCGGACACCGCCACCTGGGCCGAGAGTTCGAGTTCCTGGTTGCTGCTGGTCAGGCTGAGCGTGTTTCCCTGCAACTCAAGCAACAGATTGGACAATACCGGCAGTGTGCCGCGCCGCTCGACGATTCCTCCAACGAGTTGCAGCGGCTTGAGCAGCGCATCCCGCGCGATCTGAAATTGCATGATGTGTTCCCCGGTGTCAGTTGGTTAGCGCCCGCAGCAGGTTATTATAGTCATCTTCCATGATTTTTGAGTCCCGGCGCAATTCCGCCACCCGCTGGCAGGCGTGCACCACCGTTGAATGGTCTTTGCCACCGAAGGCCTCGCCGATTTCGGGCAGGCTGTGGCTCGTCAACTCCCGGGCCAGGGTCATCGCGACCTGTCGCGGCCTGGCGATTGAGCGGGTCCGGCGCCGGGACAGCATGTCGCGCATGTTGATCTTGTAGTACTGGGCGACGATTCGCTGGATATTGTCGATGCTGATCAGCTTGTCCTGCTGGGCGAACAGGTCCCACAGGGCTTCCTTGACCAGGGCGGTGTCGACTTCCCGGCGCTTGAACTGGGCGCAGGCGTTGACCTTCTTGATCGCGCCTTCGAGTTCGCGGCCGCTGCTGCACACCTTCTGGGCGATGAACACCGCGGCGTCCTGGGGCAGCTTGAGGCCGATCTCCCCCGCCTTGCTCATCAATATGGCGACCCGGGTTTCGAGTTCCGGCGGCTCGACCGCCACCGAAAGGCCCCAGCCAAAACGCGATTTCAATCTTGGCTCGATGCCTTCGATGGCCTTGTAATAGCGGTCGCAGGTCAACACGATTTGCTGGCCGCCATCAAGCAAGTTGTTGAAAGTGTGGAAAAATTCTTCCTGGGAGCGTTCTTTGCGGGCGAGGAATTGCACGTCGTCGAGCAGCAGCGCGTCCACCGAGCGGTAGTGGCGCTTGAACTCGTCCATCGCGTTGAAGCGCAGCGCCTGAATCATCATGTTGACGAAACTCTCGCAATCGACGAACTTGACCACCGCCTCCGGGTTGCGCTTGAGAATGCGGTTGCCAACCGCGTGCATCAGATGGGTTTTGCCGAGCCCGACACCGCCGTAGATGAACAGTGGATTGTAGGCCCGCCCCGGATTGTCCGCGACCTGCAGCGCCGCGGCCTGGGCGAGCTGGTTGGATTGGCCAACCACGAAGTTCGAGAACTCGCAATACTTGTTCACCTCGCCGCCAAGCCGCAACTTTCTGACCGCGGCGGCATCGGCCGCCGACAATGGGCCGGCCGGTGCTTGGCCGTTGCCTCGGCCGGCGGGGCGGGCGGCGGCTGGACTCGGCGCTGGCGACCCGCCTGGTGTTGCTTCGGGTCTCGCTTCGGGGTGGCTTTCGCCGTTGACGGGGGATATTCCCCCGGAATACGGGGTTTCGCGCGGTGGCGTAACCTCAAGCGCGACATCTTCGAGCCCGGGCTCGATTTCCAGCATCAGTTCCCGGATGCGCGCCATGAACCGGGAGCTGACCCAGTCGAGGATGAAGCGGTTGGGAGCCTTGATCCAGAGCAGCTTGCCGCTCGGCTCAAGCTCCGCGCGCAGTGGCCGGATCCAAGTGTTGAATTGTCCTTGTGAGATCTCTCCCCGCAGGGCCTGTACGCATTTCTGCCAGTTCGCCGTGGTCACTTGCTTGATTCTTTTCTGTGTTGCGGTGGGTTTTCGGGCATTCTAGCGGCAAGCTTGGAGCCAATCCAAATTTTGCCGCATCCGGCCGCTTGGAATTGCTCCCAATCGTTTTGTCCACCTATTCAGCGACTTGGCAAAACAACATTGCAAGCGGTGAAAAGAAAGCGCCGTAAAAAAATTTTTCCACAAACCGAGACACTTCCTGGATTAGCTGTGGATAACTTGTTGCCAACCTGCCATGCGAAGCGCCGATAAACGCCAAGTAGGTGGCTTCGACCCGTCGCCGCCCGGTGGGTGGTGTTCAGCGAACGCCGTGAAGGTGGCTTCGACCCGTCGCCGTCC
>JAPOTO010000186.1 GCA_026709135.1 Gammaproteobacteria bacterium | reverse complement strand
TACAGGGATGTATTCACAGCGTCCGCTGAACTCCACCCGGCCAGACGGGGACGGATCGAAGCCACAGCTTAAACAGATACTCCGCGGCTCTTTTTCGTCTTGGCGTTCGCTCTGGCGCGCAGCGCGTCGCGGAGTTTCGCGGCCATGTCGAGCACGGCCTCTTCGGTTGTTTCCCAGCCCATGCAGGCGTCGGTCACCGACACGCCGTATTTCAGTTGCGACAAGTCCGCCGGGATGTCTTGGCGGCCGCCGTGGATATTGCTTTCGAGCATGGCGCCGATGATCGAGTTGTTGCCTTCGAGAATCTGGTGGGCGATGTCCTTGAGCACCAAGGGCTGCATGTCGGGGTTCTTGCCGGAATTGGCGTGGCTGCAATCGATCATGATGTTGCGGCTGACGCCGCCCTGCTCCAGCGCGAGTTCGCACTGGGCGATGTGGACCGTGTCGTAGTTCGGGCCGCCGCTTCCGCCGCGCAGCACGATGTGGGCGTGTGGATTGCCCCGGGTGGTGACGACGCTGACCTGTCCCTTGCCGTTGATGCCGAGAAAACGGTGTGGTTTGAGCACAGACTGCATGGCGTTTACCGCCACCATCCAGCCGCCGTCGGTGCCGTTCTTGAAGCCGATCGCCGAGGACAGCCCCGAGGACATTTCCCGGTGGGTTTGGGATTCGGTGGTGCGGGCGCCGATGGCGGACCAGCAGATCAGATCTTGCAGGTATTGCGGCGAAATCGGATCGAGCGCCTCGGTGGAGGTGGGCAGGCCGATGTCGACGATGTCCTGCAACAGCCGGCGGCCCTTGCGCAACCCTTCCTCGACTTGGAATGAATCATCGAGATACGGGTCGTTGATCATCCCCTTCCAGCCCACCGCGGTTCGCGGCTTTTCGAAATAGACGCGCATCACCAGGTACAGTGTGTCGCTTACCTCGTCCGCCAAAGCCTTCAGCCGCCGCGCGTAATCGAGCGCCTGCTCGGAATCGTGAACCGAGCACGGCCCGATCACCAGAAACAGCCGCGGGTCCTCGCGCCGCAGGATCGAAAACACCGTCTCCCGGGCGCGGTTGACCGCCGCCGACTGCGCATCGCTCATCGGCAATTCGGCCTTGAGCCGATCCGGCGTGATCAGCCGCTCGTTCGACTCGATATTCAGATTTTCCGTCACCGCCCGCATGGCCGCCTACACCTCGTGATACAGCTTGCGGCCCTGGCGGTGGTATTCGCCCGCCATTTCTTCCATACCCCGCTGGATGGCGTCTTCGACTTTGGCCGCGCCTTGGGCGGCGGCGTAGTCGCGGACTTCCTGGGAGATTTTCATCGAGCAGAACTTCGGCCCGCACATCGAGCAGAAATGCGCGACCTTGCCCGATTCCTTCGGCAGGGTTTCATCGTGGAATTCGCGCGCGGTCACCGGGTCGAGGCCGAGATTGAACTGGTCCTCCCAGCGGAATTCGAAGCGGGCTTTGGACAGCGCGTTGTCGCGCAGTTGCGCCGCCGGGTGGCCCTTGGCGAGGTCGGCGGCGTGGGCGGCGATCTTGTAGGCGATGAGGCCATCCTTCACATCCCGCTTGTTGGGCAGGCCGAGATGTTCCTTGGGGGTGACGTAGCAGAGCATGGCGCAGCCATACCAGCCGATCATCGCGGCGCCGATGCCCGAGGTGATGTGGTCGTAGCCCGGGGCGATGTCGGTGGTCAACGGGCCGAGGGTGTAGAAGGGCGCCTCGCCGCAAGCTTGAAGCTGTTTTTCCATGTTCTCGCGGATCAGCTGCATCGGCACGTGGCCGGGGCCTTCGATCATCGTCTGCACATCGTGTTGCCAGGCGATATGGGTGAGCTCGCCGAGGGTTTCGAGCTCGGCGAATTGGGCGGCGTCGTTGGCGTCGGCGATGGAGCCGGGGCGCAGGCCGTCCCCCAGCGAGAAGGAAACGTTGTAGGCCTTCATGATCTCGCAGATTTCCTCGAAGTGGGTGTAGAGGAAACTTTCCCGGTGGTGGGCCAGGCACCATTTGGCCATGATCGAGCCGCCCCGGGAAACGATGCCGGTGACGCGCTTGGCGGTCAACGGCACATGGCGCAGCAGCACCCCGGCGTGGATGGTGAAATAGTCAACCCCCTGTTCCGCCTGCTCGATGAGGGTGTCGCGGTAGATCTCCCAGTTCAGGTCCTCGGCGACGCCTTCGACTTTCTCCAGCGCCTGGTAGATCGGCACGGTGCCGATGGGAACCATCGCGTTGCGGATGATCCATTCCCGGGTTTCATGGATGTTCTTGCCGGTGGAAAGGTCCATGACGGTGTCCGCGCCCCAGAGCGCGGCCCAGACGAGTTTCTCCACTTCCTCTTCAATGGAGGAACTCACCGCGGAATTGCCGATGTTGGCGTTCACCTTCACCAGGAAGTTGCGGCCGATGATCATCGGTTCGACTTCCGGGTGGTTGATGTTGGCCGGAATGATCGCGCGGCCCCTGGCCACTTCGTCGCGGACGAATTCCGCGGTGATCTCCCGGGGGATCGCGGCGCCGAAGGATTCCCCGGCGTGATGGCCGGGCCCCGGCCCCGGCGACTGCTGCCGCGCCAGGTTCTCGCGGATGGCGATGTATTCCATTTCCGGGGTGATGATGCCCCGGCGGGCATAATGCAGCTGCGAAACATTCGCCCCCGGCAGCGCCCGGCGCGGCTTGCGGGCGGCCTCGAAGCGCAGATGCGCCCCATTCAGACCGCTTTGCCGCGAGCGGCCGAATGCCGAAGTCGGCGCCGGCAATTCCTCGCTGTCGCCGCGCTCTTCGATCCATTTCGCCGTCAACGGCGGCAGGCCCCGGCGCAGGTCGATCACGGCGCCGGGATCGGTGTAGGGGCCGGAAGTGTCGTACAGCCGCAATGGCGGATTGATTTCCTCGCCGCCGCTTGTGCGCGTTGGCGTCAGGCCGACTTCGCGCATGGGCACGCGCAGATCCGGCCTGCGCCCGCCAACATAAACCTTGCGGGAATTGGGGAAATGCCGGCCTAGATCGGTGTCCAAACCGGATATCCGGTTCATGAACTGTAACTGTTCCGGGGTCGCGCTCATCTGAACTCCTGAAAGGCGGCGGAATATGAAACGGGCGGGATTCAACCCGACTGCTTAGGTTATCATGCCCGCTCCCGTGGTCAAAAACCCTGACCGGCGGGCGCGGCGTTCCGCCTTTCGTTCATCCACCCACCACCATGGCAGGCTCCCATGATGACACGCATCCTATCCACACTCCTGTTTTCGGCGCTGCTGCTGGCCGCTTTGCCGGCCCGGGCCGATGATTTATTCTCGATTCTGCAACTCGCCCTCGACAACGATCCGGTGCTGCAGCAGGCGGAAGCCAGCTACCGCGCCAATCGCGAGACGATGATCCAAACCCGCTCGTCGCTGCTGCCGAGCTTCGGCGCCATCGCCTCGACTTCGCGGCTGTCGAGCGGGCCGACTTCCGACATTTACGCCGAAGTCACCGACCCGGTCAGCGGCGAGACCATGCGCGTGCTGCGGCAGCGGGCGCACAGCTTCGCCAACGGCGTCAACAATCACAACTGGGGGGTGAGCCTCAACCAGAGCCTGGTCAACCTGTCGAACTGGTACAACTTCCGCAGCGCCCAGGCCACCGACCGCGCCGCCGCGGTCAACCTCGCCGCACAGGAGCAGGAATTGATCCTGCGCGTGGCCATCGCCTACTTCGACGTGCTCCGCGCCCTCGACACCCTCGAAGTCAACATCCAGGAGGAAGAAGCCGCCCAGCGCTCCTTCGAGCAGACCAGCCAGCGCGAGGAAGTCGGCCTCGTGGCGATCACCGACGTCTACGACGCCCAGGCCGCCTGGGATCTGGCACGCAACACCACCATCCTGCAAACCGACATCCTGCGCTCGCGCTATGAAGCCCTCGAGGCCATCACCGGCCAGGCGCACCCGGATGTCGATATCCTGCGCGACGACTTCCCCATCATCAATGTCGAAGGCAGCCTCGAGGATTGGGAGGAGCAGGCGATGGACAACAGCCTCGCCCTCACCGCCGCCGAATTCAATCTCGAAGCCACCCGCCGGGCCCTCAAGGCGCGCAAGACCGACCGCCTGCCCACAATCGATTTCGTTGGCCAGTTCGGGCACTTCGTAACCGCGCCCATCGTCAGCCAGGGCATCCAGATCGGCGGCGGCGCCAGCGACCGCAGCCAGCTCGCGCTGAACCTGACGATTCCGATCTACAGCGGCGGCGCCCTGCGCTCGCGCCAGCGGGCCGCGGAATACAACGTCATGGCCGCCGAGGAATCGCTCGAACTGACCCGCCGGCAACTCACCCAGAACATTCGCAACGCCTACCGCCGGGTCGCCACCGATGTGCTCGTCATCGCCCAGCGCCAGCAGTCGATCACCTCGGCGCAAAGCTCGCTCGAAGCAACCGAACTCGGCGCCGAAGTCGGCACCCGCAACATTGTCGAAGTGCTCCGCGCCCGGGAAATCCTCTACCGCGCCCTGCGGGCCTACGCCGACGCCCGCTACAACTACGTGATCGACAGCCTCCTGCTGAAACAGGCCGCGGGCATCCTCACCCCCCAGGACATCATCGAATTGAACGCCTGGCTGCAGGAGGAAGAGTAGTTTGTGGCTTCGATCCGTCGTTGTCGGGCGGGGTGGGTTTTGGCGGACGCCGTGAATCCATCCCTGGAGGCTTCGGGCTCGGCTTCCCGCCTCGCACGCCCGCCAAAACCCACCCCGCCCGACAACGACTCACAGCGGTGGGTCGTCAAGCGTGTTCTTGCAAATACTCTGGTTGATTCGCCCAGTTCTTGCTTCAAATCCATACAGGGTTTTGTCGAAGCACTTCGCAGTTGGAGTCTGCACCAGTGTGAGTCACTGGCGGGTGGTGCAGTTCAGCGGGCGTGCGAGGCATGGAAGCCGAGCCCGGAGCCTACAGGGATGTATTCACGGCGTCCGCTGAACTGCACCACCCGCCGGTGACGGATCGAAGCCTCTGAATCAAAACCATGAACAGCAAGCTCCCACAAGTCGGCACCACGATTTTCACTGTCATGTCGCGCATGGCGGCTGAACATGGGGCGATCAATCTTTCCCAGGGGTATCCGGATTTTGATTGTCCGCCGCGGCTGCGGGAACTCGTTGCCGAGCGGCTCAACGGGGGCTGCAACCAGTATCCGCCCATGGCCGGGATTTTGCCGCTGCGCGAGCGCATCGCCGAGAAAGTAGCGTCGTATTATGGTTATGAGCCCAACCCGGAGACCGAGATAACCGTCACCTCGGGCGCCACCGAAGCGATTTTCGACGCGGTGCAGGCCGTCGTGCATCCCGGCGATGAAGTCATCGTCTTCGACCCCGCCTTCGATTGTTACGAACCCGCCGTGCAACTCGCCGGCGGCAGGGCAGTCCATTTGCCGCTGAGCCTGCCCGATTACCGGATCGACTGGGATCGCCTCGCCCGCGCGATCAGCGACAAAACCCGCTTGATCATCATCAACAGCCCGCACAACCCCTGCGGTTCGGTGCTTGAGGCCACTGATCTCGACCGGCTCGCGGAGTTGATCGAGGGCCGCGGAATCTTCGTGCTGTCCGACGAGGTTTATGAGCATATGGTTTACGATGGCCGCGGCCATGTCAGTGTCGCCGGCCACGAAGCGCTGCGCGGGCGCAGCTTCTCCGTGTTTTCCTTCGGCAAGACCTACCACGCCACCGGCTGGAAGCTCGCCTGCTGCGTCGCGCCGCCAGCCTTGACCGAAGAATTGCGCAAGGTGCACCAGTTCGTCACCTTCACCAGTTCCAGCTTCGTGCAATACGCCATCGCCGACTATATGGCCGAATGCCCTGAGCACGCGCTGGAGTTGCCTGGTTTCTACCAGCGCAAGCGCGATCTGTTCTGCGAATTGCTGGCGCCATCGAGATTCCGCTTCACGCCGTCCGCGGGCACCTATTTCCAGCTTGTGGATTATGCGGAGATTTCCGCGCTTGGCGACCAAGCCTTCGCCAACTGGCTGACCAAAGAAGTCGGCGTGGCGGCGATTCCCCTGTCGCCTGTTTACCGCGAGCCGCCCGGCGCGCGGCATATCCGCTTCTGTTTCTGCAAGGAAGATAAGACGCTGGAACGCGCCGCGGAGATTCTTTGCCGGCTATGAGCCAGCCCGCCGCCCTCGATTTCGCGGCCCTGGCCGGCAATATCCGCGGCTGGGGGCGGGAACTCGGCTTTCAGCAAATCGGCATCACCGACACCGACCTGGCCGGTTACCGGGAGCGGCTCGAATCCTGGCTCGAACGCGGCCACCACGGCGAGATGGCCTATATGGCCCGCAACCACGATAAGCGCTGCCATCCCCGGCGGCTGCATCCCGGCACCGCCCGCATCATCAGCGCGCGGATGGACTACGACCACGCCGGGGAGAACACGCTGGCGCCGATGGCGGCCGGCGGGCAAGCCTATGTGGCGCGCTACGCCCGGGGCCGGGATTACCACAAGCTGATGCGGACGCGGCTGCAAAAGCTCGCCGACCGCATCACCGCCGCCGTGGGCGGGCACTCGTACCGCGCCTTTGTCGACAGCGCGCCGGTGCTCGAGCGCGCCATCGCCGAAAAGGCGGGGCTGGGCTGGATCGGCAAGAACACCATGCTGATCAATTCCACGGCGGGTTCCTGGTTCTTTCTCGGCGAGTTGTTCACCGACCTGCCGCTGCCAATCGACGCGCCCGCAAGCGGGCACTGCGGGAGCTGCCGGGCCTGCCTCGACATCTGCCCCACCAAAGCCTTCACCGGCCCCAACAGCCTCGATGCGCGCAAGTGCATCTCCTATCTCACCATCGAATTGCGCGGGCCGATCCCCGAGGAACTGCGCGAGCCCATGGGCAACCGCATTTTCGGTTGCGACGACTGCCAGCTCGTCTGCCCGTGGAACAAATTCGCCCAGCCCTCGGCCGAGGCGGACTTCGCTCCGCGGCATGGCCTCGACAGCGCCGCCTTGCGCGAGTTGTTCGCCTGGAGCGAGGGGGAATTCCTGGCGCGAACCGCAGGCTCGGCGATTCGCCGCATCGGCCACGAATGCTGGCTGCGCAACATCGCCGTGGCGCTGGGCAACGCCCCGGCGAGCGCGGAAACCGTCGCCGCCCTGCGCGCCCGGCTCGGCCACCCCTCGGCGCTCGTCACCGAACACGTCCGCTGGGCTTTGGATCGCCAAATCGCCAAGCAGAGCCGGATGCCGCTCAGCAGGCGATGAAGTGGCGGCGGTAGTAGCGCAGTTCGGCGACGGATTCGCGGATGTCCTCGATCGCCCGGTGGCTGCTGAGCTTGCTGTGGCCGTGGAGGATTTCCGGTTTCCAGCGGCGGGCGAGTTCCTTCACCGTGCTCACATCGAGATTGCGGTAGTGGAACCAGGCTTCGAGTTCGGGCATGTAATGGGCGAGAAAGCGCCGGTCCTGGCAGATCGTGCTGCCGCACATCGGCGAGGAGCCGCGGCCGGTGTGGCGCTGGCAGAAGGCGAGGGTGCGGCGCTCGGCCTCGGCTTCGTTGATATGGCTGTCCTGGACGCGCTCGATCAATCCCGAGGCGCGGTGGTGGGTCTGATTCCATTCGTCCATCGCTTCGAGCAGGGAATCCTCCTGGCGGATCGCGAGCACCGGGCCCTCGTCGATGATTTCCAGTTGCGCATCGGTAATCAGGGAGGCGATTTCGAGAATGCGGTCGCTGCCGGGGTCGAGTCCGGTCATTTCCAGATCGATCCAGATCAGGTTGAGATTGCTGTCCATGCCCATGAAGACCTTGAGAAGTTCGTCCAGTACGCCGCCGGCCATTGTAGCAAACAGGCGGGAAGCCGAATATGCCATAATCCGGCCCATGCGAATCCCCCGCCTTGCCAGCGCCGCAACCGACGGCTGAAAATGCCGGCCGGACGCAACCTCAGCGAGCAACAGCGGCGGCGCATCGCCAAGCGCAGGGAGGCCGCGGCCGGACAGGCGCGCCAAGGCATCATCCTGAGCCATCTTGGCGGGCGGCTCGAAGTCGAGGACGCTTCCGGCGAAGTCGTGCGCTGCCACGCCCGGGCCAATCTGCCACAGGCTGTCACCGGCGACCGGGTCGAATGGCGGCTTGAAGCGGCCGGCGGCGGCGTGGTCACCGATCTCGCGCCCCGCCACAACGAGTTCGGGCGGGCGGACGCCAATGGCCGCTTCCGGCCCATCGCCGCCAATATCGACTTGGTGCTGACGGTTTTCGCCACCGTGCCCGAAACCGACATGAGCGTGATCGACCGTTACCTCGTGGCGATCGAACTGCTCGGACTCGATGGCCTGCTGGTGCTCAACAAGACCGATTTGCCGCCGGCAAACCCTGAACGCCTGTCGCGCATGACGGCGATTTACCGCGAGCTGGGCCTTGAACTGATCGAGGTTTCGGCGTTGACTGGCGATGGCGTGGACGCCTTGGCGGCAAGACTCGAAGGGCTTGCCGCGGTTGTTGTCGGGCAGTCCGGCGTCGGCAAGTCCTCCCTGCTCAACCGCCTCGGCGGGCGGGACTGGGCGGCAACCGGAGACCTGGACGCCTACCGGCGCGGCGGCGCCCACACCACCACCGCGGCCCGGCTTTACCATCTGCCCGGGTTCGACCTGATCGACTCGCCGGGGGTGCGCGAGTTCAACCTTGGGCACTTGGCGGTGGAGGCGGTGATCGACGGCTTCGTCGAATTGAGGGCGCTGGCGGGACAATGCAGATTCCGCGATTGTTCGCACCGGCGGGAGCCGGGCTGCGCCATCCGCTCCGCCGCGGAATCCGGCGAGGTCAGCCCCGAGCGGCTGCGCAGCTATGCCAGAATCGTCGACAGTCTGCGATGACCGCCACCGACCTGCCATTGATTATCGAACCCGCCGACCTCGCCGGCGCGCCGCCGGACGGGAAACGCCTGCTGATCACGGTTTGCCAGGCCCGGGTTTTCCTGGCCCACCGCGTGCCCGGCTCGCTGCTGATCGAGCCGGGTGAATTGGTTTCCGGGGTTGCGCCGGCAATCGGCAAGCTGCCGCCGGTGGAGCGCCTTGCCGAGTTGTTCTCCCGGATTGGCCTTGAGGACGACCGGCATGTGGTCGCCATCGACGACGAAGGTGGTGGCTGGGCCGGGCGGCTGATCTGGACCCTCGATGTGCTCGGGCATTCGCGTTATAGCCTGCTCAACGGCGGCGCGCTGGCCTGGGCCGCGGCGGGCCTGCCGCTCGAAAGCGGGCCGCCGGCGCCAACCGGGAGCGCGCGAACTTATCGGGCGCGGATCGACCACACCCCCATCGCCAGCATGGAGCAGGTGCTCGCCGAGCTCGACGATCCCGAAAGCATTGTCTGGGATGCCCGCTCGGCCGGGGAATACCACGGCCTGCGGGCCACCGCCCGGCGCAATGGCCACATTCCCGGCGCCGTCAATCTCGACTGGCTCGAACTGATCGACCGGCACAACGATTTCCGCCTCAAACCCCTGCCAGAATTGCGCGCCCGGCTCGAAGCCCTCGGCATCGGGCCGGACAAGAAGATCATCACCCACTGCCACACCCACCACCGCTCCGCGCTGGCGTACTTCGTCGGCAAGGCGCTGGGGTTTGATATCCGCGCCTACGACGGCTCCTGGTCGGAATGGGGCAACGCCGACGACACACCGGTTGAGAATTGATCCCGCCATGCCACGCCTGTTCGTGCTGCTGCAATACCTGTTGCCACAGCGGCTGCTGACCCAGGCCGCGGGCGCCTTGGCGCGAAGCGAAGTCTTCGCCAGGCCGCTGATCCGCCTGTTCATCCGCCGCTATCGCGTGGACATGGGCGAGGCGCTTGATCCCGACCCGTCGAGCTACCGCAATTTCAACGAGTTTTTCACCCGCGAGCTGAAACCGGGGGCGCGGCCGCTGGCTGATGAGGCAGGCGCCGTGCTCTGCCCCGCCGACGGCGCGGTCAGCGAACTCGGCGCCATCGACGGCGAGAGGCTGTTGCAGGCCAAAGGCCGTCATTTCGGATTGCGGGACCTGCTCGGCGGCCACGGTGAACTGGCGCGGACGCTCGCCGGCGGGCGCTTCATCACGATCTATCTCTCGCCGCGGGACTACCATCGGGTGCATATGCCGCTGCCAGGCCGGCTGCTGCAAACCCGCCATATTCCGGGCAAACTGTTCTCGGTGAACGAGGCGAGCGCGGAGCTGATTCCCGGCCTGTTCAGCCGCAACGAGCGCCTGGTCAGCGTTTTCGAGGGCGAATGCGGTCGTTTCGCGGTGGTGATGGTCGGCGCGATGATCGTCGCGGGCATCCGCGCGGTATGGGACGAACCCGGCCGGCAAGGGCGCTTGCGCGCACCCGAAAAAGACTTCGCGGATCGCGGCCCCAAGCTCGCCGCCGGTGCCGAAATGGGCCGCTTCGAACTCGGCTCCACGGCGATTGCGCTGTTCCCACCCGGCGCGATCAAATTCGAGCCCGGCCTGGAACCCGGAAAAACCCTGCGGATGGGCCAAAAAATCGGCCAGCTATTGCCGAAACATAGTTTGAGAGAAGAAGCCTGAATTCTGCACAATGTGAGTC
>JAPOTO010000200.1:6700-10628 GCA_026709135.1 Gammaproteobacteria bacterium | reverse complement strand
GATATTGAGTCCTTCATTGAAGGATGGATACTGAGGCTTACGCGACCAATGTGCTCCTAGAGGTGGCAGCGGGACAGTCAGCGTGCCGGACGGCCGGCGCGAGAGCGGAGGGAGGAAAATGACTGAAACCTTCAGCCGATGGGACGCTGCCGATCAGCTTCGAACCCGTGAGGATGCGCGGCTGTATCTTGAGGCCTGCGCGGACGAAGACCCCGGCGACGGCAGCCTGATACGGGCGGCGCTGAACGATGTAGCGGGGGCGGGCACCATGGCTAGATTGGTCCGCGAGATGGGAATAAGCCAGGAGAAAAATGCCTCCAGTGCAGACATAGAGAATCCGAGCAGATGGTTAGACTGATAACTGGAAGTCTATTGTATCTGACTGCTATAAGTGTGCAAGGGCAAGGAAAGTCTATCGCCTTTGCCGAAATTGAGCAGTTTAAGCTTTTTACTAGTTGCCAACCAATATACCTAATTGTGTATCCACCTAGGTTATCTGGGTTGACGGAAGAACAGGTTAGGATGGTTACTGAAAGCCGATTGAAGGCGAGCCGTCTCCATGAGTCCGACATAAGTCCCTTGTCTGACGTTGGCTTGCTGCGTGTTAGTGTGCAGGTTAGAGAGGAAACGAGAGTTACAGTTTCAAAAGTAGAATTTCTTAAACCATTCTCCGATCAATATACCAGCCAATACAAACACCTAGTAACTTGGGAGAGAGCGAGTTACACCGTGGATGATGCGAATCTTGCTATGCAAGAGATTTCCGAATTGATGAACTACTTCATCAGTGAGTATCTGCGCGTTAATAAATCGGCTTGCGAAAAATAGCTGGAAAAACAAACATTAAGAGATGATGCAAACGCTAAAGACTCGATTAACTGTGATTTTCCTAGCAAGGATTACACAAAAATTAGCGATTTTTGCCTAATCCTACCACTTTTAATACGATTCCCGTTGCCTTCAATTTGTTGATTAATTTTGGGGATTATGTATTTAACTTGACATGCCGCTGCGTGTCCATGAAACCGGGCTCCATGAAACCGGGGCTTCGACGAGAACCCCCTCGCCGCTTCGCGCCACTCCCCCTTGACAGGGGGAGAGTTGGCCCCGCGCCGGCGCCGACTACCCGAACTCCCCTCCTTTTCAAGGAGGGGTGGCCCGAAGGGGCGGGGTGGTTGCAGGCAGACTGCTTCGGCGCCGCAAACCCCAAAACCGCGAGACGGAGCCCTGATCCGCAATTCGTCAAGTTAACTACATAAGCTCCTTAATTTTATCCCATCTACTACATCTGCGAAATATATTTCAAACTACAGCCTGATATCGGGATCATGGAAAGATGGCGCTTTTGGAGTTACTTCTTGGGCTGCCTGATCTCGGGATATCTGTAAGGATGAATTAAGAGTCTTAGGAATCTCGACATGAATGATCTCAATTTCTGCGGGTACACGTCCTCTCTCTTTTTCATTTATCCACCACTCATACATGTCCAGTTCGGATAAGATCATTAACTTCCGCTTTGCTGGGGTTAGGAGGAGAAAATAAATATCAGAACGAATCTTATGAACCTTGCCTGAACCGTGTTTTCCACTAGCTGTTTTGAGTGCGCCAGTTGAAATATTTGCAATGATTTTGGTGTCGTTGCTCACTGCATCGAACTCGAATTCTCCACCCGAAGTCAGTAAAATCTTGGTCTTCGAAAATGACAACCTATTACCAATATTATCGGGTAGCCAATTCTCCGCTATCCAAACTTCGATTTCTAGGTTTTGCCAACTGTTTGCCACGGTGCCAACCTGTTTATCGTGACGAAATTAACTGAAATTTGTACTAACAAAGGCGCAATTGTGCTTCAATCAAAAATCGAACGCTCTGCGAGATCGGGTGTTATCGAATATCCATCCGATGATGGGAGTCTGATCGAAATGCGTTTTCTGTGATTCCGCGCTCGGTTGCGCAATCCCCCTACTCATATCTAAGCGCATCGATTGGGTCCAGATTGGCCGCTTTGGCGGCGGGGAGGATGCCGAAGAGGATGCCGACGAAGGCGGAGAAGCCCATGGCTAGGGCGGCTGCCCAGAGGGGGATGCTGGCGGGTGGGAAGGATTCGATGCTGCTGGAGATGGCGGTGCCGAAGCCGTAGCCGAGGGCGAGGCCGATCAGTCCGCCGAGCAGGGACAGCAGCATCGCTTCGATGAGGAATTGGGCGAGGATGTGGTGGCGCTTGGCGCCGATGGCCTTGCAGATGCCGATCTCCCGGGTGCGCTCGGTCACCGACACGAGCATGATGTTCATGATGCCGATTCCGCCCACGAGCAGCGAAATCGAGACGATGCCGCCGATCACCAAAGTCACCATGTTGATGATGGTGTCGAAGGTTTCCATCAACTGCTCCGGGGTGTTGATGGTGAAATCGTCGTCCTCGTCCGGGCCGAGGTCGTGGGCGTTGCGCAGCAGAGCGGTCAACTGGCGCGTCACATCGGCCACCTCCGCGTCCTCGCTCAGGCTCAACTGAATCTGGATGTCCTGCCGCGCCTGGTTGCCGGAAAGGCTGACCATGGTGGCGTAGGGCACAAGCACGATGTCGTCCTGGTTGAAGCCCATGATTTCGCCCTTGGGCTCGAGCAGGCCGATGACCTTGAACCATTCGCCACCGAGATCGACATATTCGTTGACCGGGTTTTCCGGCAGGGCCAGATCCTCGCGGACGGTTTCGCCGATCACGGCGACCCGGCGCCGGGTGAGATTGTCGCTTTCGGCGATGAAGCGGCCGCGCTGCACCCAGGACTGCGCGACGTCGCGGTATGCGTAGGTCGTGCCCATGATCTGGCTGAAGGTCGTCTGGGCGGCGTAGCGGACTTGGGTGCTGCGGTTGGCGTAGAGGATCGGCGTTATCGACGCGATGCCCTCGCCGCGGCGCTCGATCAGTTCGAGGTCTTCGGGTGTGAGCCGCGCCCGCACGCCGCGCATCTGTTCGGCGATTGGCGTGTGGGACTGGATCGTCAGGCTGTTGGAGCCGAGCGAGGAAAAGCTCTCGCCGATGAAGGCGCTCATGCCCTGGGTCAGCGACACCACGGCGATCACGCTGGCGACGCCGATGACGATGCCGAGCGTGGTGAGGAAGCTGCGCAGGCCGTGGGCCAGGATTGAGACCAGCGCCGAGCGGGTGCTTTCGAAAATCACGTGGAACATCAGGCGAGCGGCTCCCCGGCGCGGCGGTCGCGGATGATTTTGCCATCGAGCAATTCGACGACGCGGTCGCCAAGCCCGGCGACATCTTCCTCGTGGGTGACGAGAATCAGCGTTTGGCCCTCGCGGTGCAGTTGGTCGAACAACTGCATGATATCCGCCGAGGTGCGCGAGTCGAGATTGCCGGTGGGTTCGTCGGCGAGCAGGATCGATGGCTCGGTGACGAGCGCCCGGGCAATGGCGACCCGCTGCCGCTGGCCGCCCGAAAGCTGGTTGGGCAGATGATCCACGCGATCTTCAAGCCCGACGCGCCGCAGCGCCTCCCGGGCCATTTCCCGCCGCCGCCGGTAGCCGATGCGGCGGTAGATCAAAGGCTGGGCGACATTGCCGAGGGCGGTGGCCCGGGGCAGCAGGTTGAAGCTCTGGAAGATGAAGCCGATTTCGCGGTTGCGGATTTCGGCAAGCTGGTTCGGGCCGAGTTCCTCCACATAGGCGCCGTTGAGGAAGTATTGGCCGCGGGTGGGCCGGTCGAGGCAGCCGAGGATATTGAGAAAGGTGGATTTGCCCGAGCCAGAGGAGCCGATGAAGGAAACCCAGTCGCCGCGGTTGATTTCAACCGAAACCCCATCCAGCGCGCGGACGAGCTGGCTGCCCATCTCGTAGTGTTTGGCGATGTCCCGCAGGCGGATCAGCGGGGCGTTTTCACCTGGGCCTGTGCTTTCTTTGGCTGCCATATGCTGGG
>JAPOTO010000200.1:0-6668 GCA_026709135.1 Gammaproteobacteria bacterium | reverse complement strand
GGGAGAAGGCGCGGCCCTACAGCGCCACCCGGGTTGCTTCGAGCCGGTCGCCGTCGAGCAGGTGGCGCAGCTCGCGGTCGGGGCCGACGACGATTTCCACCTCGCTGTCGATGCCGCTGGTCAGTTCCTGGAACTCGTCGTCCGAAGCCCCCACCTCGACCGCGAGCTTGCGGGCAACGCCATCCTCGTTGACGAAGATGAAATACTCGCTGAGCAGGCGCGAGCGATCCTCCTCGAAAACGAGCGCCTGGATCGGCACCGCCGGCACCGCCTGATCCCTCGCGGTGAAGATTTCCGCCCGGCACGACATGCCCGGCCGCAGCACCACATCGCCCGCTTCGAGAATATCGATCTCCACCGTGAAGCTGAGCCCCTGGCGTGTGGGCTCGGCTTTGGCGGTGTTGGCGATATAGCGCACCACGCCCTGGATCGGCTGCTCGGGATAGGCGATGGCGACGATCTCGGCGCGCTGGCCCACGGCGAGATTCGCCACATCGGCCTCGTCGACGAGCACTTCGGTATAGATGCTGCGGGGGTTGGCGATGGTCATCAGCGAGGAGCCGGGGATATTGGTGGAACTGGCGATGGCAGTCTCCCCCACTTTGATGTCGAGGCTGGTGACCACGCCATTGATGGGCGAAACGATCCGCGTCTTGCTCAACTGGTCGTTGACCTGATCGAGTTGCGCCTCAGCCTGGGCGAGCCGCTCGCGGGCGGACTTGAGATCGATCCGCGCGAGCTCGAGCTGGTTGCGCAGGGTGTCGAACTCCTCCTCGCCGACAAGATCGCGCTCGAACAGGCTGCGGCTGCGCTCGAACTGGCGCTCGAGATTGCCGATGCGGACTTCCTGCCGCTCGATATCGATGGTGTTCAGCCGCACCGAGGCTTCGGCCTGCTCAAACCCGGCGAGGAAGTTGCGGTCGTCGACGCGCAGCACGAGTTGCCCGGCTTCCACCCGGTCGCCTTCCTCGACGAAAATCTCCGCCACCTTGCCGATCACTTCGCTGCTGAGCATCACCTGCTCGTGATGGGCAAGTGAACCCGAGGCGAGGATGGAAGGGCTGATGACGCGCTCGCTGACGGTGGAGACTTCAACTTCCTTGGCGTCGACGCCGAAGAAAAAGCGGTTGATGAAGGGCAGCGCGACCACGCCGGCCACGAGCAGCGAAATCAGCAGCAGTTTGCGGAGATCCTTCATGGTTCCCGTCATTCCACGCCAAGCGCGGTGAATCCAGCCATTCAGACATTATAAGTCACGGAAAAGTTACAGCGAGAGGCTGATGCTGATGCCGCCGTCGCCGCCACCTTCGGCGTCGATGAAGGAAACATTGAACTCCGGGCCCATCGACGCCAGCCCGACGGCGGCGGCGAGGAGCAAGGCCTGTGGCAGCAGCACAATCGGCGCGGCCCGGAGCCAGCTTCCCCCGGCCCACTGGCGGTAGCCGTAGACGAGCAGGGCCAGGCTCCAGAGATAGGTGAGGCTGACTGTGTTGGCGATGCCGTTGAATGGCGAGTCGCCGAATTGCAAGCCGAGATTGCCGAGCAGCAGCGGGTCGATCTCGGTTTGGCTGATCTGCCCATCGGGATTGAGCAACAGGGTGATCGCGCTGCCGATGATCGAGAACAGCGCGGGAACCGCGGTCCAGGCGACGAGACAGAACCAGTTGCCGAAGCGGAGGCCGTCGCCGGTCAGGGCGGACACCAGGGTCAGGTAGGCCGCCTGCAAAATCCAGATCAATATCAGCCCGAGGCTGGCGCCAAGAAAGCCGCTGATCATGAACACCGTGGGCGAGACCGACTCCATCTGCTCGTTGAACTGCGCGATCTGCTCCGGCGAGGGGTCGGCGCCGCCAGCGTAGAGCAGGCCCTCCATGAACCAGGGATAGTCCAGAATGCTGAAATACCACAGCACGGCGAGGGCGTTGCCGCCGGCGATGAGAATCAGCGGCGGCAACCAGCTCGGCCGTTCCCGCAAATGCGCGAAGGCGCTGGCCGGCTCAAGCAGCACATTCTGCACCATGCGCAATGCGCCAACATCTTGACCCGATTGACCAGACATACCGCCGCCCTCAATGCCGAAAAACGCAAAATACCATGAATCTTGTGAGCAATACAGCGCCGCTTTCCCGTCATTCTGCGCGAAGCTAAGTCGTGGCTTCGACCCGTCGCCGTCTGGCTGGGTGGCGTTCAGCGGACGCTGTGAATACATCCCTGTACGCTCCGGGCTCGACATCCTGTCTCGCACGCCCGCTGAACGCCACCCAGCCAGACGGCGACTAACGCTGTGCCAGTCATTCGTCATTCTGCGCATGGCGAAGCGGAGTCGCGGCGCCGGTTGCTTTCCGTCGGTAATCGGATTCCTTCCCGGCTAACGCCGGGCCCCTTCCGCTCACCGCCGCGCTCCCTCGGTGCAAAATTCGAGGTGCTGTTTCTCGAAGCCACACGTCGAATGACAGGGAGGGGTGCGCCGCTCAAGGGTTTTCGCTAAATTGGCCGCCCCGGAATGCAATCCCGTTCCCCTTGATGCCGGTTCCCGAAGCCATCACCTATCGCGATTTGCTGCTGCGGGCCGCGCCGCTGATTCTGGCGAACATGGCGGGGCCGCTGCTCGGGCTGGCCGACACGGCGATTATCGGCAATTTCGGCGATACCGCCGATCTTGGAGCCATCGCCTTCGGCGCGTTGATCTTTTCGATGGTGTATTGGAGTTTCGGTTTTCTGCGCATGAGCACCACCGGTTTCGCGGCGCGGGCGGCGGGTGCGGGGGATAAGACGGAAATCCGCGCCATCCTGGGCCGGGCGCTGCTGCTGGCCTTCGCGCTCGGCTTTGCCCTGCTGCTGCTTCAGGCCCCCGTCGCCTGGCTCGCCTTCGCGCTGCTCGATGGCAGCGCCGGGGTGGAAGCGGCGGCGCGGGAGTACTTCCGCATCCGCATCTGGGGCGCGCCGGCGGCGCTGGCGGTGTTCGCTTTATCCGGGCTGCTGGTCGGTCTCGGCCGGGGGCGCTTGCTGCTCTCCCTGCAACTGTTCCTGAATGGCCTCAATATCGCCCTGGATCTGCTGTTCGCCGGATGGCTGCAAATGGGGGTCGCCGGGATTGCCCTGGGCACCCTGCTGGCGGAATGGTCGACGCTGGCTTTCGGCGCGGTGCTGCTGTGGCGGGAACTCGCGGCGGGGAAGCCACCCGCGGAAGCTTTCTGGCCGCTGGCCCGGGTGTTCGACCGGAAAGCCCTGCGCGCCGCCTTCTCGGCCAATGGTGATATTCTGCTGCGCACGCTGACCCTGGTGCTGGCCTTCGCCTTCTTCACCAACGAAAGCGCGCGCTTTGGCGATGTGAGCTTGGCCGCGAACCATATCCTGTTGCAGTTCGTTGCTTTCGCGGCCTTTTTCCTCGATGGCTACGCCTACGTGGTGGAATCACTCGCGGGCAAGGCCGCCGGGGCGGGGCGGCGGGACGTGTTCGATGCCGCGGTGCGCAAATCGACCGTCATCGCCGCGGGGACTTCAGTCCTGCTCGCCCTGCTGCTGGCGCTGGCGGGCGCGGTGTTCATCCACTGGCTCACCGACATCGCCGAAGTCCGCCTGCGGGCGGGCGAGCTGCTGCTTTACGCCGTGCTGTATGTGCTGCTGTGTTTCGCCGCCTTTCAGTTGGATGGCATCTTCATCGGCGTCGCCCGCACCCGGCAGTTGCGCAATGCCGCCCTCGCCGCCGCCGCGGTGTTTCTGCTCGCCTGGTGGCTGCTTGGCGGGCGCTTTTCGGTCGAAGGCCTGTGGCGGGCGATGATCGTGTTCGTGGTGGCCCGGGCGCTGGCGCTGCTGTGCTGCTTTCCCGGCTTGCGGGCTTCGATTGCGGCTTCGATTGCGCCTGGGCCGGTCAATCGGGGGGAATGATGTGGGCTTCGGTTTCCACCGCGACCAGTTTGCCGCCGAGCAGTGAAATGTCGCCCCGGTAGCGGTGTTCGCCGGTGGTGGAGAATTCGAACTGGTAGCGTCGCCCAACGGCGGGCCAGCCGTCCTCGCCGCGGCCGAGCCAGATGCCGCGCAGCACCGTGGTCTGGTCGAGCAATTGCAGGCCCCGTTGGCGGCAATAGCGCCGGGCGTAGGCGACGGTCATCCGCTTGATTTTGTCGCTTTGCCACCAGAAGCCGACGACGGAAGCGGCGGCGGCAAGGAAGAAGACCAGTGTCGTGTCAAGTGTATTGTGCCACATCAGCGTTCACCCCTTGGTCCGTGGCAAGACGCGTCCCGCGGGCAATGGCGAGACCCATTGGCAAGGGGCGCAACGCCGCCACGGGCCAAGGGGTGGACGCCCTTCGGGTGCGGCGGCAGCGCGCCATCGCGTCGTTGCGGCCCTTGCCAACACGGTAGAGTATTGTCCGCGGGCCGCGCCTAGCGCTGACGCGCCGCCGACGCACTGATGCGGCACAATACACTTGACACGACACTTGTTCGGGCTGAGCACGTCGGTGGTCGACCGTGGTTGCGGGCCAGTTGGGCGCCTGCGCCGCCGAAACTCAAATGAGGTGGGTTTCCGCCTCGGGGTTTTCGGCCTTGCCGGCGGCGTTTTTGCGCTCGGCGTGCTTGCGGTAGCGTTCGATATGGGGCGCGAGCAGCTCCAGCGCGGTTTTGTCGCAGGGCGGCAGTTCAGCATCGCTGGTCTTGACCCGGGTTACCCGGTCGCCCCAGCGGATCAGACCCGCGGCCCAGGTCAGGCCCGCGCCGAAGGCGGCGAACAGCACATAATCGCCCGGCTTGACGCGGCCGCCGTCGAGCGCTTCGGTGAGCGCCACCGGGATCGTTCCGGCGGAGGTGTTGCCGTACCGGTCAACATTGACGACGACCTTTTCCTCGGGAATGCCGAGGCGGGTGGCGAGGGCGTCGAGAATCCGCTTGTTGGCTTGGTGGGGCACCATGAGCGCGATGTCTTCAATGGCGACGCCAGCCTCGTCAAGCACATCGAGGCAGGCTTGGCCCATGCTTTTGACCGCGCGCTTGAAAACCTCGCGGCCGTCGAAGTTCCATTCGACATAGAGAAAATCGTCGGTCAGCCGCTCGTAGGCCGAGCCGAAATTGGTGATCTGGATGGCGCTCTTGGCATCGGCCTCGCAGCCGACCCGGGAGGCGAGCAGGCCAACCGGCTTTTCGCTTGGCTCGATGATCGCCGCGCCGCAGGCGTCGCCGAACAGAATCGCCGAGTTGCGCTGGCTCCAGTTCAGGTAATGGGTGATGAACTCGCCGCCGATGAGCAGGATTTTGCGGTGCTGGCCGGTGGCGATCAGGCCGCGGCAAAGGTGCAGGCCGTAGAGGAAGCCGGTGCAGGCGGTGTTGATGTCGATCGCCGCCGCCTTGCGGGCGCCGAGGGCGTCCTGGATGATCGAGGCGGTGTTGGGGCAGTAGCTGTCGTTGGTGAGGCTCGCCAGCATCACCAGGTCGAGCTCGGACGGGTCCACATCCGCCGCCGCCAGGGCGTGCCGCGCCGCAACGAGGCCGAGTTCGGAGAAATTGACGTGGCTTACACGCCGCTCGCGAATGCCGGACCGGGTGACGATCCATTCATCCGAAGTGTCAAGGAAAGTGGCCAGGTCATGGTTGGTGAGCCTCGCCGGCGGCACACACATGCCCCAGCCGGTGATCTCGGCGTGATACATCCATTCGCTCCTGAACGATACGGCCCGAAGCTTACTCGATTTTCACCCTGATGAATACCGCGGCGCCGGACCAGATGCGCTCGCCAGATGCGCTCGGGCGGGATCTTCCGGCGCACGCTCAGCCAAGCGGATTGATCCAGCGCAGGCCCGGGAATCGGGCCATGTCGGCATCGGTGGAATGCAGTTCAGCCTGGTGTTCGATGGCCAGCGCCGCGAGATGCGCGTCGGTCGTCAGATTGCCGCCGGAACCGGCTTCCGCGAGCAGGCGGAAAATGATACTAGCGTGCTGATCCCCGGGTTGTATCAGTATCGATTGTGGCCTTTCAATCCAGGATCGGACTCGCTCGCACGCACCTTCGACCGCAAGCGGGTTTCTCACAATCCGCCGGTTTGTCGTGATGCGGATAAAGCCGAGCAATGCCACCCAGGAGAGTCCCACACTGCCATTGCCATTCATCAATTCCTCCCACCAGCCACGCGCTTCGGTGTGGCGGCGGAACTCCGCGTCATGGGCATGAACGAGCAGATTGACATCGGGAACAATCAACGGTTGCGCCGCTGGACAAATTCTTCCGCTTCCAGTTCATCGGCAAGCTGGTTCAGCCGGTATCGGTCGATGTCCGGCCCGAAGCCGAATGCATGGGGTTCAACCCGATAGCGGGGAGCGGTGGCCGGTTTGCCGCGAACGCCAAGGCCGGCGCGCAAAACGTCGTTGACAACCGCCTTCATGCTGCCGTTGGTGCGCCGCATTTCCCGAAGCAGGAGTTGTTCGACATCCGGGTCAATAGTGAGTGTGGTGCGCATATCGGGCATCATGATGATCTAATACACTGATGTCAAGATGCCGCGGTGGCACCTGCCGCGGTGGCGTCGCGACCAAAAGAGGGAGAGGGTTTGCAGTTGGGCGGGCTGTGCTAGACTGCTCGGCGGAAGAGCATCGTCCCCGGTGGGGCGCCCGGACTTCAAACCCGGTGAAGCCTGTTGAAACGGGCTTGGTGGGTTCGACTCCTGCCTCTTCCGCCA
>JAPOTO010000068.1 GCA_026709135.1 Gammaproteobacteria bacterium | reverse complement strand
GCGATGACGCCTCGGCGGCTGGCCGAGGTGACCGATGACTGGTTCCGCTCGCCCAAGGGTCTCGCGGTGGCCCGGGCCGAGCTGCGGATGCTGCGGCCGCTGCTCAAGCAATTGTTCGGCTACCGCATTCTCCAACTTGGCGTTTCGGGAAACCGCTCGCCGATAGATGACAGCGCGCTGTACCACAAGATCCGTTTCGCCCCGGTGTGCCGCCCCGGCGCCGGCTTGCCGGTGGCCGACGCCGAGCAATTGCCGCTGGCAACCGACAGCGTCGACGCGGTGCTGCTCTACCACGCCCTCGACTTTGCCGGCGACAGCCACCGGCTGCTGCGGGAGGCGCACCGGGTGCTGCGGCCCGGCGGCAGAATGCTCATCGTTGGATTCAATCCCTACAGCAGTTGGGGATTGTGGCGGTTGTTCCACCGCCGCGCGGGAATTCCCTGGGGCGGCCGCTTCATCGCTCCGGGAAGGCTGACCGACTGGCTGCGGCTGCTCGACCTGCAAGTCGACAGCGTCCACTACGGACTGCATTTCCCACCGTTGCGCCGGAAATCGCTGCTGCGCTTCGCCAGAAGCTGCGAGCGCCTCGGGCGGAAAATCAATTCGCCATTCGGTGGTTCCTACATTGTTTTCTGCGTCAACCAAGTGCGGCCGGTGACGCCGGTCACCAAGCGGTGGCTGCCGCTGCCGGCGCGCCCCGGCGCGATTGTCGCCCTCGAAGGCCGCAGCGCCCGCCGCGAGCGCTCCTGACAACACGGCGACATGGAAAACATGCAAGAGCAAGTGGAACTATTCACCGACGGCGCCTGCCGCGGCAATCCGGGCCCGGGCGGCTGGGGCGCGGTGCTGCGCTGCGGCGGCCGGGAGCGGGAAATCCACGGCGGCGAGCGGCAAACCACTAATAACCGCATGGAACTGACCGCGGTGATCATGGCGCTCGGGGAACTCAAACGGCCCTGCCGGGTGCGGATCACCACCGATTCGCAGTATGTCCTCAAGGGCGTCACCGAATGGCTCGCCAACTGGAAAAAGCGCAATTGGAAAACCGCGGCGAAGAAACCCGTGCTGAACCAGGATTTGTGGCGCTCCCTCGACCGGCTCGCGGGTGGGCACGAGATCGCCTGGGAATGGGTGCGCGGCCACAGCGGCCACCCGGAAAACGAACGGGCCGACCAGCTCGCCAACCGCGGCATCGACGAGTTGGACTAGGTTTGGAAAAATTTCATCCTTGAAATTTTTCCTGACGCGAAACAAAACAAGTTTTGTTTCGCTCACGAATGCAATGGCTTACGCCATCGAATTCGGCGGTATATCCGTGTACCGCAGGGAAGCTCTGACTTAATCAGAGCTTCCTTAGGTGGCACATCCCCGTGCCGCGTGTTCTGGGATCGGAAAGGAGTTTGAATCATGCGAATCGTCGCGCTGGATACGGAAACGACTGGTTTGGAATTGAGCGAAGGCCACCGGCTCATCGAGATTGGCTGTGTTGAAATCATCAACCGCCGGCTTACCGGGCAGACCTTTCACAGCCTGCTGAATCCCGAACGGGAGGTGGACGCCGCAGCCTTCGAGGTCCACGGCATCGACCGCGAGCAGCTCGAGGATCAGCCGCGATTCGCCGATATCGAAGCTGCGTTCCTGGCCTTCGTCGGTGGCGCCGAAGTTATCGCCCACAATGCCGATTTCGATGTGGGCTTCATCGACATGGAACTGTCGGGGACACCCACGGCAGTTGACCGCCTCGCCTCGGTCTGCGAAATCACCGACACCCTGCAAATGGCCAGGGCCAAGCACCCCGGCCAGCGCAACAGCATCGACAGCCTGTGCAAGCGCTACGAGATTGACCTCGGCGCCCGGGAGAAACACGGCGCCCTGGTCGACGCCCAATTGCTCGCCCAAGTCTATCTAGCCATGACCGGCGGCCAAATCAACCTGCTTATCGGCGAGGAAAACCGGATCGAGGAGCGAGTCCGCAGGGCCCCGTCCGCCGCCACCGCCGCGAGGCCGCCGCTGCCCTCGCTCCCCCCAAGCGAAGCCGAACTCGCCGCCCACGAGGCCCTGCTGCGCAAACTCGACCAAGCCGCCGACCCCGGCTGCCTCTGGCTGCAACTCGAGCCCGAATCCAGCACCCGATGAACGCTTCTCCCAACTCCAGGCAATTCTCACTTCGTCGAAGGCTGACTCTCCGCGGATCTGCACTGCGCGAGTCGACGTCTGGTGGGCCGCGCGCGGCGGGCGTGCGAGGCAGGAAGTCGAGCCCGAAGCCCACAGGGACGTGTTTACGGCGTCCGCCGCGCGCGGCCCACCAGACGTCGACGGCTCGAAGCCTCTTCGCAGCCTGGCATATGCATCAAGAGTCAAAATGAGAATTGCCGCCCCCGCCCTGCATTGATTTGCTCCCCAGTCTGGTTTATAAGTGCCAGTCAACACCAATCACAGAGGATTCTGCGCGAAAAGAATCCCGCCGAACAAAACCGGGCCCGCCAAACCGCGGGCGATGCTGGAGAGAACCATGTCCGATGTCCATAAAATTGATCGCCGCGCCTTCCTGAAGCAGGCCGGCCTCGCCGCCGTGGCGGGTTCGGTGGCAACCGCGACCAGCCTCAAGGCCCAGGAGGGCGGGTCCCGCGCCGCCGCCGCCGGCTACAACTTTGACGAGATCTACGACCGCGTCGGCACCCACTGCAGCAAATGGGATGGCCAGATCGAGCGCTGGGGCGATCAGTTGAAGATTCCCATGGGCGTCGCCGACATGGATTTCCGCGTTGCCCCGTGCATCACCGAGGCCCTGCAAAAACGCATCTCCCACGAAGTCTACGGCTATATGACCACCCCCGACTCGTACCATGACTCGATCATCAACTGGAACGAGCGCCGCTACGGCACCGTCATCGGCCGCGAAATGCTGCTCGACTCGCCGGCGCTGTTGCCCGGCCTGCTCGCCGCCCTGCGGGCGTTCAACCCGCCCGGCGCCAAGGTTGTGCTGCAAACCCCGGGCTACAACGGTTTCTTCACCACGATCCGCAAGGGATTCGTTATCGAGGAAAACCCCCTGCGCGAAATCAACGGCGTGTATCAAATGGATTTCGACGATCTCGACCGCAAGCTTGCCCAGGATGACGTCCACACTTTCATCCTCTGCAACCCCCACAATCCGGTGGGCAATTGCTGGGACCGCGCCACCTTGACCGAACTCGGCGAGCTTTGCGCCCGCCACAACGTCGTTGTGTTCGCCGACGAGATCCATTGCGATTTCGTCAACGAAGGCAGCGAGTATGTGCCCTACGCCAACCTTGGCGACGATCTCGCGATGAACAGCGTGACTTTCAAGTCCGCCAGCAAGTCCTTCAATCTCGCGGCCTTCAAGAACGCCTACATGTTCTCCCACAACCCGGAGTTCATGTCGCGCATCCGCGCCGTGGGCGACAACGACACGATCAACAGCCTCGGCATCATCGCCTCCCAGGCGGCGCTCGAGGAAGGCGACGACTGGATGGATGCCTTGGCGGCCTACCTCTCCGACAACGCCCGCTACGCCGCGGACTTCATCAACGCCAACATCCCCCACATGAGCAGCAACGAGCCGGAAGGCACCTACCTCGGCTGGGTCAATGTGGAACCCATGCTCGAGCGCCTCGGCGCGGTGGAAACCGCCGCCGCCGAGACTGCCGGGCTGAGCCCCGATGCCGACCCAGTGACGCCTGAAATGGTGGTCGAGCGTTATCTGATCGAACAGTCCGGCGTCAAACTCAACCCCGGCTCATCCTACCGGGGCGCCGGCCACATGAGAATGAACCTCGGCCTCGCCCGCCCACTCCTCGAAGAGGCCCTCGGCAGAATCCAGCAAGCCGCCGAGCGGGTTTGAACGGAAGATAGGCCGGCAAAGCTCCTCAGGCGGCGCTTTCCCCGCGAGTGGCGGGGAAATGCGCCTGCGGGCGCGGCTCGTGGACCGCGGGTGGCTGGGATGGCTTGTCTTTGCCGGGCCACCACAGCTCGCCGAGCTTGAGTGGAAAGGCGCTGAAGGGCGGGGGCGAGACGGTGGCTTCGCCGACTGCGGTCTGGAGCAGGGCCCATTGGCCATCGCGGAGTTCGAAGGCTTCGAGCGTCCGCGCCTCGGGGTCGACAAACCAGAGATGGGCGACGCCTTCGCGGGCGTAGATTTCGCGCTTCCCGCCAAGGTCGAGGGCCCGGGTGGAGGGCGAGAGGATTTCGCAAACCCAATCGGGGGCCACCGTGGCGTAGGCCGCTTCCCGGGGCATGCGTTCAACCCGCCAGCCGGCGATATCGGGAACGAGGATGTCCCGCCCAAGGTGCAGTTCCGGCTCAATCAGAATCAACCAGCCCCCCGCGCCATCTCCGCCGCCACGGCCAAAATGCCGCAATCCAGCCACGAGTCCGGTTTGCGCATGCGAGTGGACGAGCATCGGCCGCGGATTCGTGTGCAGCACGCCATCGACGATCTCGGCGACCAGGTGCTCCGGGGCCTCCAGCACATCCTGGTAATTCGCCCGGCGTGAAGTTGCTGTCTTCGTTCGCGTCCCCGGGCGCGGTTCATGGACCACAGGTGGCTGGGATGGCTTGTCTTTGGCGGGGCCCTTGCTTGACCACCAGAGCTCGCCAAGCTTGAATGGAGCGGCGTTGAAGGGCGGGGGCGAGACGGTGGCTTCGTCGGTTGCGGTCTGGCGCAGGATCCATTGGCCATCGCGGAGTTCGAAGGCTTCGAGCGTCCGCGCCTCCGGGTCGACAAACCAGAGATGGGCGACGCCTTCGCGGGCGTAGATTTCGCGCTTCCCGCCAAGGTCGAGGGCCCGGGTGGAGGGCGAGAGGATTTCGCAAATCCAATCCGGGGCGACGGTGAAGTACGCGGTGTCCGGCGGTGCCGGCATGCGCGCCGACCGCCAGCCGGCCAGGTCGGGGACGAGAACATCCCCTCCCAGGTGCAGCTCCGGCTCCAGCAGAATCAGCCAGCCGCCAGCCCCGCCATTCCCGCCCCCCAACAGGTTTTCCAGTTTGCCGCCAAGCTTGGTATAGGAATAGGCGTGCAGCGGCGCCGGCCGCGGATGCGTGTGCAGCACGCCGTCGACGATCTCGGCGACCAAGTGGTCAGGCGCGTCGAGTATGTCTTGGTAGCTTGCCCGGCGCGTTGTCGCGGATGGCGGGGTTTTCCCTGCTTTGGCCACGCTTTCCCCCAAAATTCATATGAATATGGCGGATGGTAGCCGGACTGCCGACGGTATTCAAGCGGCGTCAATCAAGCCATGCTCGATAACGCTAACCCGGCGCGATCTGCGGCCAGGGGGCGGCTTGCTCGAGTTGCCTGGCGAGTTGCAGCAGCAGCAGGTCGCCTCCCCAGGCGGCGGTGAACATGACGCCAACTGGCAGGCCCGCGGAGCTGCGGTGCAAGGGGACCGACATCGATGGCTGGCCGGTGCCGTTGCAGATGGCGGTGAAGCCGCCGTACTTGCGGAAGCGGGAGATGTACTCGCGCTGGTCCTCGCTGTTCATGTCGAGCCAGCCGAGCTTGGCCGTGGTGCGGGCGAGCACCGGGCTGATGATCACATCGACTTTTTGATGAACCCGGGCCATGGTGCGTTCGGTGAGCCTGATCTGATCCCGGGCGGCGAGGTACTCCGTGGCGGAAACTTCGGCGCCGCGGCCGGCGATGATGCGGGTTGAGCGTTCCAGCGGCGCCTCGTCGAGGCCAATGCCGAAATACCGCAATCCGCGGTTGATCGCCTGCCAGGTGTGGACACCGCTGATGCGCCACATCGCCGCGCCAAGCGATTGGTGGTCGAGCGGGTGCTCGAAGGGTTCGACACTGTGGCCGAGGTGTTCGCAGCGCTTTGCCGCCAGATGCACCGCCTCGACGCAATCGGCGTCGAGTTCCTCGCCCATGGGATGGCTGTCGTGGATGCCGATTCGCAGCGGCGGGCAGTCCGTCTCGTGGGCCACGAGAAATGACGCCGGCGGCTCCGGGCGGGTGAAGAGGTTCTGCGCTTGGGGCAGGGTGATGAGGTCGAGAAAGGCCGCGCTGTCGCGCACGCTTCTCGACACCACGTGCTCCACCGCCAAGCCGCTCCAGTTTTCCGATTGCACCGCGCCGACTTCGGTAAGCCCGCGGCTTGGCTTGAGCCCGAACAGGCCGCAGCAGCTTGCGGGAACGCGGATCGAGCCGCCGCCATCGGAGGCCTGGGCCACTGGCACGATGCCCGCCGCCACCGCCGCCGCCGCGCCGCCGCTTGAGCCGCCGGTGGAGTAATCGGTGTTCCAGGGGTTGCGCGAAGGGCCGTTGGCGACCGGCTCGGTGGTGAGCGTCAAGCCAAACTCCGGGGTGTTGGTTTTGCCGAGCATCGCCAGTCCGGCCCGCTCATAGCATTTGACGATGGGCCCGCTCGCCCGCGCCCGGTAATCCTTGAAAAGCTCGCTGCCGAAGCTGGTTTTTGTTCCCTTGAGATTGTCCAGATCCTTGAGCAGGAAGGGAATGCCCGCCAGCGGCCCGTTTGGCTCTCGGCTTGCGTCAAGCCTCTTGGCGTGCGCCAGCGCCGTTTCATACAAAGGCAGGTTGATCGCGTTCAACGCCGGATTGCGCGCCTCCGCCCGGATAATGGCGGCCTCGACGACCTCGGCGCGGCTGAAATCCCCCTTCTTCACGCCATCGGCAAGGCCAAGCGCGTCGAGCGCGAGATAGTCTTTTTGTTCAAGCATGGGTTGTCTCCCGCGATTCAATCGAATCTTCTTCCGGTGAACCAGTTGGCGGCCCGCGCTTGCCGGGCCACCGCTTCCACCACATCGAGCACAAGGGCGAACAGCGCCATGCGCACGAGGACCCCATTGTCGGTCTGGCGGAAAATGGCGAGATTGGGGTGCTGGTTGAGATCCTCGTCAAGCTCGTTGGCCCCGGCCCGGGTGTCCCGCGGCAAGGGATGCATGATAACGGTGTTGGGCTGGCAGTGGCGGGTATAGATCGCCCGGTTGAGGCGGAACCGGCCCCGGTACAGATCGGCCTCGAGGCGGCTCTCGAAGCGCTCCTCCTGAATCCGGGTCAGATACACCGTGTCGTTGTCGTGCAGGCCCTCGGCCATGTCCTCGGTCTCGTTGACGCTGTGGCCCGCCGCGCGCAATTCGGCGACGATTTCGCCCGGCATCCGCAGTTGCCGCGGCGAAATCAGGTTGAAGCGGATGTTGCGGTAGAGCAGCAGCAGCCGCGACAGCGAATGCACCGTGCGGCCGTGCTTGAGGTCCCCCACCATGCCGATGCGCATGCCATCGATGCCAGCCTGCTGCGATTCGAGCTCCTTGCGGATCGTGTACAGGTCGAGCAGGGCCTGGGAGGGGTGCTCGTTGACGCCGTCGCCGCCGTTGATCACCGGCACCCGGCTCGCTGTGGCGAACTCCGCCACCGAGCCGGTCCGGGGATGGCGCATAACGATGACATCGCTGTAGCCGCTGATCACCCGGGCGGTGTCGTAGAGCGATTCCCCCTTGGTGATCGAGCTGGCGCCGATTTCGGCGGTTTCGCGCACGGCGCCGCCGAGCATGTTGAAGGCGCAGCCGAAGCTGACCCGGGTGCGCGTGCTCGGCTCGAAAAACATGTTGCCGAGGATGGCGCCGTCGAGGGCCTTGCTCACTTGAGTTCGCCGGGCGAAAGGTTCCATACTGTCGGCCACAGCGAAAATCCGTTCGACATCGGGCCGTTCAAACTGCTGCACGCTGATGATGTGGGCGCCGCGGAAATCCATGAAAACCTTTCCGATTAGAGGCTGGGATACTACAACATAAACCGCGGACACAGCAGCGCAGCAGAAGCCGGGAACAGCTCGCAAGGCGCCGGAACCATGCCGGAAAAAACCATCTACTGGTACGATTTCGAGAGTTTCGGCGGCGACCCGCGCCGGGACCGGGCATCCCAGTTCGCCGGAATGCGCACCGATGAGAATCTCGAAGCCATCGGCGAGCCCCTCATGCTGCATTGCCGGCCGGCGCCGGATTTCCTGCCGGATGCCATGGCCTGCCTGATCACCGGCATCACCCCCCAAACCGCATTGGAAAAAGGCGTTGCCGAGGCCGAATTCATCGCCCGCATCCGCGAGCAGTTCGCCCGGCCTGGAACCTGCGTCGCCGGCTACAACAACATCCGCTTCGACGACGAACTCACCCGGCAACTGCTCTACCGCAATTTTTTCGACGCCTATGAACACGAATGGCGCGACGGCAACTCGCGCTGGGACATCATCGACATGGCCCGGCTCTGCGCCGCCATCCGCCCGGAAGGCATCAATTGGCCGCGCAACGACGAGGGCGCGGTCACTTTCCGCCTTGAGGCGCTGTGCCGCGCCAATGGCATCCAGCATGAAAACGCCCACGACGCCCTGTCCGATGTCGAGGCGACGGTGGCCTTGGCCAGGCTCATCCGCGACCGGCAGCCGCGTTTGTACGCCTATGCCTACCAGTTGCGGCACAAGGACCGGGTCGAAGCCCTGATCGACCTCGCCAGCCACAAGCCCATCCTGCATGTTTCCGGCCGCTATCCCGCCAGGCTCGGCTGCCTCGCGCTCGCGGTTCCGGTCGGCGCTCATCCGCGCAACAAGAATGGCGTCGTCGTCTACGATCTGCGGGTCGATCCGCGGCAATGGGCGGGGATGAGCGATGAGCAACTCGGGGGGCGGCTGTTCGCTTCGCGGCAGGAACTCGACGAACTCGGCGGCGAGCGCCTGCCGCTCAAGGTCTTGAGCCGCAACCGCTGCCCGATTGTCGCTTCGCCGGCGGTGCTGCCGGCGGAGAATGCCGCCGCATTCGGCATCGACCGCAAAGCCTGCGGCGCGAATTGGGAGTATCTGACCGGCAATCCGCGGCTGATGCGGCGCTTTTGCAAGCTGTTCGGCAAGGATGGCTTCGGCAAAACGGAAGAGTCGGACCCGGATTATCAACTGTATGGCGGCGGCTTTTTCAGCGACAGCGACCGCTCCCACATGGAGACCCTGCGCAAAACCGCGCCCGGGGAGCTGGGCCGCTACGATTTCCCCTTCCGCGACCAGCGCCTGCCGGAGATGCTCTTCCGCTACCGGGCGCGCAATTACCCGGACACGCTGTCCGCGGAGGAACAGGAAAGATGGCGCGAATTCCGCCATGGCCGCCTGACCGATCCCGCGGCTTCGGAGCGCTACCGGCAGTCCCTTGACGAAGCCGCCGCAAGCGATCTGCCGGGAGGCGACACGGTGCTGCCCGCGCTCGAGGCCTATGTGGCGGATATTCGCGCTTCCTGCGCCGGGGCGGGGTGAACCCGCCCAAATTGGGCCCGCTTCCGCTTGAAGCTCTTGATTGAACCAATCGACCCGCGGCTTGTCACAGTAGAACGGCACCCATAACAACAACGCCATCGCTATCAAGGAGTCCCGCAATGCCCAGAATCAAGCTTGACCCGCCCGATGCATTCAGCTTCAGAATGGAAAAAAGCGTAGGCCTCAGCGACCTCAACTACGCCCGCCACCTCGACAGCCAGTCGATGTTGAACATACTTCACGAAGCGCGCCTGCAATATCTCGCAAGTCTCGGTTTCACCGAGGAAAACATCTTTGGATTGGGGATGGTGATGACCAATCTCGCGGTGGATTTCCGCTCCGAATCCTTCGCCAACGACGTGCTCATCATCGACGTCGGCATTGGCAAGGTGAACCGCTACGGCATCGACATTTGCCTCAAAGTCACCAACAGCGCCCTCGACTCGGTCGTCTGCATGGCCAAAATGGGTGTCGTCCTGTTCGACTTCGACAAACACCAGATGGTCCCAGTCCCCCCGCAGTTCAAGCAACTCCTGCAACCCCTCGAAGCCCAAGTGGCGTGATTTGGCCTTGATCGGCTTCGAGTCGTCTCCGTCCGGCGGGCCGCGCTGTGCATATGATCAGCGTTCACGGCGAGGAAGGGTGACGACCCGGGTGCGCGAGAGGCGGTCGTGGGCGGCGTCGCCGTTGGGGTCGAGGTAGAGCCAGAGGTAGCCGAGGCCGAAGAGGAAGAAGGCGGGCCAGGCGCAGAGGAAGCGGAGCAGGGCCTGCCCCGCCGTCATCGGGCCGCCGTCACTCGACTGGGCCCGGATGCGCCAGGCAAGCATGCCGAGGGTCTGGCCGCCGCGGGTCCAGAAGCCGATGTAGAAAGCGGCTGAACTCGCGCACATGAGGCTGAACAGCAGCGCGCCGAACAAGGAATTCGTCCGCACCTCGCCGTCGACGACCTGATTGGTCCCGTCCCCCGCGATCAACTGCGCCGCGAAGCCAATCGCCATCCAGATGGCAAGCACGAGAAAAACGTCATAGAGCAGGGCCGCGAGCCGCCGGAGCAACCCGGCGGCGGTCGGGAGACGGCAAGGCTCATCATCACTTTTCATTGTCGTACTGCGACTCTGCACCGGAAGGCTCGACAAGATTCTGCGACAAAATGGCAGGATTGCCATTTTGGACAGCGCTTTCGCTGCCCCGCAGGAGTGAGGGGCAGGATGCCCCGAATCACTCCGCTTCGTAGCGTGCAGAATGACGCTAGGAGCCTGCGCCGTAGGAATTCACGGCTGCAAATCCGCTCTCATCCGCGCCCTTGGCTGATCGATTTCGTTGAATATAAGCCAATATTCGCCTCAATCGATCAGCCAAGGGCGCGGCGATATCGAATTTTCGCTTTCGCGAATTCCTACGGCGCAGGCTCCTAG
>JAPOTO010000215.1 GCA_026709135.1 Gammaproteobacteria bacterium | reverse complement strand
CTGCGGCGCAGGCTCCCAGGCGAGGCTATAATGGCACCCTCTTTGGCCAGTTGAATCAGTAATCATGGAAATCCACCTGGTCGGCGGCGCGGTGCGCGACGGGCTGCTTGGGCTTCCGGTCACCGAGCGCGACTGGGTCGTCGTCGGCGCCAGCGGCGCCGAACTTGAGCAGCAAGGCTTCCGCCAAGTCGGCAAGGACTTTCCGGTCTACCTGCACCCGGAAAGCGGGGAGCAATACGCCCTAGCCCGGCGCGAGCGCAAGATTGGCCCGGGGCATACCGGCTTCGCGGTTGACGCCGGCCCCGGGGTGAGCCTCGAGGAAGACTTGGCGCGGCGGGACTTGACGATCAACGCCATGGCGGAAACCGCAAGCGGCGGGTTGATCGACCCGCACGGCGGCCGCGCCGACCTCGAAAACCGCATGCTGCGCCACGTCTCGCCCGCATTCCGCGAGGACCCGCTGCGGATTTTGCGGGTCGCCCGCTTCGCCGCGCGCTTCAAGCGGCTCGGCTTCTCGGTGGCGGCGGAAACCCTGGAACTGATGCGGGAAATGACCGCGGCCGGCGAACTCGCCGAGTTGCCGAAGGAGCGGATCTGGGGGGAGGTCGAGCGCGCGCTGGGCAGCGCATCGCCCGCGGCGTTCTTCCATGTGCTGCGGGACTGCGGCGCGCTGCGGGCGCTCCTGCCCGAAGTGGACCGGCTTTTCGGCGTGCCCCAGCCGGAGCGGCACCACCCGGAAATCGATACCGGCGTGCATACCCTGATGTGCGTCGAGGCGGCGGCGCGATTGTCCCATGACACCGTGGTGCGCTACGCGGTGCTGCTGCACGATTTGGGAAAAGGCGTTACCGATCCGGCGAAATGGCCGAGCCACCACGGCCACGAGGAACTCGGCTTGCCATTGGTGAAGGAGGTCAATGCGCGGCTCGGCACGCCGCTTGAATTCGCCAGAACCGCGGAACTCGTCTGCAAATACCACACCCTGCAGCACCGGGTGCTCAGCCTGCGGCCGGCAACGGTGCTGCGCCTGCTCACCGGCCTCGACGCGATCCGCCGCCCCCGCGGCTTCCAGCGCTTCCTGGCAGCCTGCCTCGCCGACGCCCGGGGCCGCACCGGATTCGAGAACTGCGACTATCCGCAAAACGCCTATCTCGAGCGGATGCTCGCCGCGGTCAAAAGCGTCGATGCCGGCGCGCTGCTGCGGCAACAGCCCCAAGCCAACGCCGCCGAGCTGATCGCCAAACACCGCATAGCGGCGATCCGCGAGGCCAAGGCCGCGGCGCAGACAGTCGCGGTTTAGACGGTGAATACGCAACGTCCAGCATCACCAACGGGATTCTGCCCTTGCGTCATTCCGCGCGCGGCGGAGCGGAGTGACGGGTGTCGTCCAACATGACGCCTGAATCGAAGACGGCGCCAGTGGCGCTCATCACCGGCGCGGCGCGGCGGATTGGCGCGGCCATCGCGGACGAGTTTCACCAGCGCGGCTTCCGGGTTTTGCTGCATTGCCGCGCTTCCCGCGCGGAGGCCGAGGTCCGCGTGGCAAGCTTCAACCGCAAGCGGCCGGAATCGGCGGCGGTCGTTTGCGCCGATCTCGCCGACGCCGGCGGCGGGGAAACACTCGCGCGGGATGCGCTGGCACAATTCCAGCGGCTCGATGTGCTGGTGAACAATGCCTCCGGTTACTACCCCACCGCGCTCGGCGAAGTCGGCGCGGCGCAATGGGAGGACCTTCAGGGCAGCAATCTGCGGGGCCACTTCTTTCTCAGCCAGGCGCTGGCGGCGGAACTGCGCGCCCGCGGCGGCGCCATCGTCAACTTCTCGGATGTCCACACCAGCCGGCCGCCCCGGTCGTATTCCGCCTACGCCATCGCCAAGGCCGGCGTGGAAGCGCTGACCCGCTCGCTGGCGATCGAACTCGCGCCGCGAGTCCGGGTCAACGCCATCGCCCCCGGCGCCATCCTCTGGCCCGAAAACCTCGCGGATGAATCGGCGCCGGGAGTCGCCGCGGCCCGCGCGCGCATCCTGCGGTCGATCCCATTGGGAACCACCGGCACCCCGCGGCAAGTCGCCGCGCTGTGCCACTTCCTCGCCGTCGAGGCTAGCTACCTCACCGGCCAAATCATCCGCCTCGACGGCGGCCGGCACCTGGGCATGCGCTGAAAAACGCGCTGATCCGCTCAGGGTTCCGCCGGCAAATCCATTGCGACGGGTTCGAGGCCGGATTGGTCGTGGCCGGCCCAGAGCTGGGCGAGATCGGGGCCGTCCGGGTCGAGTTTCAGCTTGGGCAGGAGTTCGGCGAGCGGGCCCAGCACAAAGGCGCTTTCGCGCACTTCCCGGTGGGGAACCGCCAGCTTGCCGTGGGCGCCGTCGGGGGCGCCGGGGACGAACACGTCGATGTCGATGGGGCGCGAGGAGAATTTCGGCTTGCCCGGGTTGCGGCCCATCCGCGATTCAAGCCGCTTGAGCCAGGCGACGGCCTCGGGCACTGGCGTGTCGGTTTCGGCCACGGCGGCGAGATTGAGAAAATCCGGCCCCGCGAAGCCAACGGCCGCGCTGCGGTAAACCCGCGAGCAACGCAACGGGCCGAACTTCTCCCGCAATTCGGCGAGCCCCCGGCGGATGTTGGCCTCGGGGTTGATGTTGCTGCCGATGCAGAATGCGAGCATGGCGCGGTTCAGCCCGCCCCGGCGGAACGGTCGCGGCGGTGGTTTTGGCGGATGGAGCGCTCCGGCGGACGCGCGGGAATGACTTCAGGCATCGGGCTTGCGCCGCTCGATGATGACGCCGGTGTCCCGCGAGCCGGTAACCGCGCCGGGCTTGCCCAGCCGCAGGCGCAGCCAGGGAACGGGAAATTCGGCGAGGATGATCCCCGCGACCGCCTCGGCAAGCGCCTCGACAAGCTGGAATTCGGCGGCGGCGACAAAATCCCGCACCCGGTGTGAAATCGCCTTGTAATCGAGCGCGGCGGCGATGTCGTCCGATTCGGCCGCGGCGCGGATATCGAAACCCAGATCGAGGTCGATGCTGACGATCTGCCGCCGCTCCCGCTCCCAGTCGAATATCCCGATGATGGTCTCGACTTCGAGTTCCCGGATGTAAACAATGTCCGACTTCATCATTCCATTTCCCGTCATTAAGCGCGCGTTCAAACCGCCGCAAGGGAATCGAGCGGCCAGCGGGGGCGGACTTCGATTTCCAAGCCGGAACGTTCGCCCGCGAGCAGGCGGCGGCAGCCGGCGTAGGCGATCATCGCGCCGTTGTCGGTGCAGTAGCGCGGCGCGGCATAGTGTACGGCATCAGCGCCGAGTTGTTCCCCGAGCACCTGGCGCAGCCGCTGGTTGGCGCTGACGCCGCCGGCGATCACCAGCGATTCGAGCCCGGTTTGGCGAATCGCCCGGCGGCACTTGATCGCCAGGGTGTCGACCATCGCCTCCTCGAAAGCCCGGGCGATGTCGGCCCGGGTCTGCCCATTCAGCCCGCCTTCGCTTTCCCGCTGTTTGGCGATCACCGTGCGCGCATGGGTCTTCAGCCCGCTGAAACTGAAATCGAGGCCCGGGCGGTTGGTCATCGGGCGGGGGAAATCGAAGCGGGCGGGGTCGCCGCTTTCCGCGAGCTTCGCCAGATGCGGCCCGCCGGGATACGGCAGGCCCAGCATCTTGGCGACCTTGTCGAAGGCTTCGCCGGCGGCGTCGTCGAGGGATTCGCCGAGCATTTGGTAGCGCCCGATGCCATCGGCGCGGACCAACTGGCTGTGGCCGCCCGAAACCAGCAACGCGAGAAAAGGAAAGACAAGCCCGCCGCCTTCGAGCAGCGGCGCGAGCAGATGCCCTTCCATGTGGTGGACGCCGAGCGCGGGGATGCCAAGCCCGTCCGCCAGCGCGCGCCCGATGGAAGCCCCCACGAGCAGGGCGCCGACGAGCCCGGGGCCGGCGGTGTAGGCGATGCCATCGAGATCATCGAGCGCGAGCCCGGCCTCGGCGAGCACTTCGCGGATCAGGGGCAGGGTCTTGCGCACATGGTCCCTCGATGCCAGTTCGGGAATCACGCCGCCGTAACGGGCATGGGTATCGACTTGGCTGTACAGCCCGTCCGCGAGCAAGCCCCGCTCGCTGCAATACAGCCCGATGCCGGTTTCGTCGCAGGAGGTTTCAATGCCAAGAACGATCAAGCGCTTCGCCCCGCCAGTTCTACTTTGTAAATATCCATAGCCGTCTTCATGCCGCCAGACTAGTGCGAAAGGCATTGCCAAGCAAATCAGCGGATCGGGTTGCATCGCCGTGGCCAGGCCGCCCCCGCGCCCGGTTGCGGCAGCGGTTGCGGTAGCGGTTGCGGTAGCGGTTGCGGCATGTTGGCTTCGGCGGTTAAGATGCGGGTACGCCAACAACAGGGAGACCCCATGCGAGTTCCATCGCGAGCTGGACGAACTGCAAAATCTGGACGAACTGGAAAAACCACCCTCTCCGCCGCTGTCGCGGCCGCACTCGCCGCACCGCCGGCCCTGGCCCAGGAAGCCCCGAGCGGGCGCGGCCTCGAAGAAGTTCTCGTTACCGCCACCCGGGTCGAGCGCGCGATGCAGGATGTTCCCATCGCGGTGAGCGCCCTGAACACCGAACAAATCGACGAGCTCGGCATCAGCAACTTCGCTGATTATGTGCTGCAACTGCCGAGCGTTTCCGCCGGCGGCAGCGGGCCGGGCCAAAACACCATCTACATCCGCGGCGTCGCCTCGACCACGCCGAACCTGACCGTGGCCGGCGTCGCCGGACTTTCCCCCAATGTGGCTTTTTACCTCGACGAGCAGCCGCTGGCGCAGCCGGGGCGCAACCTCGATGTCTACGCCGCCGACTTGGCACGCATCGAAGTGCTCTCCGGGCCCCAGGGCACGCTGTTCGGCGCCAGCTCCCAGGCGGGCAATGTGCGCCTCATCACCAACAAACCCGACCCCTCGGGATTTTCCGGCTCGGCCAAGCTCGGCGCCAATACGATCAGCGGCGGCGAGGCCGGCTCGAACTTTGAAACCGTGGTCAATATTCCCGTCACCGACAATTTCGCCCTGCGCGGCGTCATCTACAAGGACAACCAGGGCGGCTGGATCGACAATGTCCCGGGCCGCAGGGACGCGAGCCAGAGCGCGCGTTTCCGGCCCGCGGGCACAGTGCGCGCCAACGGCGTGCCCGTCGCCTCGTACCGCGCCGGCTTCCAGGCCGGGGTGGACCTTTCCAATATCCACTTCGTCGAGGCCAACAACAGCGCCATCGTCGAAAGCGACATCAACGGCGTTTCCTACCTTGGCGGGCGGATCTCCGCGCTGTGGGACATCAACCCCGACTGGAGCCTGCTGCTCGCCCACACCACCCAGGACACCGACGCCGACGGCGTGTTTTTCGCCGACCCCGACCTCGGCGACCTGTCGATCAGCCGCTTTGTCGATGACGAAATCAAGGATACTTTCGACAACACCGCGCTGACGCTCACGGGCCGCCTCGCCGAACTCGAAGTCATCTACACCGGCGCCTTCACCGACCGGCAATCGGACCAGATCGTCGATTATTCCGACTATCTCTTCGTCGGCCAGTACCTGCCCTATTACATCTGCGACTACTACGCGACCTACACCTCGTTCAACACCCCGCCGGGGGTGCCCAGGGAGGGAACGACGTGCCACGAGCCGCGCATGTTCACCGACAGCCTCAACGCGCTCGAAGTCCAAACCCACGAAATCCGCTTCGCCACCGACCAGAGCGCGCGCCTGCGGTTCCAGGGCGGCGTTTTCATCAGCGATCTCGAATTGATCGAGGTCAACGACTTCACCTACCCCGGCTCGACCGAGGCGATTTCCTGGAACGGCGCGCCGGGCTTCGCGCCGAATTATCCGCTGACCAACCCCCAGGCCGCGCCGGGCGACCCGACCGGGTCGAGCTTCAATGCCGGGCCGGGCTATTTCACCTATCCGGGGCCCTTCCCGCCCGAGGTCATCTTCCGCAACGACATCCGCCGCACGGATAGCCAGTTCGGCGTTTTCGGCGAGGTGGGATTCGACTTGAACGATGAATTTTCCGTGACCCTCGGCGCGCGCAACTACGAGATCGAGGTCGATCTCGAAGGCAGCGCCAACTCGTCCTTCGGCAACTTCGGCTCAAACCGGCAGGACACGCAGCGCTTCGGCACCAATATCTCCCAACAGTTCGCCCCGGGCAACGCGGTGGGCGCCCCGGACAAGGCGGTGGCCGACGGCACCATCTTCAAGGCGACGCTGGACTGGCGGCCGATGGATGGCCGGCTCTACTACGCGACGATTTCCGAAGGGTTCCGGCCCGGCCTGCTCAACCGGCCGGGCGGGCGCGCCAGCGCCGATGGCAGTGGATTCGTCGTGCCCTACGCGCTGGAAACCGACGAGGTGGTCAATCTCGAAGTCGGCCTGAAGGCCGATTTCAACAATGCCTTGCGCCTCAACGCCGCGCTGTTCCATATCGACATCGAAAACCTGCAAACGACGATTTTCGACACCAGCATCGTCAACCTGTTCTTCTCGGACAACGCGGCGGACGCCGAAGTAACCGGACTCGAGGCGGACTTCACCTGGCTGCCCGAGTGGTCCGACGGCCTCACCATCGCCGGCGCCGTGTCGTTCCTCGACACCGAAATCACCAGGAAGATCACGCCAACCAACGATGTGCGGGTCGGCGACGAGCTCGCCTTCGCGCCAAGCTCCCAGGGCAATCTGCGGGCGCGCTACGAATGGGAATTGCCGGGGAACGGCTGGACCGCCCATGTGATGCCGATGGTGTCCTGGGCAGCGGAGTCCTACAGCGACATCATCACCATCAACCGCGACCTGATCGATGGCTGGGCCATGCTCGACTTCACCGCGGGGGTGGCGGCCGACGGCTGGTCGGTGACTTTCTACGCCAGCAATCTGACCGACGAGCGCGCCGAAGTCTCGCGCACCTTTGTCTTCGACGCCCAGCGTGTGACCTACGCCCAGCCGAGGACATTCGGAATCCGCACGAGCTTCGACTTTTGATCGAACCCGGCAGCCCGGCCAGCGCGGCCGCGACATCCTTGCGCGGGGACGCGCCGGATGGTTCCGCGCCCCGCCCGGCCCGGGAATCACCGACACTCGCCTCAATTCAAGCGGGAATCGTCGCCAAGCAGTACCAGCAGGCGCTGGCTGAACTCAAGCCCATCCTCGCCAGCGAGCCCGGCAACACCGACGCGCTCTACATGAGCGCGGTCTGCCGGCGCTACCGGGGCGAGTTCGGCGAGGCGCTGGCGCTGCTCGAAAAACTCAAGGCGCTAACCCCGGAAAACGGTCGGGCGCACCAGGAGGAGGGGCACGCATACCGCGACATGGGCCGCCCCGAAGCAGCGCTCGCGGCCTATGTCCGTGCCTGCCGCTTCAATCCCGCGCTGGTGGCGAGCTGGCGCGGACAACTTCAGATCCTCGCCAACCGCGGCCGCGGGGCGGAGGCCGCCCAGGTCAAGTCGCAACTGAACTACCTGCGCGGCCTGCCCCAGCCACTCGTCTCCGCTCTCGACCTGATACACCAGGGCAAGCTGCTGAAGGCCGAGGATATTTGCCGCAAGTTTCTGCGCCAAGTGCCCCACCACGTCGAGGCGATGCGGCTGCTCGCCGACATCGGCGCGCGTTTCGGCGTGCTCACTGACGCCGAGTTCTTGCTCGAATCCGCCCACGGGATCGAGCCGCGCAATGTGCGGGTGCATATCGATTACATCCAGATCCTGCGCAAGCGGCAGAAATTCGCCGCCGCCCTCGACCAGGCCAGGCGGTTGCTCGAAACCGACCCGGAGCACCCCCAGTTCCAGTCGATCTGCGCCATCGAAACGATGCAAACCGGCGACTACGAAACCGCCCTCGCGCTCCTCGACAAGGTGCTTGAGCGGATTCCCGGCGATCCGGTGACCCTCACCTCCAAGGGCCACGCCCACAAGACCCGGGGCGAGTACGACCGCTCGGTGGCCGCTTACCAGGCGGCGCTCGAAAGCCAGCCCCGCCATGGCGAGGCCTGGTACGCGCTTTCCAACCTCAAAGTCTACAAATTCAGCGACAGCGAACTTAAGGCAATGCGCGCCCAAGCCGCCAGCGGGGAATTGCCCCACGGCGACCGCGTCCACCTGAGTTTCGCCCTCGGCAAGGCATTCGAAGACCGGAAGGATTTCGCGGCCTCCTTCGCCCACTACGCCGAGGGCAACCGGCTGAAGAAAGCCCTCAGCAGCTACGACGCCGACCAGATGACCGCGGAACTGCGCGCCCAGCGGCGTGTTTGCACGGCGGAAATGCTCGCCCGGGGCGAACAGTCGGGACATCCGGCGCCGGACCCGATTTTCATCGTCGGCCTGCCCAGGGCGGGCTCAACGCTGCTCGAACAGATTTTGTCGTCGCATTCGCAAGTGGATGGCACGCTGGAGTTGCCCAACATCCCCTCGCTGTCGCAACAGTTGCGGCGGCGCGGGCGCGGCGGACCCGGCGGGCCCAGCGGAAAAGCGCCCGATTATCCCGATATTCTGGCGACGCTTTCCGAAAAGGAACTCGGCGGATTCGGCCGGCAGTACCTCGACGACACCCGGATCCACCGCCGGGGCGCGCCGCTCTTCATCGACAAGATGCCCAACAACTTCCGCCACATCGGCCTGATCCACCTGATTCTGCCAAAAGCGAAGATCATCGACGCCAGACGCCACCCCATGGCCTGCGGATTCAGCGGCTTCAAGCAGCTTTTCGCCGAAGGCCAGGAGTTCACCTACGACCTCGCCGATCTCGGCCAATACTACCGGGATTATGTCGAACTCATGGACTATTGGGACGAGGCGCTCCCCGGCAAGGTGCTGCGGGTCCAGCACGAGGAAGTCGTCGGCGACTTGGAGGCCCAGGTGAGGCGGATTCTGAACCACTGCGGCCTCGACTTCGAACCCGCCTGCCTGGAATTCCACCGCACCGAGCGCGCGGTGCGCACGCCAAGCTCGGAACAGGTGCGGCAGCCGATCTTCACCTCCGGCCTCGACTATTGGCGCAACTATGAATCCTGGCTCGGGCCTTTGCGCGAGGCGCTGGGTGGCGCGGTTCGGGCGCGATTCCATATCGCGGGCGCGAGCCCGCCGCAAAACCTTGCCGCTCCAGTCCCTCAGCCCGCCGAGGTGAGCCATGAATGAGATCAGCGACGCGCGGCGGGAATCCGCCGCGGCCGAAATCGGCCACGAAATCGGCGATCAGAACATCCGGGTTTTCAGCCTCGACATCCACAACCCGGTGTTCCTCGTCTCCGCGGCGCTGGTGGTCGCGCTCGTGGTGGGCACCCTGCTGTTTCCCGAACAGGCGGCGCCGATGTTCGCCGAACTGCGGGCTTGGACGACGCGGACATTCGACTGGTTTTTCTTCGCCGCGGCCAATTTCCTGATTCTGTTCTGCCTCGCGCTCGCCTTTTCCCCGCTGGGGCGGATTCGCCTCGGCGGCCCGGGCGCGAAACCGCAATACGGCTATTCGGCCTGGCTGGCGATGCTGTTCGCCGCCGGGGTCGGCATCGGCCTGATGTTCTTTGGCGTGCACGAGCCGGTCGCCCATACGCTGAATCCACCGCTTGGCGTCGACCCAGCCGACACCGAAGCCGCCCGGGCCATCGGCATGGCCGCCGCGATCATGCATTGGGGCCTGCATGGCTGGGCGATCTACGCGGTGGCCGGCCTGTCGCTGGCCTTCTTCTGCTTCAACCGCGGCATGCCCTTGACGCTGCGCTCGGGTTTCTTCCCCTTGATCGGGCAGGCGGCCTGGGGGCCCTTCGGCCATGTGGTGGATATTGTCGCGGTATTGTCGACGCTGTTTGGGCTGGCGGTTTCGCTGGGTTTCGGCAGCGAGCAGATCGCCGGCGGCCTGCAATATCTGTTCGGCATTCCGGCGAGCACGCCGGTCAAAGTCACCGTGATCATCGTCATCATCGGCATCGCCCTGGCCTCGGTGATCGCCGGTCTCGACAAGGGGGTCAAGCGCCTGAGCTGGATCAACATGTCGCTGGCGGGGCTGCTGTGGCTGTTCGTGCTGATCGCCGGCCCCACCCTGGCCATCCTCGCCACCATCGCCGGCGCCGGCGTCGACTACCTCTACCACCTGCCGGCGCTGAGCAATTGGATCGGCCGCGAGGATCTGGATTTCCTCTACGATTGGCCAGTGTTCTACTGGGCCTGGTGGATCGCCTGGGCGCCCTTTGTCGGCATGTTCATCGGCCGCATCAGCTTCGGCCGCACGGTGCGCGAATTCATCACTTGGGTGCTGATCGTGCCGACGATCATCGCCCTGCTGTGGATGGCGACTTTCGGCGGCACGGCGCTCGAGCAGTATTTCGCCGGCGGCTACACCGGCGTCGCCGAGTCCGCGCCGGAACTCGCCTTGTTCAGAATGCTCGAACCGCTGCCCGTCACCGGCTTTGTTTCCGCCGTCAGCGTGGGGCTGATCACGATCTTTTTCGTCACCTCGGCGGATTCGGGCTCGCTGGTGATGGACACCATCACCGCCGGCGGCAAAATGGACGCCCCGGTGCAGCAGCGCGTGTTCTGGTGCCTGCTCGCCGGCATGGTCGCCATGGCCCTGATGCTCGGCGGCGGCATGGAATCGCTCCAAGCCCTCACCATCGCCATCGGCCTGCCCTTCGCCATCGTCCTGCTATGCCTGAGCGCGGGCCTGCT
>JAPOTO010000015.1 GCA_026709135.1 Gammaproteobacteria bacterium | reverse complement strand
GAAATCGGCGTGACCGTCCGCGGCCAGCCACTGGCGATGCTCAACGAGTTGGAATACATCGACGGCGAGGTCTGGGCCAATGTCTGGCAGACCGACTTCATCGTCCGCATCGATCCGGCGACCGGCGTGGTCAATTCCATCGTCGACCTGACCGGGCTTTCGGCCCGCACCGAACTCGGCAGCGGCGAGGCGGTGCTAAACGGCATCGCCTGGGACAGCGGCGGGGAGCGCCTGTTCGTGACCGGCAAACACTGGGCCCACCTGTTCGAGATCGAACTGATCGAGCGCGGGCCATAGGAGCTTGCGCCTTGGGCATTCGTGCAAGCGAATTTGCCGCCGCGAAGGCCCATGGCGCGGGTTTCAAGGCGGCGTCCCCGGCCGTGAAGACAGCCGCGCTGCTCTTCGCCGCGCTGCTGCTCGCTGGCTGCGATTCGGTGTCCTGGTACTTGCAGGCGGCGCGGGGCCATCTCGAAATCGTCGGCGCGCGCCAGGATTTGCGGCAACTGCTGCGGAACCCGGACCTGCCCCCGGAACTTACCGCCAAGCTCGAAGTCGTGCTTGATGCCCGGGAATTCGCCGAAGCCGAGCTCGGCCTGCCCGCCGGCGGCAATTATCTCGATTATGTCGAACTAGACCGGCGCTACGCGGTGTGGAATGTTTTCGCGGCGCCGGAGTTCTCGCTCGAGCCGCTCACTTGGTGCTACCCCATCGCCGGCTGCGCCGCCTACCGCGGCTATTTCAACGAGGCCGCCGCGGTCGATTACGCCGCCGGCCTGCGCGCGGAAGGGCTCGACACCCACGTTGGCGGCGTGGCGGCGTACTCGACCCTGGGCTGGTTCGACGACGCCGTGCTCAGCACCGTGCTCAACCGCCCGGACCACCAACTCGCGGCGCTGATCTTCCACGAGCTGGCCCACCAGGTGGCCTACATCCCCGGCGACACCACGCTCAATGAAAGTTTCGCCACGGTGGTCGAGATGGAAGGCCTGCGGCGCTGGCTAGAAACACGCCGGCAATCCGCCCTGGTTGAAGAAGCCTTGGCCGATGCCGAGCGCCGCCGGCAGTTTGTCGAATTCGTCACCGCCTATCGCGAGCGCTTCGGGGAGCTGTACCGCCGCGATTTGAGCGCCACCGATATGCGCCGGGAGAAATCCGCCCTGCAGGCGCGGATGCGCGGCGACTATGGGTCATTGAAGGCGCGCTGGGGCGGATACGCCGGCTATGACGGCTGGTTTTCCGGCTCCCTCAACAATGCCCAGCTTTCGACCGTCGGCTCGTACAACGACCTCGCGCCACAGTTGCGGGAATTGCTGCGAACCCACGGCGACGACCTCCCCGCATTCTACGAAAAAGTGCGTGAACTCGGCCGCATGCGCCCGGAGCGCCGGGCCGAATTTCTCGAATCGCTTGGCGAAGACTAGGCCGTTGGCTGTTGCCGCGGTTCAGGCGAGCACGATTCTCGCCGGACCGTCGGTGCTATCGCCCGCTTGGCCGATGATGGCGGCCTGTTCCAGGCCGGAATCGATCAGCGCGTTCAGGCACGACAGCGCCTTGCTTTCCGGCACTGCGGCGAGCAGCCCGCCAGCGGTTTGGGGGTCGAAGAGGATTTCCCGCCGCGCGGATTCCCGCGATTCGCCGCGTCCTTCGATGTTGCGCTCGATGAGTTTGTTGTCGGCGTGCAGGGAACTGACGATTCCCCGCCCGATGCACTCCAGGGCGCCGTCAAGAACGGGGACATCGGCGAGGCGCAATTCCACCGGGCCGCCGGCGATCATTTCGAGCAGGTGGCCGGCTAGGCCAAAACCGGTGATATCGGTGCAGGCGGTCGCGCCATGCTCGCGGAATATCCGGGCGGCACTGCGGTTGGAGGCGAGCATGGTCCGCAACGCCGCATCCATCCAGCGCTGGCCAGCCAAATGGCGCATGTCGGCGGCAAGCAGGGTGCCGGTTCCAAGTGGTTTGCTGAGAATCAGCGCATCGCCGCGCTTCATGCCCTGTTTGGGCAGCGCCTTTCCCGGTTCCACATGACCGTTGACGCTGAGGCCGAATTGCAGTTCGCGGGTTTCGGCGGAATGCCCCCCGAGCAGGCGGCAGTCTTCCTCCTCCAGCGTCGCGACGCAGCCGAGCATCAACTCGCGCATCAGGCTTCGGGTGATCGAACGGCTCGCGAATGGCACGCCGACGATGGCCAGCGCCGAGTCGGGCCGGGCGCCCATGGCATGGATGTCGCCGAGGCAGTGCAGGGTGGCGATTCTGGCGAACAGCCAGGGGTCGTCGATGAAGGCCTTGAGCTGATCGACGGTCTGCCACAGCTCGCGGCCTGCCGGCACGGTCACTTTGGCCGCGTCTTCCACGCCCTGGTTGGCGATTCCCGGAATCGACGCCAGCACTTCCTCCAGCACGCTGCCGGCGACTTTGGCCCCGCAGCCGCCACAGCGCATGGCGTGGGCGCGCAGTTCGCGCTCTTCGCGCCGCTCAAGCAGGCCCCTGGCGATGCCGAGTTCCGGCTGCATTTGCGGCAAGTCGCGGTACTTGCGCAGAAAGCGCTGATCGATCCAGTGTTTCAGCCGCCAGACCCAGCGGCCTTGGAAAAACAGCTCGCCCCGGGAGGCGATTGCCCCGCCGTCGCCGAGATTGAGCATGGCGAGGGCGCTGCGCTGCGGGGAAAAACCAACAAGCCGTCGGCCGGTGGCGTGGCGCGGCAGATTGCGGGCGAGCGGCTTGCCCTGGCGAACCGCGTAGACACCCGACTTCGGGCGCTCCCGGCCCTTGATCGTCGCCGCGTCGCCGGCGACGAAAACGAAGTCGTGGCTCGTTGATTGCAGGTGGCGGTTGACTTCGAGGAAGCCGTCTTCGCTGATTGCCAGTCCGGCTTTGGCTGGCCACTCAGGCAGGCTCGCCCCGGTGGCGAGGATGATGCGGTCGGCTTCGATGCTTTTTTGGTTTTCGCCGCCGTCTCCGCACAGCACAGTGTTGGCGGCAAAGCCGGTAACAACCGTTCCGGTGAGGATTTCGATGTTCTTGTTCCGCAATGCCGCGCGAATTGCCTCGCGGGCCCGCTGGTTATGCGCTGGCAGGATCTCATTGGCGGCGGAAATGATGCGGATGTCGAGGCCCAAATCGGTTTTGCCGCTGTCCTTGAGAATGCGCGCCTTGGCGGCGCAGGCGAGTTCGACGCTGGCGGGCCCGCCGCCGACGATGGCGATGCGGTAGCCCCGGCCCTGCTTGAGGGCTGCGACCGCCTCGCCGCGGATGCCATCCCAAGCCCGCAAAAACCCGTCGATGGGTTTAACGCCGACGGTATGCTCGGCGGCGCCGGGCATGGCGCCGGTATCGGGTATCGAGCCGATATTGAGCGAGAGCAGGTCGAAGTGGAGTTCGGGCCGGGATGGCAGGGCGATGGTTCTGGCTGCCAAATCGATGGATTCGACCTCGGCCTCGATCAGCCTGGCCCCGGCGAAGCGCGCCAGCGGCCGCAGATCGATGTACAGCTCTTCGGCCCGGTAGCGCCCGGAGATATAGGCGGGCAGGGCGCCTGAGTAGGGAACGAGGATCTCGCGGCTGACCAGGGTGACCATCAGCCCCGGCACCGGCCGCATGCCGAGCCCGCGCAACACCGCCAAATGGCTGTGCCCGCCGCCAACCAGCAGCAGATGTTTGACCAGTGGTTCGGAAGCCCGCATGGCCGCCCCGCGCCTGAATCCCGAAACGCGGAATTGTACCCGCCGCACCGGTGGGCGGCCAAAACAGAAAATCAGTGTTCAGCGGGCGCTTGCGGACTCGCGCTGGGTTAAGCCCGCAAACAAGCCTTCAAGCCGCGACATTCGCTCGCGCAAGTCCGTATGGTCCCGGCGCAAGATGCCGATGTCGCGCTGGATATTCCACAGAAATGCCAGAATCGATATGCCAAGCGCGAGGATGGCGATCAATTCAGGTGTCATCACTGACTCCTTCTCTCCCACGAAGCTCAAATATATCACGTGTGTGCTGTCCCCAGGCAAGTGGTTTCGATCCGTCGCCGTGTAGACCTCCGCGACTGTGCGGCGGCTTGCCGAGGGGGTGGCTTTGCAGTACCGTTGTTTGCCCTGACGCTTTGATGCTTTGGCCAATGCCGGGAGGCCGCGATGCCAGGTTCTTTTCTTCGGTCCACAGTCTTTGCGGCTCTGCTGCCCGCAGCGGTTTCCGCCCAGGCGCAGTGGCAGCTCGACAACGATGCCTCGTCCTTGAGTTTTGTCACCATCAAGGCCGAGCATGTGGGCGAAGTGCACAGCTTCGACCGGCTTTCCGGCTCGATCAGCGAGGAGGGTGTCGCCGATATCACCATCGAACTCGCCAGCATCAACACGCTCATCCCCATCCGCGACGAGCGCATGCAGAACCTGCTGTTCGAGACCAATCTGTTCCCGGAAGCCAGGCTCGGCGCGGAACTCGACATCGGCGGATTCGAAGCGCTCGAACCCGGCGGCAGCGCCACGGCGACCATCGGCTTCGATCTGTCGATGCGCGGCCAATCGAACAGCTACCAAGCCGAAGTGCGCGTCACCCGGCTCGCGGACAACGGCATTCAGGCAACCACGCTCAAGCCGATCCTCGTCATCGCCAACAGCTTCGACCTCGTCCGCGGCGTCGAAGCCCTGCGCGAAATAGCCGGACTGCCAAGCATCAGCAACACCGTGCCGGTGAGCTTCACCGTGGTGTTCCGCGGGGGCGATTGAGCGGTTGCGTCCCTTGAAGTGTCGCGAGTGTGTAAAATTTCGCTGAAGCAAGCTACAATTTTGCTCAAGAGGGCACAAGGCTAGTGGGAAACTTAAAGAAAGCCAGACGGCCAAAGCAAATTCAACAGCGCCCCAAGTTGTCCGCCGATGAGCGCGGCAAGCTGGCGGCGCGGGTAAAATATGTTGGGAGTCCGGAACATAAAACAAAGCGATGGTGGGGCGGATTACCAGAGTCTAAACAAATGAAAGGAGGCAAAGTAGGACGACCAGGGAAGCAAACAACCACCATATGTCCATTGGTTGGCGACCAAGATCGGCAGATGGCAACCGAATGGGTCCAATGTGCGATAAAAGAGGGGAAATTCGAATTTTATCAAGGTGATCAGGATTTCCCCAAGAAGGTCTGGTATGAAGCGGATGGCCAAATTTGGCAAGGGTTGATAGTGAATAAAGCAGCGGGTGAATACAAAGGTTGGCCGATTGTGAAAGAGGATCAACATGAAATTTTTGATTGATTGGGTGGAAAACGGCGAAAATGCTTGTGCCGAAGAGCGCGCAACGCTGTGCTATCTTCAGATACTTGTTGAAGATGAGAATGCGTGCGCATTTTATGATGTATCTGAGGGACGATATTTTGAACATCTTTTTATTCCAGTGGTTCATCTTGCGGAAGGCATAGCGAGTGGATGGTGGAAAATATTCGGGGGAAGAGATCGGTATTTCTCGATTTTCCCGTATCGAAATGGGTTTGCACTTCCAGATTTGAAATTTCGTTTTGATGGTTCCACATTTGAGATCATGGGAAGCCAATTTTCATCGGTTAATCCAAAAATCAAGTTTTGGCATACCGAATCTGATATGGAGCGCAGCGCAGCTGAATCAGCACTTTCGGAGTTTGTAGATAAAGTTGTCGAAAAATTGTCGAGTGAAGGCATTCAGAAAACGGAAGTTGAGTCTAGATGGTCACACATAGCTTATTCCAGGAATAATCCCGATGAACAATTTTTCTGCGAGGCTGCGGGAACAATCGGCGCTGATCCATACATGATTTCAGATTCCGATGCGAGGTTGATTGAACTCGCGAACAACAGATTTTCTGGTGAAGTATTGATCGAATTCTTGGCAGGAGTTCGGGAAGCAAAATCGCGGTTTTCTTCTAATCTTCATGCAGCGGGAGAAAGAGAGTTGGAATGGATAAATTATGCGGAATCTCGTCAACCTTATCAGTTTCAGCTTAGTGTTCTTGATGAATTAGCCAATGACTTAAAGAGTCAGAGTCAGAGAATTTCAAGCGAACGAACTTGGAGCCAAGGTTATAGGATGGCAAGGTTGTTTCGTGAAAGATTGAGTTTAGACTTTTTGAATGGATCTACGTCGATTAGATCCCTATCGGAGATGCTAGGAAATCGATACTTTAGGAGAGCATCAGGAATGGCAGCTACCCGTGCTGTGGTTTCTAGAACTGCTGGCGGAAAAACTGGAATACATCTCAGGAAACGTGGAAGGAAAAAGTGGGAGCATTTGTCCGAGGAGTTTGCATTTGCGAGAGCATTGGGGGATGCAGTGTGCTTTCCAGATGATGAAATTTCCATAGTGAATGAACTGAAATCGGCTGAGCGGCAAGCAGTCGGGAGAGCGTTCGCGGCTGAGCTGTTGGCACCTATCGAAATAATCCTTGATATGAGAGACTCGGGGAAAGACGTCGGAGAAATCGCAGACTCACTTGCAGTGTCCCCTTTAACTGTCACCCATCAGATTGAAAACAAAGATCGAATTGAATCGGCTTGCGCAGCCTAGTGCTAGGTGCCCGCGCTGCCCAGTTCAGTCAACAGGAGCGAAAAATGCAAGGCGCATTCAAACCGGAAGATTACGATGTGCCCGCGCAATACCGGCACTGGCCCGGCGATATCGCGGAGGACCACATCGGGCCGTTTTTCTTTTATATGGACGGCCCGCACCCCCGCACCGCCTTCCGCACCAGGCCGGAACACGCCAACACCCATGAAACGATCCACGGCGGCATCCTCATGGCCTTCGCCGATTACACGGTTTGCCTCGGCGCCAGCGGCGGCGAACAGGAAAGCTCCGCCACCATCAGCCTGAACACCGAATTCATCGCCCCCGCGCGGGTAGGCGACTTGTTGCTCGGCGAGGGCGAAGTGCTGCGCCGGGGACATTCGCTGGTTTTCATGCGGATGAAAATCCGCGTGGGGGATCAGATCATCCTCACCGCGAGCTCGGTCATCAAGCGGCTGCGCGAGCGCGGCTAGCAGTCAGCCTGTGCCGGTGATTCGCTCCGCAAGCGGTACACCTTGGCCGCGGTGCCGTGGAACAGCGCCTGTTTTTCCGCTTCGCTGAAGTCCGCCACCAGCTTCTTGAAGCCATTCCAGAGCACCGTGTAGCCGATTGACAGCCGGTCAACCGGGAAATTGCTCTCGAACATGCAGCGCTGTGGGCCGAAGCAGTCGATGGCATGCAGATACCATGGCTTCTGCGCGGCCACGAATTCATCCGAATCCGGCGGCCTCGCGGCCTCGTGCCAGCCAAAGCCGTTGTCGGGCATCGCCAGCCCGCCGAGCTTGGCATACACGTTTTCGCAGCGGGCGAGCGCCGCCAGGTCGCGCCGCCACTGCGGATAAACCGCTTCAAGGCGCCAGGGGCCAACACCGAGCGGCGTGCCGAAATGGTCGAGCACGAAAGTGCATTCGGGCAGCGCTTGGGCGAGGTCGATGAAGTCGCGCATCTGGTGGTGGTAATGCCAGGCGTCGAAAGTGAGATTGCGCGCGGCGAGCATCCGCAGGCCGGCGCGGAAATCGGCATCGGCATAGAGCCCCGCGGGCGCTTGCACATCGATGAACAGTGGCGCGGCCCGGTCCACCGCGGCGCATTGCCGGATGCCCCGCAAGCGCCCGCCGCAAACCGCCTCGTGCGCATCGAGCAGTTCGCCGAGCTTGGCTGTGGCCGCCAGGCGCAGGTCGGCGTGGGCGACGATGCCGGCGATGCGCGGCGCTTTTTCATTTGGGCCGCTTTCGCTGCGCCGGGCCAGATCGGCGATATGGCGCGTCTCGCCGGTCGGCCGCAGATGTTCGGGGCCTTCGCGCAGCCAGAACGCGCGGCATTCCATGAACACCGACTTGACGATGTTGTGCCCGCCACCCGTATCGCCATGGAACTCGGGCAGCAGGTAATCGCGCCCGAAGCGGTTCTTCCACAAATGATGGTGCGGGTCGATGATCGGCTGTTCGGGCTCGATCGGCTCTTCCCGCACCTGGGCAAGCCATGGGTCCGAGCCGGGTTGAAGTTTGGTCATGGTGGTTTGCTCATTTTTGCCTGCCGTACTGGTCTGTTCAGATGTTGTAGTATGCCCGCCTTGGCAATGTGGAGTCGGCATGGGCATCACCGCGAGTGTCATTATCGCCTATCTGGTTTTTTTCGCCGCCGCCGGCCTCTGGCTGAGCCGCAGCAACGCGAGTTCGGCGGATTGGGACATCGGCGGCGGCACACTGGGAATTGCCATGCTCGCGGCGGGCATCGCCGGCACGCGCATCGGCGGGGCGGGAACCTACGGCGTGGCGGGGGATGTGATTTCGGAGGGCCTCGGCCACCTCTGGTATGGCGTCAATTCCTTCGCCGCGCTGTTCCTGGTCGGCTTGTTCTTCGCGATACCCTACCGGCGGCTCAAGCTCGTCAGCGTCGGCCAGGCTTTCGATTACCGCTTCGGCTCCTACCGCTGCCAATGGCTGACGAGCCTTTGCGTCCAGGCCGAATACCTGATCGTCAACATCATCGAGCCGTACATCATCGGCTCCATCGTCAGCGGTGTCACCGGCATTCCATTTGGCCTCGGCGTGCTGATCGGCGCCGTGGTGATCATCTCGTTCACTGTTTTCGGCGGGCTGCGCGGCACCGCGATCACCAATATCGTCCACTGCTCGGTGATCATTTTCGGCTTGCTGCTCGTGGGCCTCGTGGTCATGGGCAACATGGGCGGCTGGGATTCGGTGCTCGAGCGCGCCGGCGGCATGCTCGCCGAAGCTTCCCAAGACGAAGTGCGCTGGTGGAGTTTCACCGGCATCGGCTGGGCGACGATCATCGCGCTGTTCATCTCCGCCACCATCCACACCCCGGCGGCGTCGGTCTACGCCAACTACGCAAGCAGCGCGGCGCGGCAGGAATATCTCATTCCGGGCTTCTTCCTCGCCGGCATCATCGCCGCCGCCATGCCGCTGGTGGCGGGCTTCATCGGCATCCTCACCATGGCGACCTATGGCGCCGAAGCGGGCCTGGGCAGCTATCTCAACATCGCCCAGCTCGCCATGGACGCGGGGCCGATCCTCGGCGGCATCGCCCTGGCCGCGGTGCTGGCGGCGGTGATTTCCTCCGGGGCGCCGATCCTGCTCGCGAGCGCTACGATGTTCGTCAACGACTGGGTGCCCGGCGCGAAGAACTTCTCCTCGGAAAAGAAGCTGATGGCCTACAAGATCGTCACCGTGGTCTACGGCTCGCTCGCCGCGGTCATCGCCTGGCTTGGCAACATCACCTCGGTGCTGCAACTGCTGCTGCTCGGCTTCGCCATGGTGGTGCCGCCGGCGGTCGCCATCGGCTATGTGCTGTATTGGAAGCGCACGACCGAGGCGGCGGTTTTCTGGGGCATCGCCGCGGGCTTCACCGGCGGCCTGGCTATGTGGTTGTTCAACACCCTGTTCGACGACATCGAAAACGCCAACGCCGGCGGCTTCGCCCAATGGTGGCACGAGTTGATCGCCTACCTCGGCGAATGGTCCGACCCGTCCTTCCTCACCCTGCTGCTGCCCCTGCTCATTATCCCCATCGTCAGCCTGCTATTCCCCAACCCCAAGTCCGACCGCGAAGCCAGCCAAGCCTTCTACACCCGCCTCGGCCGCATCCAGCGCGATTTCAGTTGGAAGTAGGGGGCGGGCACACCCGTCATCTGCGCGCAGAATGACGGGGTGAGAGCTGTGCTCCGGGCGAAACAACAGGGGAGGGTGCTACCCAGTGCAGCCCTCGAGGATTTTGTTCATGGCGTTGCGGTCGCGGTTTTCGATGAACAGATCGTACTTTTCGGCGATCGCTTCCCACAGCCGCGCGTATTCGCACTGGAATTCCTCCCTGGGCAGATAGCGGCTCGGGCCGCGGTCGCGCTTGCGGCGGGCCTCGCGGCGCTCGACCATGACGATGTTGAGCGGGTCGTTGGCGAATTGCAGTTTCTTGCCCGGCGGCCAGCGGTCGCCACCGTGGGTGTGGGCGTACATCAGCGGAATCACGTGGTCCACGTCGAGTTGCATGGCGACTTCAAAGCGCTCGCCGGTGTATTCGTCGATCCACTCCCCGGTGCGAACCACGCAATTGCGCGGATTGGTGAAGCGCACCGGCAGCCGGCTCGTCATCACCAGCACTTCCTGCCGGGTTGACTGGCAATCGCCGTCGGCATCGAGTTCGTAGTTCCAGTCGTCGGTGTTGAAGAATTTCTCGCGCTCGCGGCGGTTGGTGACCATGCGCTCGGAGCCGATGCGGCTGAAGGTGTCGGGATACTCGCAGCCGGGCATGTGGCAGTGGTAGGAATTGCCATAATAGTGCCCGCCATTGCGGTCGAGGTTGCCAACATGGGCGGAAGCGGCCGGCGCGGCAAGCGCAAGCAGGCCAAACAAAGCGAGACAGGGGTGTTTCATAATGGCTCCGATCCTCCCGTCATTCGGTGCGAAGCGTGGGCAGCTAAACTGTGGCTTCGATCCGTCGCCGCCGGGTGGCGGGGAGTGCTGCGGACGCCGTAAACACATCCCTGTGGGCTTCGGGCTCGACATCGTGTCTCGCACGCCCGCCGCACTCCCCGCCACCCGACGGCGACTCACATTGACGTATACCCCACCGTCGTTCTGCTCAACGCGAAACGGATCTCCCCGGGCTTCACTCCAGCAAAAACGACAAGTCCGCGGCGCGGCAGTGTTTGGTTAGTAGCCCGAGGGAAATATAGTCTACGCCAGTTT
>JAPOTO010000183.1:9174-10776 GCA_026709135.1 Gammaproteobacteria bacterium | reverse complement strand
AAATCTGCCGCCAGCCGGAAATCTGGACAACACCGGGTGCCGGTTTTATTCTTGCCTTCCCGCGAACAACAAACGGGCAACCCGAACTGTATCTGACAGGAGGCCATTCATGAACCGTTCTTCCCGCATCAACACGATTCCACTGGGCTTGGGCTTGGCGCTGCTGACGCTTTCCGGCATCGCCGCCGCCCAGAAGGTCATGTCGCCGACCAACAACCATCCCAACCCCTACACCACGATCAACGACTACTTCGCCTTGCCCGATGGCCGGGAGTGGGGTTCGACCAGCGCCGTGGACATCGATATCGACGGCGAGTCGGTCTGGGTGGCCGAGCGTTGCGGGTCCAATAGCTGCGCGCTGTCCGATGTCGATCCGGTGATCAAGTACGGCCCCGAAGGCAATATCGTCACTTCCTTCGGTGGCGGCATGATCATCTGGCCGCATGGCATCCACATCGATGTTGACGGCAATGTCTGGATCACCGACGCCCGCGCGGCCACCGCGGTCGAACTCGCCGAGAATCCCGACGCCGCCGGCAAGGGCCACGCGGTCTACAAGTTCAGCCCTGAGGGGGAGGTGCTGATGGTGCTTGGCGAGCCGGGAGTGGCCGGCGACGGCACCGGGCCCCTGCTCAACTCGCCGAATGATGTGATCACCGACCAGGACGGCAATATCTATGTCGGCGACGGCCACGGCGGGCAAAGCGCCAACGCCGATTTATCCACCGTGGCGCGCATCGCCAAGTTCGACGCCGAAGGCAATTTCCTCGAAAGCTGGGGCCATATCGGCACCGCCCCCGGCGAGTTCCGCACGCCACACAGCCTCGCCTTCGACTCCCGCGGCAGGTTGTTCGTCGCCGACCGCGGCAATGTGCGCATCCAGATCTTTGAACAGGACGGCACCTTCGTTGACGAATGGCGCCAGTTCGGCCGGCTGAGCGGCATCTATATCGACGCCAACGACATCCTCTACGCGGCGGATTCGGAATCGAGCGCCACCTCCAACCCCGGTTGGCGGCGCGGCATCCGCATCGGCAGCGCGGTGACCGGCCACGTGTTCAGCTTCATTCCCGACCCGGACCAGAACCCCGGCGGCACCAGCGCGGCCGAAGGCGTGGCCGCGGACAGCCACGGCAATGTGTACGGAGCGGAAGTCGGGCCGCGGCAGCTCGTCAAGTATGTCAGGTCGGAATAACGCTGGCGCGGCGCGGACAGTTTCCGCGACTTGCCTGCGGAGGGAATTTGACGCCAAAAACTTGGCATTTTGCGAAAAACTGGACTAGACCTTTGGTGCGGCGCAATAATGCGCCGTATGGAGGAGTCACTGATGGTCTTGACCGAAATCATCACCCTGGCGGGCGTCGCCGGGACGATTGGCATTTTGTTGAACCTGCAATACCGGCTGCACCGGGATATTGATTCCCTGCGGCAGGACATAAACAAGGAAACCAGCGGGCTGCGCGAGCGCATGGCCAAGATCGAAGGCCTGTTCGAGGGCTTCGTCAATCGCGAATCGGCCCGGGGAGGCGGCTGAGCCGGGTTTTCCGGAAAGCCCTGATGGAGTCGGGGCCTCGGCCGCGGCCATGCTCAGCCGAACGCGGC
>JAPOTO010000183.1:0-8988 GCA_026709135.1 Gammaproteobacteria bacterium | reverse complement strand
TTCGGCGGCGATTTCATCCTCCTGGATGCGCCCGCGCAGTTTTTCCCGCTCTTCCCCGGCCTCGAATGCCGTTTTTTTCAGCCAGCGCCTCGCTTCGCGCAGCGGTCGCACGAGCCCCGCCTGCCACAGGCGGGAAATCGAATCGATGCGCTGCCACAGCGCTTCTTCGATCAGCCCGTGGCGGGCGCCGAACCAGTAGCAGAACAGCACCACATTCACATCGAGGCCACACTCATCCTGCAAGCGCAGGCAGCAGTCTTCGACCCCGGGCCGGCGGTACAAGCCAATCGAGAATGCGCTGAAATCGTCGCCGTTCATTGATCTGCCCACATATGCTCGGAACTTCCCCAGTATGCTATAAGACAAGCCGTCATGCGCCTCCACATCATCGGCATCTGCGGCTCGTTCATGGGCAGCCTCGCCCTGCTCGCCCGGCAACTCGGCTGGGAGGTCGGCGGCTGCGACGCCAACACCTACCCGCCCATGAGCACCCAGCTTGCGGAGGCGGGCATCGAAGTTCGCGGCGGCTACGATCCGGCGCATCTCGATTCCCGCCCGGAGCTCGTGCTCGTCGGCAACGCGATATCCCGGGGCAATCCGGTGCTCGAGCGGGTGCTCGATGAAGGCATCGACTATCAGTCCGGGCCGCAATGGCTGGCGCGGCACGTGCTGCGCGGCAAATGGGTGCTTGGCGTTGCCGGCACCCACGGCAAGACGAGCACGAGCGCGATGCTCGCCTGGATTCTGGAATACGCCGGACTGAAACCGGGATTCCTGATCGGCGGCGTCACCAACAACTTTCCGGTTTCGGCCCGGCTCGGCGATTCGGCTTTTTTCGTCGTCGAGGCCGACGAATACGACAGCGCTTTCAGCGACAAGCGCTCGAAATTCATCCACTACGCCCCGCGCACAACGATCCTCAACAATCTCGAATTCGACCACGCCGACATCTTCGATGATCTCGCGGCAATCCAACGGCAGTTCCACCACCTGCTGCGCATCCTGCCGGGCAACGGCCGCATCGTCCTGCCCGCCGATGAACCCGCCCTTGAAGCCGTGCTCACCCAGGGCTGCTGGACGCCGGCGCAACGCATTGGCATCGAGTTGAGCAGTGGACAATGCGAGCGCCTCGCTGGCGAGCGCGGCGTATGCTGGAACATCCGCCCGCTCGCCCGCGATGGCGGCGAATTCGAGCTGGCCAAACACCGGGCCGGACACGGCGAAACGGAAATCGCCACCGTAGCCTGGGATCAAACCGGAACGCACAACCTCCGCAACGCCGCGGCCGCCATCGCCGCGGCGGAGCACGCCGGGGTGCCGCCGGCAACCGCGGCCGAGGCGCTTGGCAGTTTCCGCGGCGTGAAACGCCGGCTCGAACTGCGCGGCGCAGTCGGCGGCATCTCGGTTTACGACGACTTCGCCCACCACCCCACGGCAATCGCCACAACCTTGCGGGGCTTGGCGGCGAAACTCGCTGGCGGCGGCAGAATCATCGCGGTGATCGAACCGCGCTCGAACACCATGAAAGCCGGCGTGCACCAGCACACGCTGGCGGCGGCGGTAACCGCCGCCGATCAGGCAATCTGGTTCCAGCCGCGGGATGGCGGCCTCGATTGCGCCGCCCTCGCCAGCGCCGCCGAAACCCCGTCGCTGGCCTTCGACAGCGTCGAAGCCATCATCGACTGCCTCGCCGAAACCGCCCGCCCCGGCGACCACATCCTCATCATGAGCAACGGCGCCTTCGGCGGCATCCACGAAAAGCTGCTTCAACGAATGCGAATGAACCGCACAGCGTAAGTCGCCGTCCGGGGCCTCGGCCCCTGTTGCCCGATTTCCGCAAGTATCCGATACTTCGGGGAGTGATGGGGGATCGTCGGAATGACCAAGGTTACTTCGCTCGACATCGCCTATTTGGCCGGGGTTTCGCAATCGACGGTGTCGCGGGCGCTGCGCGGGAGTCCGCTGGTCAATCCCCAGACGCGGCGCCGGATTCAGCGCATCGCCCGGGAACACAACTACAAGGTGGACAGCAGCGCGAGCAACCTGCGCTCGAAGCAAAGCCGCGCCATCGCGCTGCTCGTGCATCGGGAGTCCGGCATGGACTCCGACATCAATCCCTTCTTCGTTTCCATGCTCGCGAGCATCACCAGAGCCGCGGCGGCGCGCAACTACGACGTGCTGCTCTCGTTCCAGCAACTGAGCGAAAACTGGATCGTTGACTACCAAAACAGCAACAAGGCCGAGGGCATCATCCTGCTCGGATACGGCGGCTACACCGACCATATCCGCAAGGCCGAGTTGCTCGAAGACGCCCATGTGCTGACTTGGGGGCCGGTGATCGAAGGCCAGCCCGGACATTTTGTCGGCTGCGACAACCGGCAAGGCGGCTATCTCGCCACCAGGCACCTGCTCAAGCTCGGCCACCGGCGGATCGCCTTTGTCGGCGACGTGTCCGACGATTGCCCGGAGATACAGGACCGCTATTCGGGCTATCGCAAGGCATTGCGCGAAGCCGGCATCGAGCCTGCGGCGGACTTGCGGGCGGCGGCCATCCCCGCCGAGCAAAGCGGCGCCCTGGCGGCGCGCGAGTTGTTGTCGCGCAAAGTCGAATTCAGCGCGGTTTTTTGCGGCAGCGACCTGAGCGCCCTGGGGGCGGTCAAGGCGTTCGGGGAGAGCGGGCTTTCGGTTCCGGGGGACATTTCGGTGGTCGGCTTCGACGACATTCCCGCGGTTTCCTACACCACGCCAGCCTTGACCACGATCCGGCAGGACACCGCCAAGGCGGGTGGGATCATGGTCGATGCGCTGCTGCGGCTCGTGGCCGGCGAGGCGGTCGAATCGCGGCTCATCGAGCCGGAACTGACGATCCGCGCCTCTTGCCGGGCGGTGTAGTCAAACGTTGACGATATCGGCGCCCGGCCCGCCTCACGGGCGAACTTCGGCGATCAGGCTCGAACGCGGCGGCAACACCAGGCTGTCTTCGGCGATGGTTCCCTGCCTTGCGGGATAGCCGTGCAACTGCCGCAGGCGCCGGCCGGCGAAGTGGGACAGCTCCGATTTGTCGATCCGCTGTTCCCCGTTGTCGAGATTGAAGCACAGCAGCAGCGTTTGCCCGGTGGTGGCGCGCGCGAAGGCCAGCAACGATTCGCTCCGCACCGGAAGAAAGCGCAGGTCGCCATGGAGCAATGCGGGCTGCTGTTTGCGGAATTTCAGGAAATCGCGGACACAGGCAAGCACCGAGTCCGCTTGGTTGCTCTGGCGGTCCGCCGCCAGCGCCAGATGGCGGGAATCGACCGGCAGCCAAGGCGTGGCGGGCGAGAATCCGCCGTGGAGCGAGTCCCCGCACCAGGGCATCGGCGTACGGCAGCCATCCCGGCCCTTGTAGACCGGCCAGAAATTGATTCCATAAGGATCGCGCAGGTCTTCCCGGGGCACCTCGGCTTCTGGCAGGCCGAGCTCGTCGCCTTGGTACAGGCACACCGCGCCCCGCAGGCTGCCGAGCAGAACCGCGAACAGTTTCGCGGAATCCGCGTCGGCTTTGTTGCCAGTCCAGCGGCTCGCCACGCGCTCCACGTCGTGGTTGCCGAGGGCGAGGCAGCACCAGCCGCCGCGCGCTTTTTCCCGCAAGTCTTCGAGCTTGTCGCGGATCGTGCGCGCCGAGCCGTCCGGCCCCATCAAATCGAAGCTGTAGGCCATGTGCAGCCGCCGCTCGCCCCGGGTGTACTCGCCGATGACTTGCGCCGAGTCTTCCGCGCCGATTTCGCCGAGGGCGACCGCGCCGTGGCGGTCGAGCAGGCGGCGGATTTCCGCCATGAAGCGCAGGTTGTCCGGGTGGGTGTGGTCGTGTATGTGCTTCTGCATGGCGTAGGGTGAAGCCGCCTGGCCGCCGGCGAGAAACTCGCTCCGGGAGACTGGCTGGGGCGGATTGTCGCGCAAGCGCGGGTCATGCATGCAGAAATTCACCGCGTCGAGGCGGAAACCGTCGACACCGCGGCGCAGCCAGAATTCGAGATTGTCCAGCGCGGCCCGGCGCACGGCGGGGTTGTGGCAATTCAGGTCCGGCTGGCTCGGCAGGAAATTGTGCAGATAGTACTGGCCGCGGCGCGGCTCCCATTGCCAGGCGATGCCGCCGAACACCGACAGCCAGTTGTTGGGCGGGCCGCCATCGGGCCTGGCGTCGGCCCAGACATACCAGTCGGCTTTGTCGTTTTGCCGGCTTTCGCGGCTTTCCAGGAACCAGGGGTGTTGATCGGAAGAGTGGCTCAGCACTTGATCGATGATGACGCGCAGGCCGCGCCGGTGCGCTTCCGCGAGCAGTTCGTCGAAATCCGCAAGCGAGCCGAACAAGGGATCAACGGCGCGGTAATCGCTGACGTCGTAGCCGAAATCCTTCATCGGCGACTTGAAAAAGGGCGATATCCAGATCGCGTCGACGCCGAGCGACTCGATATGGCCGAGGCGGCGGGTGATGCCGCGCAGATCGCCGGTGCCGTTGCCGCTGCTGTCCTGAAAGCTGCGCGGATAGACCTGGTAGATCACCGCGCTGCGCCACCAGTCGGCAGCGCTGGAGCCGCTCCGGGATTGCCGCGGGGAATCGGCCGCGTCCGCTTGACCGGTGCCGGCGGGCTTCGTTTCCGTATCCAAAAAGCTGTGCATGACTGGTTTGAGTATATTTGCTAAGGCCGCTTGCGCGGCGGGGCTGCAATCGTATTCATTGCGGCGGATTTTGTGCCAACTCCGGCAAATATGGTATTGCTTCCGGCCATGCGCAATCCCGCAGTTTTCGGCTTTTCACTCGCGCTCGCCGCTTGCTCGACCGACGGGCCGGCCAGCGAAAACGGCGCCGGGGCCGCCGCAGAGAGTCTTGCCGTGGCGGAGCCGTTGCCGGCCGCCGGCGCCGGAGCCTGCGCCGCGGCATCCGGGCCGCTGCTGCATGTCGCCTCGCCCGACTGGCGCGAACAGGTCATCTACATGTTGATGATCGACCGCTTCGACGACGGTGACCCATCCAACAACGACCAGGGCCACGGCGAATACGACCCGAGCCAGCCCAGCCATTTCAGCGGCGGCGACCTCCAAGGTGTCATCGACCGGCTCGACTACCTCCGCGATCTCGGCGTCACCGCCGTGTGGACCACGCCGATCTTTTACAACCAGTGGTGGAGCACGCCGTATCAGGCCACTGGCTGGCATGGCTACTGGCCGGCGCACTTCCAGCGGGTGGACCCGCATTTCGGCACGCTCGCGGACTACCGGCGCCTGGCCCACGAATTGCACTGCCGGGGGATGTATCTGATTCAGGACACCATTGCCAACCATGTTGGCAACTTTTACGCCTACGAGGGCGAATACGACCCCGATGACACCGCCGCGGGATTTTATCTGCTCGAGCCGGATTCCCACCAGCCGGCGCCCGCGCAATACCCTTTCAACCAGATCGACCGGCTCAACCCCGAACATCACGCCGCGGACATCTACCACTGGACGCCGCCGATTACGGACTTTTCCAGCCTCCACCAGGAGCACCACCACTCGCTCGGGCATGTCGGCGACATCAACACCGAAAACCCGGAAGTGATCGCCAAGTTCAAGGAGATCTACAAGTACTGGATCGACGAGGCCGGGGTGGACGCCTTTCGCATGGACACCGTCTCGCTGGTTCCGTTCCCGTTCTGGAACCAATTCCTGCGCGACGACGACGGCATCTACGCCCATGCCCGCGCCAAGGGCAAGGAACATTTCCTCACCTTCGGCGAGGCGACCGCGGTATCGGACCCCTACGACGACGCCGGCGAGCGCCGGGTGGCCGCCTACCTCGAAACCGGTGGCCAACTCGGCCCCAACTCGATGCTGAGCTACCCCCTGTACCACGGCATCAACCGGGCGCTCGCCCGGGGCGCGCCTTCGGCGACGCTCGGCTACCGTCTTGAGCGGCATATGGCGAACTATCCGGATCCGTTCACGATGCCGACTTTCATCGACAATCACGATACCGCGAGATTCCTCGCCGCCGGGCACCCGGCGGCTTTCCGCCAGGCTCTCGCGCTGCTGTTCACGATTCCGGGCATCCCCATCGTTTACCAGGGCACGGAACAGGCGCTGCCCGAGTCGCGCATGGCGATGTTCGCCGGCGGCCACCGCAATCCGCAAGGGTCGTTCGATCGCGGATCCGAGCACTACCAATACCTGCGGCGGCTGACCGCCCTGCGCGCCGGGCATCCCGTGTTCAGCCGCGGCAGCCTCGAGGTGCTCGCCTCCGAGACCGCCGGGCCGGGGGTGCTCGCCTTCCGGCGCGAATACGGTGGCGAAAGCGCGGTCGTGGTGTTGAACACCGCCAATCACAGCGCGATGGCGCACCGACTCGATATCGGCGCGGCGCCATTCCAGCGCCTTGAGCAATTGTTCGCCGAGGCTTTTGTGAAACCTGGTGTGAAACCTGGTGTGAAACCTGGCGCGGAACCGGGCGCCGAGCCAGTGGTCACCGGCGCGGATGGCGGCCTGAGCCTGCGATTGCCGCCGCGGGCGGTCGTGGTGCTGCGGCCAGTCGGCGGGAGCGTGTCGGCCGGCGAGCAATCAACGGCAATGGAGATGGCAATCGAAGTCGATTCCGCCGCGATCGAAGGAGGTGTCTACAGCGGGGATTTCGAGCTCACTGGCCGGGTCGGCCAGGCCAACGCGGGCTTGCGATGGATTCCAAACGGCAACTTTGACCAAGCGATCGAATTCACCGCCGACGATCTAGGCGAATGGCGGATCACCGTGCCAGTCCGCGACCTCGGCGAATCGTCCCAGTTCCTGCAAATCTACTCGCCGGAGGCCAACGAGTTGTCCGGGCGCGTCAACTACACGACCCGGGTAACCGAAGCGGCGCTCTCGGCCGCGGTCGCGGACGATCCAGACGACGCCCGCGGCCCGACCGGGCAATATGTGACGCCGCAGCATCCCGACAGCGCGCGCCAGCGCGAGATCGAAGCCGTCAGCGCGCGAACCGCCGGCCGCAACCTCGAACTGACCTTGACCATGGCCGAGATCACCACACCCTGGCTGCCGCCCTACGGTTTCGACAATGTGCTGCTGACCATCTTCTTCGACCTGCCCGACCGCGAGGGCGCGACGGTGCTGCCACTGCTCGACGCCAGCGTGCCGGAATCGATGGATTGGGACCTCGCGCATTATGCCCGGGGCTGGGACAGCTACACCTATCTCGCATCGGGCGCCAGCGCGAACCGCCAAGGCGACAAGCTCGGCGTTTCACCCGCGGTGCGCGCCGACAAGGACAGCCGCGCCATCACCCTGTTCTACGAAGGCGCCGCGCTTGGCATCGACGACTGGGCTGGAAGCCGCATTTATGTGACCACCTGGTCGGCAACCGCCGAGGGCGACTACATCGACTTCCGCCCAGAGCCCGCCGACTGGTTTTTCAGCGGCGGCGAACCCGGCGACCCGAAAATCCTCGACGACGCCCTGCTTGAACTGGGACAGCCATGAATCCCCCCACCGTCATTCCGCACGGAGCGAAGCGGAGCCGCGGAATCGCCCCGGGAGAACGCCAATGAATCGAACGCTCAAAACCGGTTTTATCGCCTTTGCCGCGCTCGCGCTCTCCGCCACAGCCGCGGCGGCCGAGCGGCCGCCGAACATCGTCCTGCTCGTGGGCGATGACCACGGCTACCCCTACTTCGGCTTCATGGGCGATGAACATGTGATTACGCCCTCGATGGATGCCCTCGCCCTCGGCGGAACGACGTTTTCCCACGCCCACGTCACAGCGACCTATTGCCGCCCGTCGCTGCGCACGCTGGTCACGGGCCTGCATCCGGTGCAATACGTCCAGCGCGAAAACGAGATCGTCGAACGGCGGCGCGGCGAAGACGCCGGCTACGCCTCGCTCGGCGACCGCGAGCGGGGCCTGTGGGACCAGCTCGAAAAGGCCGCGGCGATGCGCGAGTTCGAAACGCTGCCGAAGCGGCTCGGCGAGGCGGGCTATGTGAGCTGGCAGGGCGGCAAGTGGTGGGAAAACCACTACCGGAACGGCCACTTCAGCGAAGGCATGAGCGAGGGCTGGGACTTGTCGGCCTACGGCGGCGACGGCTTTTTCGAGGAGCTGATGGGCGCCGAAGGCAACGAGCTCGTTCGCGGGACCATGGCGCCGGTGTTCGATTTCATCGACCGCAACCGGCAGCAGCCGTTCTTCATCTGGTTCGCGCCCTCGCTGCCGCACGTGCCCTTCGACGCGCCCCACACCTACCGCAAGTACTACGAGAACATGGACATATCGGAGTCGGCCAAACTCTACTATGCCAACATCACGTGGTGGGACGACGGCGTGGGCCGGCTGCTCGACCACATCGAAAGCCGCGGCCTGATGGACGACACGCTGTTCGTGTATATCAGCGACAACGGCTGGGAGCAGGAGGCAGATGTCGAATACAAGGTGGATGAGAACGCGACCATCGCCGACGATCTGCTGCTCGGCAACGGCGGCCACCTGGGCAAGAACGGGCTGTACGATCTGTCCTTCCGCTCGCCGCTGATTTTCCATTGGCGGGGCCGCATCCGCCACTCGTTCAATACTTCGAGCCTGGTCTCGTCGATGGACATCTACCCGACGATTCTCGATCTCGCCGGGGTGGAAATCCCCCGGGATCTGCCCGGCAACTCGCTGCTGCCTTTGATCGATGGCCGCTCGATGCCGGAGCGGACGCATCTCGTCGGCTACACCGACAACCGCCGCTCATCCACCACGCCCATGGGGGAGCGAGCCGAGGGCTATTCGGTTCGCACCCACCGCTGGCAGTTCCTCTGGTACGCGGACACCGATGAGAAGGTGCTCTACGACATCACCGTGGACCGCTTCGCCGAAAACAATCTCGCCGACGAATACCCGGAACTCGTGGCTGAATTCCAGGCAGTAATCGCAGACTGGAAAGTCGAATTCGGGATGCCGGAAGCCATCCCGATTTACGAGTAGTGAATTCCAGTGACAAG
>JAPOTO010000043.1 GCA_026709135.1 Gammaproteobacteria bacterium | reverse complement strand
TCGTTGAGATTTGCGGGCTGCGGGCATAGAATCCGCGTTTGTCGTTTTTGCGGGAATTGATTGGGAGAGTGGTTATGCGGAAGTTCGCGGGGATGGTTGCGCTCGGGGCGGTTGCTTTGTTGCTGGCTGGTGCCGGCAAGGCGGTGGACCGGGGGGAGCCAGTTGGCGATTTTTCGCTGATTGACCATCTGGGGAAGTTTCATCAACTCAGCCGCTATGCCGATCACGAGGCGGTGGTGCTGTTCGCCCATGTGCGCGGGGGGCGGGATTCGAACCGGGCGCTTGCCGCGTACAACGAGCTGGTCGAGGCGTTCGCCGGGCGCAATGTGGCCTTCTTCGTGCTCGATTCAAGCGGCGAGACCGGCAAATCCGCGGTGGGCCGCGATGCCGGGCGCAACGGCGTGGGGGTTCCGGTGCTGATGGACGACACCGGCTTGGTGGCGAAGGCGCTTGGCCTCGGCAACGCCGCCGAAGTCGCGATTCTTGACCCGGAGCGCCGGGAAAGCCTGTTCCGCGGCGTCATCAACGACCGCTTCGCGGCGGAAGACCCCTCGCGCCGGGCGAGCCGCCATTACGCCACCGATGCGCTCGGGCAGATTCTCGCCAGTGGCGCGAGCGATGCGCCCATGCTCGCCAGCGGCGGCGCCGCCATCGCGTTCAAACCCGCCCCGGCAATCTCCTACGCCGAGGACATCGTGCCGATTCTCGAGCGCCGCTGCGTGAGCTGCCACACCGAAGGCGGCATCGCGCCGTTCGCCATGAGCAGCCATCAGATCGTGCGCGGCTGGTCGCCGATGATCCGCGAAGTGCTGTATACCAAGCGCATGCCGCCGGGCCAAATCGACAACGACTATGTGCATGATTTCAAGGATGTTTCCCATATCACCATCGAGGAAACCCAAACCCTGGTGCAATGGATCGACGATGGCGCGGACTTCGCCGGCGGCGAGGACCCCCTGCCCGGCTTGCAGCCGGAACAGGTGAAGTGGAGCCACGGCGAGCCCGACCTGGTGCTGCCGATTCCCGCGCAGCAGATCCCGGCCACCGGCATTCAGGACTACCGCAACATCATGGTGCCGCTGCCGATCGAGGAGGACATCTGGGTGCGGGCGGTCGAGTTCGAGGCTGGCGACCCAACCGTGCTGCACCACATCATCGCCTTCGCCTACGGCCCGGACGGCCTCAACGAGTTTGAAGTGCTGAACCAGGGCATCGGCCTCGGCGCCTACGCCCCCGGCAACGAAATCAACACCTACCCCGAAGGCGCCGGATTCCCGCTCAAGGCGGGCGGCGGGCTGTTTCTGCAAATGCATTACACGACTTCGGGCAGGGAAACCATAGACGCATCCGAAGTCGCGCTGTATCTGTGGGACGAGGAGCCCGAGCGGGTGGTGCTGGGAGGCTCGGCGGCGGAATTCGACATCGATATCGCGCCGTTCTCGCGCCAGGAAATGACCGCCACAAAGACTTTCCGCGCCGATTCGTATCTGTCGATGCTTGGGCCGCACATGCACTTCCGCGGCTTCGACGCGCGCTTCCGGCTGACCTACCCCAATGGCGAAAGCGCGCAACTGCTCAATGTGCCCAATTACCAGTTCAACTGGCAGAAGACCTACGACTTCAAGGCGCCGCTGTTCGTGCCGGCGGGCAGCGTGCTCAAATTCAGCGGCACCTTCGACAACACCGCGATGAACCCCTTCAACCCGGACCCGTCCGACACCCTGAGCTGGGGCGAACAAAGCTGGCAGGAGATGTTTTTCGGCTTCATCCGCTATGTCGAAGCCGAGCCGGGCGAGGCCAGCGACTGACCGGACCGGAGGTAAAGATGAAGCCGCAACGACAGATTTTCCCACTGCTGGTTTTGCTGGCGCTAGCCGCCTGTGGCCCGGCGCCCGATGGGGAAGACGCCGCCATGGAGGGAGAAATGTTCACCAGCGAGGAGATCGCCCGCTGGGAGGCGCGCGCCAGCCGGGTGGAGATTCTGCGCGACCGCTGGGGCATCGCCCACATCTATGGCGAAACCGACGCCGACACCGTGTTCGGCGCGCTCTACGCCCAGGCCGAAGACGATTTCAACCGGGTTGAAACCAACTATATCAACGCCATGGGCCGGCTTGCCGAAGCCGAGGGAGCGGGCGAGATCTACCGTGACCTGCGCATGCGGCTGTTCATCCGCGAGGGCGAGATGGAGGAATTGTATGCGGGCAGTCCCGACTGGCTGAAGCAGTTGATGGACGCCTTCGCGGACGGCCTCAACTACTATCTGCACACCCACCCCGAAGTCGAACCCCGGGTCATCGCGCGTTTCGAGCCCTGGATGGCGCTGACCTTCACCGAAGGCTCGATCGGCGGCGACATCGAGCGCGTCAACATCGCCAGCTTGCGCGATTTCTACGGCGCCGGCGATATGATCGCCCAGGCCGATGATCTGGTGGTCGATCTGGACCCCGTTCTTGAACGCGATCTTGAGCCGCGGGGCTCCAACGGCTTCTCCATCGCGCCTTCCAACTCGGCGACGGGCAACGCCCTGTTCCTGATCAATCCGCACACTTCGTTCTTCTTCCGCTCGGAGTTGCACATGGTCAGCGGCGAAGGCCTGAACGCCTACGGCGCGGTGACCTGGGGCCAGTTCTTCATCTACCAAGGCTTCAACGAGAACACCGGCTGGATGCACACTTCAAGCCGGGCCGACGCCATCGACGAATATCTGGAGACGATTGTCGAGCGCGACGACGGCTATTACTACATCTACGGCGACGAAGAGCGCGCGTTGCGCGCAAGCCAGGTCGAAATCGACTACCGCGACGGCGATGAAACGCGCAGCCGCGAGTTCACCGTCTACCACAGCCACCGCGGGCCGATCATCCGCGAGCAGGACGGCAGATGGGTCGCCATCAGCCTGATGCAAGAGCCGGTGCGGGCGCTGACCCAATCGTATCTGCGCACCAAGTCGCAAAACTACATGGAATTCAACGCCAGCATGGAATTGCTGACCAACTCCTCCAACAATACGGTTTACGCCGATTCGGATGGCAATATCGCCTACTACCACGGCAACTTCATCCCCCGCCGGGACCCTTCCTTCAACTGGAACGCGCCGCTTGACGGCAGCAACCCCGCCACCGACTGGCAAGGCCTGCATCCCCTCGATGAGCTGATCACCGTGCTCAACCCGCCAAACGGCTGGATTCAGAACACCAACAACACGCCCTTCTCGGCGGCGGGGGAATACAGCCCGCGGCCAGAGGACTACCCGGCGTACATGGCCAACAATCCAGAAAACCCCCGGGGCGTTCACGCCGTGCGGGTGCTGGAAGGCAAGACCGACTTCACCCTCGATTCCCTGATTGACGCCGCCTACGACCCGCTGCTCACCGCCTTCGAGCCGCTGATTCCGGCCCTGCTCGCCGCCGCCGAAGCGGCGCCCGCGGACGATCTCGCAGCGCCGCTCGCGCTGCTGGCGGGCTGGGACTACCGCTTTGGCGTCGATTCGCTCGAAACCACCCTCGGCGTGTATTGGGCCCAGGCGCTGATGGATGCCGCAAGCGCCGAGGCCGCGGCCGCCGGAATCAACATCTATGAATACATGGCGGACAACACCAGCGCGGAACAAAAGCTCGACGCCCTGCGCGCCGCCGTCGCCGAACTCGAGGCCGACTGGGGTTCCTGGCAGGTGCCCTGGGGTGAGGTGAACCGCTATCAGCGCATCAATGGCGACATCGTGCAGCCATTCGACGACGAGCAGCCAAGCCATGCCGTTGGTTTCGCCTCGGGCCGCTGGGGGGCGCTGGCCTCGTTCGGCAGCCGCAAGTATCCCGGCACCCGGCGCATGTACGGCACCAGCGGCAACAGCTTCGTCGCCGTGGTGGAATTCGGCAGCCCCCTGCGCGCCAAGGCGATCACCGTGGGCGGCCTGCAGAGCGACCCGCAATCGCCCCACTTCGACGATCAGGCCGAAATGTACGCCAACGGCGAGTTCCGCGACGTGCTGTTCTATCGGGATGACATCGAGGCGAACCTGGAGCGCCGCTACAACCCGGGGGATTGATCCCGCGGCAACGTTCGTTCGGCGCAATGCGCTTCGCTCATTGCGCCCCGCTGGGCTGAATGCGCCGTTTCCCAGCGGCTCCCAATGTCTTGCGACGATCCCCCACGGCTACTCGTGACAGCGGGGATTTTGTACATAAAAAACATATTTTTAATTGCAAAAAAGTTTGTTAGGCTCACTTCGTGCGCGGCACCGTGAACGCGCTCTACTCCAGCGCGTCCTGCGCGGTTCGCGGCAAGGCGCGGATCAGGGGAATGTGGAACTCCACAGTTTGGAGGACGAAGTGATGATTCGAACTCGCACGCCCGCGGCGGCACTGGTGGCGGCAAGCTTGGTTTTTGGTTCTATTTCAGGCACTTACGGCGCAACCGATGGACGCGGCCGATACACCTTCGCCAATGTGGAGTGCGTGAGTGACGATTTGCGGCAAACGGTCCAAGGATATTTTCAATCATCGCCCGCGAATTCCACACAAAAGCAACGTTGGGCCCGGGTGCTCGAAGCGTTCGGCGAGCAGATGCGGCAAACGCCCATGCGCGCCGTGGAAGGGATAAACTTCAACAACCTGCGGGGCAACCGGTGGGTCGAGGTGTCAGAGGCCCTCATTTGCATTGAGCGGCAGGCAGCGCTCGACTGGTTTCAGAACGCCGGGTACGGCGTTTGGTTCCATTGGACGACCCACACCAAAACGGATGACTTTGTGGGGCCCGAAGATCATCCCGACAATGGCGTGGATTGGAACGATCAGGTAAATGGGTTCGATGTGGACACCTTTAGCCAGAATGTTCTGGATGTCGGCGCAAGTTACATCATCATGTCGGTGGCGCATATTGAGAACTTTTTCCCGTTCCCGAATGCCACCATCGACAGGCTGATAGAAAACTCCGCTGTCGAATTCCAACAGCCTGATCGAACTTCCAACAGGGATTTGCTATTGGAGTTACACGACAAGCTGAATCCCCATGGTGTAGAGATAATCCTGTATTGGGCGACACAAGGGCGCCGAAATGAAGATTATGATTTTGGCCGCGCGCTCGGTTGGGATACCAGATCAAGCGATAGTCAATGGTATCGCAATACCCAACAAATCGTTGAATCCATTGGCGAGCAATATGGAGACGGGATTTTCGGCTGGTGGTTTGACAACTTCTATCATTGGGATTTAAAAGAAGCTGGAATGAGACCTTCCCAGGCATATATCGCCCACGGCCTGAATTCCTGGGTTGAGTCGGCCAGGCGGGGGAATCCGGGAAGGCTGGTGGCGCTCAACCTGTCGGGAACTGAATATAGCGACGCCCTAGGAGCTGGCACATACGATGCCGTGGCCGCTGGAATAGCCGACTATGTTGGCGGCGAGATCGGCTCTTCGATAACGAACAACCCGCCATTGGCAAGTTTTATTGAACTGGAAAACCCGCTCGCCAACTCGGAGAACATTCAAAGTGGCCAATTGCTGAATCATCGGGGGCTGAGAATAGACACCGATGGCTGTTGCTGGTGGTTCAGTCGGGATGGCGACCAAGACAACCACTCGCTTTTGTTCTCGAACCTGGAGATTATCGATAAACTGAAGGAAGTTCGCGCACTTGGCGGTGTGCCATATACATTCAACATCGCGCCGCGGCTGAACGGCCATTGGTATCAACCTTCCCTCGATCAACTGAAGATTGTCAAAGAGGTGATACGGAACGGCAAGGAGTACATTCCCGATTCATCTCCCGCCTTGCAATATGATTCGGATTGGAATAAATCGGAACAAATCGGAGCATCTGATGGCGAGCTGCACGCATCGTCGGTCAGTGGAAGTTCCGCCAGCTTCGTGTTCGTTGGGACCGGTGTGGAGCTATTCACGAGAAACGGGCCCGACGGTGGGCTGTTCGACATCTATCTCGATGGCCGGAGAGTGCGAACAGACTTTGACTCCTACAGCCCTACTGTCGATTATCAAGTTCCAGCATATAGCGTAAAAAATTTGTCACTTGGAAGACATGAAATTGAACTCAAAGTCAAAGGAAGGAACCCACAATCATCTGGCAATTGGGCGCATATCGATCACTTGCTGTATCAACCCTAATCAAGGGTGGGGCCGGGGCGGCGCCGACGGCGGGGGTCGCCCCGCTCCGCGACACCGGCGCCTTCGACCGGGCTGGGAGCCTGCGCCGCATCCGAGCGCCGCAGGCGCTAATCCAAGCAAGCGCCGCGGGCGCTATATGGCATATAAAAAAAATACTTTTATCTGTAAAATTTTTGCGCTATGCTCCCCCGGTATCGGGCGCGGCCGCGCGGAGTCCGGGCGAATTCGGCCCGGACCGCCGGTTGACGGTGGCCCAGGCGCGGCAACCGGCCGACCAGACGAAGTCGGCGCCCATCGGCTCGTTCAAGACCTGAATCTTCGAGAGGGAGGATTGGAAAATGAGAATTGCGGCAACAACTTTCGGCGTCAAACCCACCGCGGCGTGGATGTGCCGAACTTCGGCGGCCCGCCGGATCCTGCTCGCGGGCGTCTTCGCGGTCGGCGCACTGCCGATGGCTCAAAACGCGATCGCGGCTGAAGAGAGGGCAATCGAGGAAGTGCTTGTCACCGGCATCCGCGCCAGCCTGCAGGACGCACTCGGCATGAGGCGGGGGGCGGAGACCATCCTCGAGGTTATTTCGGCCGAGGATATCGGCAAGTTCCCCGATGAGAATCTCGCGGAATCCCTGCAGCGCGTGACAGGTGTGCAAATCGACCGCAACCGCGGCGAAGGGCGGTCGGTTACCGTTCGGGGCTTGCGGCCCGATTTCACCCGCATCCAGTTCAACGGCCGGACGCTGGCTTCGGCCACGGGCAGCCGGAGCTTCGACTTCACCAGCCTGTCATCCGACTTTGTCAGCGCGCTCGAAGTATCAAAGACACCGACCGCCGATATGGAGGAGGGTGGAATTTCCGCAACGGTGAATGTCCGCACCATCAGGCCGTTCGATATCGGTGAGCGCAGGCTCTCGGGCTCGTTGTTCGGGGTTGGTGAGGACAAGGCCGGAGAGATCGACTCCAAGTTCACAGTGCTGTATTCCGACCTGTTCGCGGATGAGACCGTTGGCTTGGCGCTCGGATATTCCCAAGGCACGCGATCGGTGAACACGCATCAGTACGAGGCGTTCGGCGTGGAACCCGCGAATGAGGGAAGCCCGATCGCGGGGCCCCGCATTCCGCTGGATTTCAATCAGGATGGCGACACGGATGACGCCTTGTCGGGCACTGGTTTCAACCATGCCGGAAACTATGGTGTGAACCAGGGGCCCCGGGAGCGAAGCAACACCTTTGTGGCTTTGCAGTTGCGGCCCAATGAGGATGTTGAACTCTGGTTTGACGGGCTCCACACTTCTTTTGAAAGCAATCTCACCCGGGCGCAGAACTCCCACCGCTACACCAATGTCAATCCCCAGCGGGCCGGAGATCCCGCGGGCTTGGTGAACGCGGTGATCACCGGCGGCCTGGTGACGACACTCGACATCGACGCGGTGGACCACCGCAACAACAACCGCCGCGAAGACATCGAGGACGACACGCTGTCGCTCGCGCTTGGCGCCAACTGGGCCTTGTCCGACTCGCTGAGCGCCGAGGTGGAAATATCCAACTCCTCATCCGAGAGGACAATTTCCAACCTGTCGCTGGAAATCATCGGCCGCGCCAGCATGGTCCAGCAGATTGGCGATCCGTCGGGAATTCCATCCATTCGCTATATGCGCGGTTACGACCCACTCGACCCCAACAACTTCCGCGCGCTCAATTTGAACGGGCAATTGGGTTCCACAGAGGAGGACGACAATTTCGACATCCGCTTGGATTTCGATTATGAACTCGGTGGCGATGTGTTCACCAGCGTGGAATTCGGCGTGAAGCAGACTGACCGCGAACGCCAGCGAAACCGGCTGGATTTGTTTGTCGGCGGCGAGGATCTGGCCAGGCTGCTCGGCGTTCCTTTCGAGGCGGATGTCGAAAGCGGGTCATTTGCCGCCGCGCCATTCATGACGACGTTTGAAGAGAGCGATTTCATCGGCAACGCCGACAGCGCCGGGGCTTACCCGAACCGTTTCATAGTGAGCAGCTCCGATCTGGTGCTGGGCCGGGCATCCCTGGCGCAGATAACCGGCGAATTCCCGCTGGTGCCGAATCTGGCGAACAATTACGGTGTTGCGGAAGAAGTCCAGGCGGCGTATGTGAAGGGCAACTTCGAGGGCATGGAGGGGCGCTTGAGCGGCAATGTGGGCGTCCGCTATGTGCGCACCGAGCAGGAATCGACCGGTTACGGCGCCGACCTGAACGATCTGTCCTACGCCTTGGGCGGCTCGGTGACCACGGCCAACAGCGTCACTGCTGTTTCCGCCTCATCCACGTACAACGAATTCCTGCCCAGCCTGAATTTGCGCTACGACTTCAACGAGGAGTTGGTGGGGCGATTGGGCGTGGCGCGCACCATAACCCGGCCAACGCTTTCACAATTATCCCCGGCCAGTTCGAGCATCAACTTGAACGTCGGAACCATCGATCAGGGCAATCCCGGGCTTGAACCGTTCTTCGCCAATCAAGTCGACCTTTCGCTGTCTTGGTATTTTGGCGAGAGTGGGCTGCTGTCGGCCGCGTATTTCCACAGGGATCTCGACAACCTCGTTGTCAACGGGGAACTCGAGAACATCAGCCTCACCGCGACGCTGGTGGAAACTGGCGAGCCGCGGGTCTTTCCTTCGGTGAAGGTTCGCGCCCCGGTGAATGGGGACAGCCTGACCCTGTCCGGTTTCGAGTTGAGCTATCAGCAGCCGTTCACATTCCTGCCCGGTTTCTTCAGCGATTTTGGCGTGATCGCCAACTACACGGCTCTCGATCCCTCGGTGGACTTCCTGGATTCGGTCTCCGAAACGAGCTACAACCTCACGGGATACTACGAGAACGACCGCGTCAGCGCCCGGCTGGCCTACAACTACCGGGACGAGTTCCAAAACTCGGGGGTCAATTACTTCGGCGATGGCGCCGTGGTGCAGGAATACGGGCAACTGGACCTTTCGGTGAATGTGCGGGCCACCGACAACATCGACCTGGTCTTCGAGGCGCTGAACCTCAACGAGGAGCCGCTGACCACGCTCAACGACGCGGGCGTGAACCGGGGAGTCGAGGACGCCGGCCTTCGCTACACTTTCGGTGTCCGCGCGAACTTTTAACGGGAGCTTGGGAATGGAGCTGTTCCAGCGTTTGACGCTTGCGGCCGGGTGCGCCCTGCTGCTCGCGGGTTGCCATGGCGATGTGGATGCGGGCGATGCGGATGCCGGGGAACCACGTTCCCCGGAAGACGGCCGGCAGGTGGAGGCGCGCGAATATGCCTACACTTGGGAGTCCCTGCGGCAGGCGCCGGTGCCCGGATGGTTTCGCGACGCCAAATTTGGCATCTTCATCCATTGGGGCCCCTATTCGGTGCCCGGATGGAGCGACGGGGAGCATTACGCGGAATGGTATTCCACCCGCATGTACCGCCAGCCGACGTTCATCGCGCATCACCGCGAACATTGGGGGGAACCGGGAGAGTTCGGCTACAAGGACTTCATCCCAATGTTCCGCGGCGAGGACTTCGATGCCGGCGAATGGTCCGAGCTGTTCCTGGCGTCCGGCGCGCGCTATGTCATCCCGGTGGCGGAGCATCATGACGGCTTCGCCATGTGGGACACCGAATTCACGCCCTGGAACTCGGTGGACATGGGGCCGCGGATCGATTTCATCGGCGAACTCGGCGAGGCGGTGCGCGCCCGCGGCCTGAAATTCGGTGTTTCCTACCATCGGGAGCGGCATTGGGGGTTCTATACCGACAGCATGAACACCTACCTGGAAAACGCCGAACCGCTGGAGGAGATCCGGCTGGAAATCGAGCGCTTCCCCGAGGCGGCAAGCCTGTACGGTCCATTCGGACTGAGCGAAGACTTCATGATTGGCTACAAGGCCCGGGCGCTTGAATTGGTCTCGAGCTACCAGCCGGATTTTCTCTGGATCGACGATTCCCCGGCCAACAGCCTGCATCCCGAGGCGCCCGCCGTCGAGCGCTTCATCAACAAGTACCACCTGGAGATGCTCGTTGACTACATGAACCTCGGGCAGGCCTGGGGCAAGCCAGTGTATTTCAACAACAAGCGCTGGCACCGGTCGAATTATCCACCGGGAGTGGGCGTGGACGAAAAGGACTATCTGCGAATCGATGCCATCAGCGATATCCCCTGGCATTCCAGCGGCGGCATGGACCATTCCTACGGCTACGACCGGAGCGAAGACGAGCGGGACAGCTACAAGTCGGTTGAGGAGTTGGTGGAAACCCTCGTCGATGTCGTCTCGAAGAATGGCAATTTCCTGCTCAATATCGGCCCGATGGCGAACGGCGTGATCCCGCAAGGGCAGCGCAGCCGCCTGCTCGGCATTGGCGAATGGCTGGGCACCAACGGCGAGGCGATTTACGGCACCCGCCCCTGGGTCAGGTTCGGCGGGGAGGGGATTCGCTTCACGGCGAAGGAGGGGCTGCTCTACGCCACGCTTTTCGAGTGGCCCGCCGGCCCGGTTGAACTCGATCTCGGCGGTGTGGGGGACGAGGGCCCGACCGATGTGCGCCTGTTGGGGAAAACCGAAAGCATCGATTGGCGCTTCGCCGATGGCGAGTTGACCGTTGACCTGGGCGACGCCCCCGGCGCGGGCCACACCTGGGTGCTGCGAATCGCCCTCGGTGGCTGAGGATTGGGACTGGGGAAGCCCTGACTGTGTCAAGGCTTCCCCATATGCCCCTAGATGCCC
>JAPOTO010000032.1 GCA_026709135.1 Gammaproteobacteria bacterium | reverse complement strand
GGAATCGAACCACCGACACGAGGATTTTCAGTCCTCTGCTCTACCGACTGAGCTACCTGGGCGGGGATGACTGGGCGGAGAGGGCGGTATTTAACCTTTCGGCTTGGTTGCAGTCAAGCCAGCCGGCGATGCTGATTGGGGTGGCTGTCCACATCGCGACATCGAATTTTCGCTATCGCGAATTCCCACGGCGCAGGCTCCCGGGGGAATCAGTCCGGCGGGACGTAGCCGGCGGCGCGGTCGAAGTCCTGGTTGTCGAGGAACTTCTCCATTTGCTCGCCGAGGTACTTGCGGTCGGCGGCATTGGCGAGGCTGAGCTGCTTTTCGTTGATCAGCATGGTCTGCTGGGCGAGCCACTCGCGCCAGGCCTGCTGGGACACCGTGTCGTGGATTTCCCGGCCTTTGTCTCCGGGATACGGAGGCGCGGGCAGGCCGGGGAGCTCCTTGCCGTATTTTCTGCAATGTACCGTGCGGGTCATGGTGGTTCCGGTTGGTTATCGTGTGGACTTGGCGCCAAACTCGCGAGCAGTTTCCTGACGGGGGCGGCGAGGCCGACTTCCGCCGGGTTGTCGATAGCGTACCAGAGCCAGCGGCCCGATTCAGCCACCGCGGTGTCGGCGCTATCCACCCGGTAGAGGACGGGAACGATATCGAGTTGGAAATGGGTGAAGCTGTGTTTGATGCCGGGCAACTCGACCGGGGGTTCGTCGCGGTAGCGCAGGCCCATTGTCTGTGGGGGCGGTGGCGGCAGCGCTTCCGATTTGCCAACGCTCCGGCCCGCGCCGGAAGCCGGGCTTGCGGACATCTTGGCCCGCGATTGCGATTGCGATTGCGATTGCGGCAGATCGACTTGGGGCAGCGAATAGAGCGAACCCCAGACGCCGTGGGGAGGGCGTTTTTCGAGCAGCACGCGGCCATCGCCGTTTTGCAGGATGAACATCGCCACCGAGCGCACCGGCAACGCCTTTGCCGCTCTCTTGCCGGGATGGCGGTCGATCTCGCCGCGTTGCCGCGCGAGGCAGCGGCGCCGCAGGGGGCATCGCGGGCAGTCGGGATTGGCCCTGGCGCACAAGGTGGCGCCGAGATCCATCATGCCCTGGGTGTAGGCGGCCGCGCGGCCGCGTTCACCGCTGGATTGGTCGCCGGGATGGTTCTCCGCAATGTTTTTCGGCAGCAAGCGCTCCGCCAAAGCCCACAGTTCAGCGCCCGTCTTGCTGGTTCCGGGATATCCCTCGACGGCGAAGCAGCGCGCCAGCACCCGTTTCACATTGCCGTCGAGAATCGGCGCGGGCCGGCCATGGCCGAGGCAGACAATCGCGCCGGCGGTGGAGCGGCCGATTCCGCTCAGGCGCTCAAGCTCTTCCACTGTCGCGGGAAGCCTGCCGCCATGCTCCCGCATTATCGTCCGGGCCGCCTTGTGCAGGTTGCGGGCGCGGGCGTAGTAGCCGAGGCCGGTCCACAGGTGCAGCACCTGATCGATTTCGGCGCGGGCAAGCGATTCGATATCGGGGAACCGCGCCATGAACCGCTGGAAGTAGGGGATGACCGTGCCCACCCGGGTTTGTTGCAGCATGATCTCCGAAACCCAGACCCGGTAGGGGCTTGGGTCGGATTGCCAGGGCAGGTCGTGGCGGCCGTGTGCCGCGTGCCAGTCGATAACCGCGTCGGCGAAGCCTTCCACCGCCGCCGGCCGCGGATCAGTTGCCGCCGGCATTGTTGCCGATGCCGGTGAAGATTTCCCGCGCGGCGTTGAAGTCCGGTCGGCAGAACCGGGCGACTTCGGCGGCGAAGGACGCGGCGCATTCCACTGGCCAAGCCAGGCCCCGGTAGTTGTCGCTGACCGGGATCGTCTGGGTGTGCGGTTCGCCGAGCAGGGTGAGCCGCACGTCGTAGTCGAAACGCTCGCCGCGCAGGTCGGCGATTCCCGTGCCGGCGGCGCCGAGGTTGTCCATGCGCAGCGTGAAGGCGTGCTCGCTGCCGAGCCCGCCGTTGAGCGCGAGGCTGCCGACCACTTCGTTGAAGCGGATCAGGTCGGGCCATTGCTGGATGGCTTCGCCGCTGGGGCTGAGGGCGGAAATGGAAGTGAAAATCTGCTTGATGAGGCCGATGTTGACCAGATTTTCGGTCACGCTGAATGTGGTTTCGCCGCGCAGATCATCGAGCAGGCCGGAAGCGGAATAGCCGTTGGCGGAGAGCGCGCCATCGACTTGCAGCCGGCCGGTGAGCACGTCGAGGCGGGTGATGAGCGGGGCGAATTCGGCGATTGCCAACTCCCCGCCGCGGAATTCGCTGGTCAGTTCGCCGCTGGCGGCGTTCCAGCGCAGGTTCGCCGAAAAGTTTCCGCCCAGCGCCGCCACCGGAGGAATCTCCAGATCGAACACCCGGCTCTCCACATTGGTGTAGGCGGTCAGGTTCTCGACCCGCAGCGCTCCCGCGGTCAAGGCGTCGGCGGAGATCGAGCCGGAGAGGTTCAGATTCTCCATTGCGGGCAGGCGCCGGCCCGGTTGCCGCCGCGCCGCAGTTCGCGCCTGGTTTTGCGTCCGGCTTGGTCCGGCGGTTTGCCCCGCCGCCTCCCGCGCGGCAAGCCATGCGCCGAGGTCGATTTCACCGATGTCGATTTCGTAGCGCACGTTGCCCGGCGCCGCGCCATTGGCCAAGCGGACCGCGGTTTCCGCTTCGATCAGGCGCCGGCCCGAACTCGTCACTATCGCGGTGGCGGAAAGCCCCCGCGCGTCTCCAGCCAAACCGAGTTCGACCGCGGTGGGCCATTGCCCATCGGGGTTGCCAGCCGGCGCCGACCAGCGCGTTGCTTCCCAATCGGGCAGCCAGCCGAGTGTTCGCAACGGCTCGCGGGCGTCAAAGTCGTTGCTTGCGAGCTGGACTTCATAGCGCGGTTCGCCCGGCGAACCACCAATCCTGAATTGTCCCGCAAGCGCCACCGCGGAAACGCTCAGCGAGATGGAATCGCCCACAATTTCGCCGGATTCCCCATCGGTTTCAATGTGGCCGGAAAAGACCATCAATTCCTCCCGCAACCGCCCGCTGGCGGCGTCGAACCACTCGAGGGTGAAATCGGCGAGCGCCTCGATGGATTCCGCTTGCGGATCGGGCCTTTCGAGAACGACCCCGATGTTCTTCAACTGGTGGCGCAAGCCCCGGCGCGCGTTTTGGTAATCGACGCGGCCGCCGGTGGCGGAAACCCTGCGGGGCCGCCCGGCGTCGGTGGCCGCGATGTTTCTGATGGCGCCGAGGTTTCCCAGGATGCCGGCGCCCGAAGCCGCGGTTGTCCGCGTCGTCCAGATGCTGTTTCCCGCTGCGTCGATGTGGGTATTGATGTGGAAGCCGTCGATGCGAATTCCGCTTATCGCCAGTTCGCCGCGCAGCAGACGGGCGCGGTCAACATCGAGTTCGATGCGCGCCGCCGAGGCGAGTTCCCGGGTGGATGCGGGATTGCGCAGCCGGACATCCGCCAGCGCCAGGCGGGCGCTTGGCAGCAGGTCGAGCTCCGCACCACCGGCCACCAGCAATTCATAGCCGGTGGCGCTGGCGACGCGCTCTTCGAGCAGGCTCCGGTAGTGCCCGGGATTGGAGAGCCACAACCCGGCCCCGGCCACAACCGCCGCCAACACCAACGCGGTGGCAGCGAGGATTCTTTTCGCGCGCTTGGGCATGCCCCGGTCCAGGCTCGACCCGGCGCTTGGCTTGGTTTGTTTCCGCCGCCGCCGGGTTGCTTGAGAGCCAGCAGTGTAACGGAACCGGTTGGGCCGCGCACCATGACCGGGTGCACTGGAAAGCGGGTGGGAGTGGGTGTCCCATGATTCCTGACCGCGCGGTCCCGCAAGTGGGTGTCCCATGATTGATGGCTGTGCAAGTGGGTGTCCCATGGTTGCGATGGGCTATAATGCGCGGCTTCCGTGGTGGCGGCCCCGGCGGGGCTGGGAACGCGAACATGAACAAGCCAGCGCGCGGCGCCAGTGTCCAGCGCAACACCAAAGAGACCCGAATCTCGGTGGCCATCGATCTCGATGGCGCCGGCCGGTTGGAGGCCGAAACCGGCTTGCCGTTTCTCGAGCACATGCTTGACCAGATCGCCCGCCATGGCATGGTTGATCTGGCAATCAAGGCCGAGGGCGATCTCGAAATCGACGCCCACCACACCGTTGAAGACCTCGGCATCACCCTCGGCCAGGCGCTGAACAAGGCACTCGACAAGACCGGCATCCGCCGCTACGGCCACGCCTATGTGCCGCTTGACGAGTCGTTGTCGCGGGTGGTGATCGATTTTTCCGGTCGCCCCGGGCTTGAATACCACGCCGATTTCGCCCGCTCCGTGGTGGGTGGATTCGATATCGACCTGTTTCGCGAGTTCTTCCAGGGCTTCGTCAACCACGCCTTCGTCACCTTGCACATCGACAACATCCGCGGGCGCAACGCGCACCACCAGATCGAGACGATCTTCAAGGCCTTCGGCCGCGCCCTGCGCATGGCGGTGGAGCGCGATCCGCGCTCGGCCGGGGTGGTTCCATCCACCAAGGGCAGTTTGTAGTGCCGAAGCTCCGCGCCGCGGCGCGAACCCCGCCCTCCAACCAAGCGCGGCATCCATGAGCACCGTCGCCGTCATCGACTATGGCATGGGCAATCTGCATTCCGTCGCCAAGGCGGTGGAGCATGTCGGGCGCGAACTCGCCATCGGGATCAAGGTGGATGTCACCGCGCAGCCGCGCAAGATAGCGGCGGCGGACCGGGTCATCTTCCCCGGCGTCGGCGCGATCCGCGACTGCATGGCGGAAATCCGCCGCCTCAATGTGGGCGAGATGGTCGCCGAGGCGATGCAGACCAAGCCGGTGCTTGCAATCTGCGTCGGCATGCAGGCGCTGATGGAGCATTCGGAGGAAAACGGCGGGGTGGATTGCCTCGGCCTCGTGCCCGGCGAGGTGCGCCACTTCGGCGATGAACTGCGCGGCGCCGCCGGCACCCGGCTCAAGGTGCCGCACATGGGCTGGAACGAAGTGCGCCAAGCCCGCGGGCATCCGCTTTGGGAGGGCGTTCCAGACCGCAGCCGGTTCTATTTCGTCCACAGCTACTATGTGCGGACCGCGGGCATCGCCACCGGCGTTTCAACTTATGGCAAGGAGTTCGTTTCCGCCTTCGCCGACCGCAACATCTTCGCCACCCAGTTCCACCCGGAAAAGAGCCAAACCGCCGGCTTGCGGCTGCTCGGCAATTTCCTGCGCTGGGCCGGGGAATAACCGGCCATGTTGATCATCCCGGCGATCGACCTCAAGGATGGCAAGTGCGTGCGCCTGCGCCAGGGGCGCTTCGATGATGCCACGGTTTTTTCCGCCGACCCCGTGGCGATGGCGCGCCGCTGGCGCGGGCAGGGCGCGAGGCGGCTGCATCTCGTCGATCTCGACGGCGCCGTGGCGGGGGCACCGGTCAACGCGGGCATCGTCGAGTCGATAGTCAAAGAGCACCCGGACTTGCCGGTGCAGATTGGCGGCGGCATCCGCAATCTAGACACCGCCGGGTCCTACATCGAGGCCGGCGTGGCTTTTGTCATCATCGGCACCGCGGCGCTGCGCGACCCCGGGTTCGCCGCCGCCGCCTGCGAACGCTTCCCCGGGCAAGTCATCATCGGCATCGACGCGAAGAACGGCATGGTCGCCACCGGAGGATGGCTCGAAGTCAGCGAAGTTGGCGCGGCCTCACTCGTGGCGCGCTTCGCCGGCTGCGGCGCCAGTGCCATCGTCCACACCGACATCGCCCGGGATGGCATGATGCGGGGTGTCAATGCCGAGGCCACGGCGGCGCTCGCGGCGCAATCCGCGATTCCGCTGATCGCTTCCGGCGGCGTCACCGATTCCACCGACATCGCCCGCTTGACACAGGCCGCGGAGACTTGCGGCGGCGCCGGCATCATGGGCGTCATCGCCGGCCGGGCATTGTACGAAGGCACCCTCGATCTCGCCCGCGCCCAGGCGCAAGCGGACGGGCGGGGCGATGCCGATGCCGACGCCAACAACACCGCGTGACAGCACGGCAAACCGATGGGACTCGCCAAACGCATCATCCCCTGCCTCGACTGCGACAACGGCCGCGTGGTCAAGGGCGTGCGTTTCGTCGACATCCGCGATGCCGGCGACCCGGTTGAAGTTTCCAAACGCTATTGCGACGCCGGCGCCGACGAGATCACTTTCCTCGACATAACCGCAAGCCACGAGGAGCGCGCGACCACGGTGGAAACCGTCGGCGCCATCGCCGCCCGGGTTTTCATTCCGCTCACCGTCGGCGGCGGCATCCGCAAGCTCGACGACATCCGCGTGATGCTCAACGCCGGCGCCGACAAGGTGGCGATCAACACCGCCGCGGTTTTCGACCCGTCCTTCGTGCGCGCCGCCGCCGAGCGCTTCGGCTCGCAATGCATCGTCGTCGCGGTGGATGCCAAACAGGTGGAGGACGGCGCCCGGCCGCGCTGGGAAATCTTCACCCACGGCGGGCGCAAACCCACCGGAATCGACGCGGTTCAGTGGTGCGGCCGCATGGTCGATTATGGTGCCGGGGAAATCCTGCTCACGAGCATGGACCGCGACGGCACCAAAACCGGCTTCGACAACCGCCTCAACCGCGCGGTCAGCGGCGCCGTGCGCGTTCCGGTAATCGCTTCCGGCGGGGTTGGAACACTCGAACACCTCGCCGAGGGGGTAATCGAAGGCGGCGTCGACGCCGTGCTCGCCGCGAGCATCTTCCACTTCCACGAATTCACCATCGCGCAGGCCAAACAGCACATGGCCAGCCGCGGCATCGAGGTTCGGCAGGCACAGCGTTAGTCGCGGCTCAGGATGTTCATCCCCTTCAGCAGATTCAGCGCTTCGTTGAGTGGGTAGTCGGCGGTGAGGACTTCGGCGGCGGAAACGAGCGGGGCCGTGTTGCCGTTGCCAGCGGCGCCATTGCCGTTGCCGAGGCTGCCGGGCAGGTCGGATTCGCTGAAGCGGGCGACATTGCGCGGCCGGCGGGTGATGAAGGCTTCCTCGACGAGGATATCGGGCTCGATGCCCTGGGCCTGGATTGAGCGTCCGTTCGGCGTGTAATAGAGCGAGGTTGTCAACTTGATCGCCCGGCCACCGTCGAGCGGCAATACCGACTGCACCGAACCCTTGCCAAAGCTGCGGGTGCCCATGACCACGGCGCGGCCATGGTCCCGCAGGGCGCCGGCGACAATTTCCGCCGCCGATGCCGAGCCGCCATTGATCAGCACCACGAGTGGCAGATCCGGCGCCGCGGTTTCCGCGCTCGCGAAATACCCGGTGGCCGACTCCGCCAATCGCCCCTCGGTGTACACCACCCGGCCCGAAGCGATGAAGCTGTCGACCACATCCACCGCAGCCCGCAGAACGCCGCCGGGATTGTTGCGCAGGTCGAGGACCATGCCTTTGAGTTCGCCCTCTTGCGCGAGCAGGCTGGCGACTTCAGCCTGGAAATCCCGCCCGGTGTTGAGCTGGAAAACCGGAATCCGCACATAGGCGTAACCGGGTTCGAGCATCCGGCCGCGCACGCTGTTGACGGCGATGATTTCCCGGGTGATCGCGAGGTCGAAGGGGTCGAGGCCATCCCGGGAAACGGTGATGGTCACCTCGGTCCCCGGCTCGCCGCGCATTCGGCTCGCGGCGTCTTCGGGCAGCATGTCGCGCACGGGTTGATTGTCGATGGCGATGATCAGGTCGCCCGAACGGATGCCGGCCCGGTCGGCGGGCGTGTCGTCGATGGGGGCGATGACCAGGATATGGCCATCCTCCCGCCCGACTTCAACGCCAAGGCCGCCGAAGCCGCCGGTGGTCGTTTCCCGCAAGACGTCGAAGTCGTGTCCATCGACGAAGGCGGAGTGCGGGTCGAGGTTCGCGAGCATGCCGCGAATCGCATTCTCGAGCAGGGCGCGGTCGTCGATCTCTTCCACATAGGAAGAGCGGATGAGTTCAAGTGCCGAGGTAAACAGGCGCACCTCGTCAAGCGGCAGCGGCGGCGCGTCATCCTGGGCCCGCAAGGCGCCCGCGAAGGCGAGCAATGCGCCAAAGACGGCGATTTGTCCCAGTCGAATTCCAGTCATGCGGCATCATCCCCAGGCGGAACCCGCCACCCGAGGCGCAATACTTCCAGTTTCCACCCCGCTTGGCAATCCAAGGGCAAAGCGCCCGGCCGCATATCCGGCATGGTTCACTCAGTTCGCGCGGGTCTTCCCGCGGGAATCGCCCGTTGCGCGGTTTGCGCCAGCGCGTGTGGAATGACAAACCGCGGTCAAGCCTTGTGCCGGCCGTGGTCGGTCTTTTCCCAGTATTCCTTCACCGTGCGCTTCATCTCCTTGCGCATCAACAAGATGCCGACAAGGTTGGGCGCGGTCATCAGCACGATGGTGATCAGGGAAATGTTCCAGATGACCGTGGTGTCCGCCAGCGCCGCGTAGAAGAACCCGCAGACGTAGACGACCCGGTACGGCAGCACCGATTTCGGCCCCAGCAGGTAGGTCATCGCCCGGTCGCCATAGTAGGACCAGGCGATGGCGGTGGAAAACGCGAACAGCATCAGGCCGATGGAGACGATGTACTGGCCATACTCCCCAAACAGCCCCCGGGTGAAAGCCTCGGTGGTCAATGGCACCGAATGGATGAGCGATTCACCCGACACCACCACCGACGCATCGTCGAGGCGCCCGTCGGAAACGCCGAGCACACCGCTGACTGGCTCGCCATCGCGGTGGAACGCGACATTTTCGGCAAACGAGCGGGCATTCAGCACGGTGACCGCCGCCGTATTCTGAATGCGGCCAGCGGCGAGTTGCAGGCTGCCGTTGAAACTCGCCACAGGGGAATCATCGTTGTTGAGAAAGGCGAAGATTTCCCGCTGGTGCGCTTCGTCGCCTTCCAGGTAAACGCCGCTGACGAAGCGCAGGTCGGCGCGCTGGAACTCGTTGTCGTGCTTCTCCGCCCACACGCCGGAGCTGAGAATGACCAGGCCGGTGATCGTGCAGATGATGATGGTGTCGATGAAAGGCTCGAGAATCGACACCATGCCCTCGTCAGCGGGCTCTTCGGTGCGGGCCGAAGCGTGGGCGATGGGCGCGCTGCCCTGACCCGCCTCGTTGGAATACAAACCGCGGTTGACACCGCGGTCGAAGGCGTAGGCGAAGGTGGCGCCGAGAAAACCGCCGGTGGCCGCCGAGCCGGTGAAGGCGTCGCTGAAAATCGACAGGAAGGACGGAACGATGTTGCCGAGATTGGGGATGATCACGGCGACCGCGCCAATCAGGTAGATCACCGCCATCGACGGCACCACGGCGGCGGCGAACTTGGCGATGCGGGTGATGCCGCCGATGATCACCAGCGCAAGCAGCGCCGACATGAAAATGGCGGTGATCAGCGGGTCGAGATTGAAAGTGCTTTCCAGCCCAGCGGCGATGTTGTTGATCTGTGGCAGGTTGCCGGTGCCGAAGGAGCTGAGCACCGTGGCGATGGCGAACAGCACCGCCAGCCATTTCAGCTTGAGGCCCTTTTCCATGTAGTACATCGGCCCGCCGGCGACGGTGCCGTCCTCGGTGACGCTGCGGTACTTGTGCGACAGGGTGACCTCAACGAACTTGCTCGTCATGCCGAAGAAAGCCGTCATCCACATCCAGAACAGCGCCGCCGGCCCGCCAAGATGCAGGGCCAGGGCCACGCCGCCGATATTGCCCGTGCCGACGGTGCCGGAAAGCGCCGTGGCCAAGGCCTGGAAGTGGCTGGTTTCGCCCCGGGCGCCGTCCTTGTCGAATTTGCCCTGGGTGACGGCGATGGCGTGGCGGAAATAGCGGATCTGGGGAAATCCAAGATATATGGTGAAGAAAACGCCGGTGGCCAGCAGCAGGGCGGGAAACCAGATGGCGCTGCCGAGAAAGCCATCGATGAAAATGAGAAAGTCGTTGACTCGATCCATGGTGCTGCTCCTGGTTGCCGCGCCGCTGTGCCACTTCGGTCGGCGCGATTAAAGCAATTGCGCGGCTGAAGTGCCAGCGGCGCCAGCGGTCAGGCGATGCTGATCGTTGGCGCGGGCTGGGGGGCGTTTTCGCCGCAGTGCGCCGCCACCGCGTGGGCGAGGTCGAGCCACGCTTGGTTGGATGGATGTCCTGGATCGGCAACGAGCAATGGTTCGCCCCGGTCGCTGGCTTCGCGGATCGCCGGATCGAGCGCGGGCCTGGCGAGCACCGGCACGCCGAAATCCTCAGCCAGCCGGTCGCCGGCGCCGGCGCCGAATATGGCTTCGGCGTGGCCGCACTGGCTGCAAATGTGCATGTTCATGTTCTCGACCACACCGATCACCGGCACCGACACCTTGCGGAACATCTCGATGCCGCGGCGGGCGTCGAGCAATGCCAAGTTCTGGGGTGTGGTGACAATCACCGCGCCGCCCACCCGCACGGCTTGGGAGAGGCTCAACTGGATGTCGCCGGTTCCCGGCGGCAGATCGACGACGAGATAGTCGAGTTCTTCCCAGGCGGTGTCCTTGAGAATCTGGTTGAAGGCCGAAATGATCATCGGCGCGCGCCAGACCACCGCGGTGCTTTGGTCGACGAGAAAGCCCATGGAATTGCATTGCAGGCCGTGGGCGCGGATCGGCACCATGCGCTTGCCGTCGATCTCGGGCCGCGCCCCCGGCGCCACGCCGAGCAGGGTGGGGATGCTGGGGCCGTAGATGTCGGCGTCGAGCACGCCAACCCGGTGGGAACGGGCGAGCGCGAGCGCCAGATTCACCGCGGTGGTGGATTTGCCAACCCCGCCCTTGCCGGAAGCAACGCAGAGAATGTGTTCGATCTGGCCGAGTCCGCTCAAGAAATCCGCTTCCGCCAAGGCAACAGCCGCCGATTAT
>JAPOTO010000208.1 GCA_026709135.1 Gammaproteobacteria bacterium | reverse complement strand
CCTTATCGACCTCCGCAATGTTCGCAATGCGTGATTCACTGGGCGATTGGCTTCGCGCCAGCGCTTGGATATTTCCTTGTCTACATCGGTTGCCACGGCTCGTCCCGCACGGTGAATGTGCCGAATAATCCTTCGAGGATGCGGTCGTGGGCTTGTTGCCAGCGTTCCTTGGCGTTATCTGACGTTTCGTCCCAGATTTGGGCGAAGAAGACGCAGGAGTAGGTTCTGACCTTTGATTCCTTGCCGGCGGTGAAGATTGGGCCGAGCAGGTCCTCAACCTCGTTGTTGGCTAGGGGCGTATTGTATCGAACCGCTTGCAGCGGCAAATCCGCCGCTTCTTCGGCATAGGTTCTGCTGCTGTCGTCGTCGGCGCCGCCCGGTGGGATTGGGCGTTGCCGCACGATCATGTGTTGGTCGAATACTGCGATATCGAACAGGTAGAACGCCTTTTCCCGGGTGCCGCCGTTGGCGGTGGGAACGACTTCGTACCAACACGGCGGATTCTGTCCCTTTTCGCGCAAGATGCGCTGTTCCTCGGCCAGCTCCCGGTACGCCTCGCCCTGTTGCCGCAGGTTTTCATTCCGCTCCTGCTGCTCTTCAAGTTTTTCCCGCTGTCTTTCTTGTTCGGCCAGCAAGCGCTCGTTTTCCGCCGCCAGTTCCCGCCGTTCGGCCTCCGCCTCGCCGCGCTCGCGCTGCGCTTCAACGAGTTGGTTGAGCAGCCGCTGCGTTTCGCCGCCTTGCGAATTTGCCCCGACCTCATCACGCCAGCGCTTGAGCGCCACAACCTCATCGGGTGTTTCCATCCCCGCAAGCGGCTCCTCCCAGGTATCCTTGAATGCTTGCAGCTCCCCCATCTGCTGTTGCTGCTGCGCCATTTCCCGCTGCTGTTCTTCCAGCCTTCGCTCCTGCTCCTGGCTCAGCACGAGAAAGACCAGCATCAGCAGGAAGAGCAGCAGAATGAACACCTCGGCCACGGTCAAGCCGAGGATGGTTCCGCGGCGGTATTTGGATTGGGCCAGACTCGTGGATGGTTCAGCCAAGGCGGTGCTCCTAGTTCTTCTTGACCACAGAGACAAGATGCTCAACCGCTTCCACCAGCGACTTGCGGGTATGTTCCGCGAGCTTGCTCCATTGCTTGGTCTCTTCCGACATTTTCCGGCTAAGATGGCTCGCCTTGCCGAGTTGCTCGGCGCTGACTTTCTGGTGGTTTTCCATATCGTTCACCATATTCAGAATCGCGGACTGCAATCTTCCGCCACCAGAATCCAACTCCTCGCCGACTTGATCGGTGATCCGGGTGGTCGCGTCGCGAAATTCCTGAACCGCTTGCAGGCGGGATTCATTCAAATCAGCACTGAGTTTGCCCTGGATTTCGGCAAACTCCCGGATGCCACTCTCAATTTCCGCAGTTGACTTGCCAGCCGCACCCCCCGCCCGGTCAAGGTCTTCCCGCGCTCGACCCATGCTCTCAACCAAGAGCTTCATTTCAGCACCAGCTTGTACCGAATCCTTGAGCATCTCCCGCAGCGACTCGACATTTTGCCGCATGCCCGCAACCGACTCGCCGATGCTTTCGGAAAGGCCCGCCATCTGGGCCCAGGCCTGCTCGGTGCTTTGCAGCAGCGCATTGATGTCTCCATAGATTGCGCGGATCTGCTTGTCCCCCTCCGCCCTCATCTTGATGGCGGCCTCATTCCACGCTTGGCTTGTGTCCGCGATTCCCCGGCGCGCATCGGCGGACATATGCTTCAGAAACTCATCGATAACATTGGTGGAATGATTGGAGAGTTTTTCCATTTCAACCTGAAACACAGTCGCCACTGATTTCAAATTCTGATTCATTTGTTCCAGTTGGTGTATGGTCGCCTTGCTCAATTCTTCCGATTGTCTTTGAACCATTGATCCGGTATGTTCCACCATGTTTTCGGATTGTTCGGAAGAGATTCTCGTAAAATGCAGGAATGCGTCACTCGCCTCCCTAAGCATGAGACGCAATCTCGACAATTCTTCGCGAAGCGCGCTGACATCGGCATCAATCACCAGGCCACTCGCGCTGACGGGAACAGGTGCCGGGTCAGGCTTTTCGACAGTTTTTTCCTCTGATTTGGTGGTCGTATTTTTGTGGCTTTGAAAGAGGATTCTTGCGAAAATGCCCGCCACGGTTGAGAACAGCGCCACGCTGAAATTACCGATCAATTCATTGGCGCGTTGATTTACGTCCTCTTGTGTGTCGAGGACGAATAGCTGGACAAGCGCCAGAATCAAAGAAATAAGGGTAAAGAGCAATCCCAGATAGTACAGATTGTCTCCCGCGATCTGTCGCTCTTCGGCGTTTTCGAATGCTTTGTGGTAACGCCAGCCAACCAGCCCAATTATGGCGACAGCGGCAAATGCGGCGAGCGTCGCCCCAGTCAGGCCCGCAACCAGCGTTCGCAGGCCAACGATAACCACCAGCCCGCCGAGAAATGCCTGGATAAGCGTCCTGGTCGCATTCAATTAGATCGACTCCTGACGGATGACCTGTCCGCCGAATGCCTGAACGAGCTCGGTCCACCAATAATAATGATCGACGCTTTGCCAGCGCGAATCGCGACTTCGCTCAAGGCGGAATATGCTGACCTCAACCCCGCCGAGACTCGTTCCAAGATGCCGCAGGGCGGAAGTCGTCAGCACTTCATTGGCGGGCGGATAGGGTCCATAGTGGGAGAGCGACTCGGAGTGTTGCAGCAAATCGGAGTAGAGAATCAGATGCACCGGGCGGGCTTCCATGGCGAGCGAACGGTCGCTCGTGACATGGCGCGGCACGATCACGCCAAGCGCCTCGATCAGGGGAGAACTCGACCGCGGCGGCGACTCCTCCATGGCGAACAACTCCTGAATGCGGGAGTCGAACATCTGCCAGCGGCGCTCGGCGATGGCGCGGCCTTCCACCAAATCCCGCCATCCTTCCCTCGCATTGGGGTTGATGCCGGGATTGCAGAGCGTCATCGAGGGCTCGAGCGCTCCCAAGTCTTCGATCAATTCGTAAACGACGAGTTCCTCGCCGGGCGCGACGAAAAAGTCGGCGCCCTCTTCCACCTGGAATTCGGGATTCATTTCCCGCAGCAGCCGGTTCAGTTCGGCCTGATGTTGGGGGCTGAGCGGGTCCGAGGTATCGAGCAGCAAAATCGTGCTCCCGGTCGGAGGGCGGCCAATGGCGCAAAGATTCTCATCGAGACGGACTGTCTGATCGCAGGCGGCGAGAGCCGTCAGCCCGATAATCGAAGCAAGCGCCACTTGCCAGGGACGAGCTGGCATGATTGTGCCGATTGCCCCCATCAGGCCGCTTCCCGGGTGGCGCCGGCGTGGTAGCCCATGGCCTCTTCAAGAGTCGGAAACTCCTTTCTGTGCTCCTTGAACATCTTTTGCAGGTCTTTGATGGCTTTGTCTATCCGGCCCGCCACATCGCCAAGGCTTGTCTGCTCCGGCACAGTGAAATCCGGGGGAATGAGGATCTCCTGATCGACCTCAACCGTTTCGGAAAACCAAGCGGGCGGGGGTTCGGTCCGGGCCTTTAGGTTGGCCGAGATGTACGCTCCCAAAAGCTGATTCAGGTCATGCTGATATTGCTTCAGGTTGGTGGAAAAATCCGCCACAACCGCATTGCCTTTAACGCGATGTTCTTTCCACCTGGTCTGCTGGGCCCTCAGTTTATGGCGAATATCCTCAAGCTTGGCCTCATACTTCTTGAATACATCATTCAGTTGATTCTCCGCGCTTTCAAACCGCGTCCTGTAATCATCCTGTATTTCCTGAAGCTGCCTGTGTTTTTGCCCATACTCTGGATATCGATCATCCCGGCTCAACCATTTCCATGCGGAAACGCAGAAAAACAGAAATCCAAGCAACGCCAGCAGAGCGGATTGAAACGATTCGAAAGCCACCGGGCCCTCGGCGAATCTGACGAAAGTGTCGCTGCCCACGGCGAAAATGTCCGCGCTCGGGTCATCGAGAATCGCTTGCATGCTGTCGCGGAAATGGCCCACGGCCATATTGAAACCCGCCACCAATACCACCACGACGCAGGCCAGAAACCCGAAGAACCAGCTCTTGATCGGCTTGACGTGATGAGCTAGGCGAAGCAAGCCACCCATGCACCAGCCCATGATCAGTATGTTCACCGCGCAGATCAGCGCCATCTGCACGATTGCGCCAACCAGCCCAAACGGATTGGCATCCATCAGGGAGGTGGCGTTCAGGATAAGTTCGAGGCAAAAGAAGAAAATGATGTATCTGAGCGCGGTCTTGCGTCCCGAATAATCCGGCAAACGGCGCAGCCCCGATTCGCTGCGAAACGCCTCGTAATCAAGCTTGGCTTGGCGAACCGCATCCAACTGAACCGCGAGACGACCCCTCTGCTCCCTGACCTTGCCTTCGAGATCGAGTTCGGCGTCATTCAGAGTCTCTTCAACCTGGTCAACTTGAACCTTCAATCCCTCGTGATCTTCCATATCAGTCAGGTTTCGTTCCAGATCGTTCAGCCATCCACCGACATTCTGCCGGCAAATCCTGCCCCTTTGATTCACCCAGGTGATGATCTTGCTTGGAGTACCCGCCAAGGGCTCGTTGGCGGCGGGTTTGTTCTGCCTGCCATCCGCCTCGGCTTCCTTCAAGATATCCTGCTCTTTCAGCCAGAGATCGAGATCGAGTTTGATGAACTTGCCCCCGACCGGATCAAAGCCCGGCTTGTTGTCCCAAACCGTTTCCAGATTTTTCGCCATGATTCACCGCGCCCGCCAGACCAAGCGGGGATTGTGGCACAGGAGCCATTTTCGGTCTACCGGACAATCGGCTATCCCCCCCTCCCAATCGTCCGATCAGCACAGATTGTCTCCTGAAGCTGCGGAATAGGGCAGACATTGCGATACTTCGCCACAGGTCATCGGCTCGACTCAGTCGCAGGCGTTTTCGGCCTGAACATGCCCATCGGCGGCGTAGTCGAGTATGGCTTTATCGGCGGTTAGCAATGGGATGCCGAAAAAACGGGCGGTGGCGATGATGAGCCGGTCGGCGGGGTCGGCGTGAAACCCGCCTGGCAGCCGAACGCTGTCCACCGCCAACGCGGGCTCGATGGGCGCAATTCGAAAACCGGGCAGACCGAGCGCCGCATTGAGCCACGAACCAACCTCCCGCCCCAATTTCAAGCGGCCTTTTTCTGTGAGCAGGGCAATTTCCCAAGGCGTTATCGCGGAAACCAGAACCGCATCATCACGAGCCGCCTTTTCGACCATCTCGATTGCCCGACCGCCGAGCCGTGGATTTCCGCTCACGGTCCAAACCAGGACATGCGTGTCGAGAAGTATCACTGGTTTACGGACCAATCGGATGGTTGCGCGGCGGGGCTGAAAGGATCATCGAAACTGAGCACTGATCCCCGCAGCGCCCCCACCGGCGATTTGCCGCCGGTGGGGGGCATTGGTGACAACACCGCCACAGGCTCGCCACGATTGGTAATCGTGACTGGCTGCCGGTCGGCCTTCATCTGCTTGATCACCCGCAGACAACGCGCCTTGAATTGCGTCGCCGCCATCTTCTTCATGTTGATTCCACCTGTTCGCAAGTTCTGTACATTCCTAGTGTACAGTACCTGGCCGCCGGATTCTCGGCAAGCCTCGACAACAACCCCAAAGGCGACGGCGATAAATCCAAGATGTGCCACCGATTGCGATGGCGCAAATCATCGAATTCGCCAGCTGATGGTATCATCCGCCGCGGCGGGAATTGCCGGTGCCGACAAAGGTCCGATTCACATGAGCAAAGTTCTGCAAGGCATTCGGGTGCTGGATTTCGGGCGGTATATCGCCGGGCCGTTTTGCGCGACGCTGCTTGGGGATATGGGCGCGGAGGTGATTCGCGTCGAGAAGGTGGATGGCTCGGAGGACCGCTTCCTGTCGCCGGTCACCGAGGCGGGCGACGGGGCGATGATGATGCAGATGGGCCGCAACAAGCGGTCCATGACGCTCAATCCGATGAAGCCCGAGGGGCGGGAAATCGTCCGCCGGCTCGTGGCCACGGTCGATGTGGTGGTGGCCAATCTGCCACCCGACACGCTGCGCGCCATGGGGCTCGATTACGACAGCCTGATCCAGAGCCGGCCCGACATCATCCTGACGATGATTTCGGCCTTCGGTCGGGGCGGGCCCTACGCGAACCGCGTGGGTTTCGACGGCCTCGGCCAAGCCATGTCGGGCTGCATGTATCTAACCGGCACCCCGGAGCAGCCGGTGCGGGCCTGGGGGCCATGGGTCGATTTCGGCACCGCCAGCCTGGCCGCTTTCGGCACGATGGCGGCGCTGCACGAGCGGCAAAAGACCGGCCGGGGGCAGATCGTTGAAGGCTCGCTGTTCAACACCGCGCTGACGATCATGAATGGCACGCTGATCGAGCAGCACGCCATCAAACGCGACCGCGTCGCGAGCTTGAACCGCTCCCAAACCGCGGCGCCGGCGGATACTTTCCGCACCAAGGATGGCTGGGTGCTCGTGCAAACCATCGGCGGGCCGCTGTTCAAGCGTTTCGCCGATTTGATGGGGGAGGATCATTGGCTCGAGGACCCGCGCTTCAAGGACGATATTTCCCGGGGCGACCATGGCGCGGTTGTCAGCGAGCGGCTGGCGCGCTGGTGCGCCGAGCGCAGCAGCGCGGAAGTGCTTGCGGCGATGGAGGAGGCGCGGCTGCCCGCGGGGCCAGTGATGTCGCCACAGGAGGTGCTCGACGACCCCCATGTCGCCGCCCGGGGCATGTTGCAGGCGGTGGATTACCCCGGCCTGGAGCGGCCCGCGCCGGTTATGAAGACCCCGGTGGAGCTGTCGAAAACGCCGGGTGAAATTCGCGAGCGGGCACCGGTGCTTGGCGAACACACCGATAAGATCATGGAAGAGCTTGGCTACAGCCGGGCGGATATCGATTTGCTGCGGGAAAAACGGGTGGTCTAAGTGGCAACTGCGAGGTGTTTGTGATGAAAACTTCCCATACTAGACGCGATTTTCTGCGGGCCTCCGGCGCATTGATGCTGGCCGGGGGCGGGCTCAGGGGCGGGACCGACGCCGCCGAGGCCCAGCGGCAACTCGCGGCGCCCGGCGATAGTGAATCTAGCGAGTCCTACTGGGAACTCGTGCGCGCCCAGTTTTCGTTCACCGAAAGCGCGGTACCGATGAACGCCGCCAATCTGTGCCCCTCCTTCCTCGCGGTGGCGGAAAACGTGGCGCTGCTCACCGCCGACATCGACCGCGATTGCTCGTTCAACAACCGCGATAAATTCGCCGCCCTGCTGGAAAGCACCCGAGCCCGGGTGGCCGCGCAGTTGAACGCATCCGCCGATGAAATCGCCCTGGTGCGCAACACTTCGGAGGCGAACAACATCATCAATTCCGGCATTCCGCTCTCCGCCGGCGGCGATGTGCTGATTTGGGACCAGAACCACCCCACCAACCACGTTGCCTGGGAGGTGCGCGCCGCCCGCCATGGATTCTCGCTGCGCAAGGTGGCAACACCCGAGCAGCCGCAGTCCGCGCAAGAACTCGTCGACGCCTTCGCCGCCGAACTCCGCGACAATACCCGGGTGCTGGCGATCACCCACGTTTCCAATGTAAGCGGGATCAAGCTGCCGGTGGCGGAATTGACCCACATCGCCCATGAGCGCGGGATTCATGTCCATCTCGACGGCGCCCAGACTTGGGGCGCCATGGCGGTGGATCTGCCCGGGCTTGGCGTCGATTCGTATGCCGCCAGCGCCCACAAGTGGTATATGGGGCCGAAGGAAGTCGGCCTGCTGTATGTGCGCCAGGACAAAATCCCGGCAATCTGGCCGTCGGTGGTCGCGCCGGGCTGGGGAGATGGGGCGCAGACCTCGCTGGCTGGCGCGCGCAAGTTCGAATCGCTCGGCCAGCGCGACGACGCGGCACTCGCCGGGCTTGGCGTTGCCGCGCAACTGCATGACCTGATCGGGCCACAGCGGATCGAGCGGCGGATCGGGCAACTCGCGCAAAGCCTGAAACAGGGGCTTGCCGGGGCCGGCCTGGACTTGCTGACGCCGATTTCGCCCGCGCTCAGCCACGGCGTTTGCATCGCCAGGCTCGACCCCGCCTCAAGCGGCAATGTGGTCAACCGACTGTACACGGAGTATGGCATCGCCGGCGCCCCCACCGGCGGCCTGCGGCTGTGCCCGACGATTTACAACACCCAGGAGCACATCAACCGGGCCGTGGCCGGCGCCGCAGCGCTGATGGCTTGATTCATTTGCCGAAAACCCGCTTGGCGGGTTATTCGGATAGTGGGGGATGGTAGGTGTCGCCGATGGTGCGCCCGCCGTTGCCGTTGGCGCGGTTGAGTTTACCGGCGAGCGCTCGGCTGGCCAGTTGGTTCGCGCTGTTGAGCGAGGTAAGCGAAATCAATCCGATATGGTCGGCAAATGCTTTCAAGTCACCGGCGTCGGCAGACTCCAGCGCGTCAATATAATCCGGCTTGCCCTGGGCGGTGATGACCGGGGGTGGCAATGACCGCTTGATGAAGGCCCAGGCCATGAGCAGGCGCGAAGTTCTGCCGTTGCCGTCCTGGAAAGGATGCGTGCGCACGAAGCGGTGGTGCAGCCAGGCGGCTTCCACATTCACCGGATATTCGCATTCGCGGATTGCACGGTACAGGGCGAAGAAGCGGTCCATCTCGGCCTGCACATGCTCCGGTGGGCAATATTGGTGGACATGCCCGTCCAAGCGGCGCGGATTGTTTGGCCGAATCTTCCACATTCCCTTGGTTTTGAATGGCACGGCGACGCGGCGTCCGTACAAATCGAGCCCCGTGACGGTCGCCTGATGGCGCGTCAACAACTGGTGCCAGCTCTTGACCATCGACTCTGAAAGCGCGCGACCGCTCGCCACATCCTCGAACATCATGTCGTAGGCGGCTTCCTGGTCTTGCAGCAGGCCCCGGATCGTCTCATCTTCGATGGACTCATGCGTGTGGGCGCCGACGACACCGGCAAAGCCTTCCGCCACGAGTTGTTCGGTAACGCCCCGGCGCAGCGTGTACAGCCCTTCGATCTGTCCGGTTTCAATGGCGAAGGCGCGCACGCGCTCGCGCAGCCAGCCGTTGACGAAACGCTCTTTCGCGGCGTCCGCCTTGAGCAATTCTCGGCTGCGGGCCCAGGCGGCCTCCTGCTCAGCCTGCCCGGGAAGCGCCCAGTCCGGGGCCCCAGCGGGCATCTCGCGCAACGGCGCCCAGACCCAGGGTTCCTTGATTTCGGCAATCATGGGCGGAGTGTACCACCCGCGGGAAAAATCCTGAAGTCCGTGTGCTGGTAGGCAGCGGCTACAAATCCAAGCTGCCGAGGAACTCCAGCATGGCGGCGTTGGTCTCTTCCGGGGCTTCCTGCTGCACCCAATGGCCGATTCCGGGGATGAGCACCACGCCGCGCAGGTCGTCGGTGGCCCGGGACATCAACGCGGTCAACTGCTCGGCGCTTGCGCCGCCGATCACGATGTCCCGGGAACCGGCCAGGAACAGCGTCGGCACGGTGACCCGGTCGCTTTCATAATCGAGGCTGATTTCCCAGTTGCGGTGGAAATTGCGGTAGTAGTTGATGCCGCCGCGGAAACCCGCCCGCTCGAACTCGCCGACGATGTAGTCCAGATCCTCCTGGCCCAGCCAGTCGGGCAGCCCCATTGGCGCGCCGAGGCGGCCAATCCAGCCGCCGGCGGAGCGGTGCGGGTCGGTGATCAGCGGGGCTTGGCGGGGCGAATCGGGGGAAAGGTACAAGCGGCTGAGGAAGCCGCGGGGGTCGCTGTCGTACTCGGCCTCGGCCACACCGCCGGGTTCGTTGTGATAGAGGATGTAATAGAAGTTCTCGCCCCAGGTTTCGCGCCAGCCCTCCATCGGCGAGCGCCCGGCGGTGCCGCCGTAGGGCACGCTCATGGCGATCAGGCCGTTGAAGCGTTGCGGGTGGCGCACCACCGCGTGCCAGGCGACGATGGCGCCCCAGTCGTGGCCAACCATCACCGCGGTTTCTTCGCCGAGGGCGTCGAGAATGCCGACCATGTCATCGGTGAGGTCGATGATGTCGTAGTCGTCCACATCGGGCGGCGCGTCGGTGCCGCCGTAGCCGCGCATATCCGGGGCGACGGCGCGATAGCCGGCGCCGGCCAGGGCGGTTAACTGGTGCCGCCAGTTGTACCAGGATTCGGGCCAGCCATGGGCCATCAACACCAGCGGCCCGGAATCGCCCGCCTCGAAAATCCGCATGCGGATGCCATTGCTTTCAATGAAGCGGCTGCTGACGCCATCAATCGGCGAAGCCATATCGTCGTCCCCGTGCTGCCCATCGTCTCCCTGCTGCGCCTGCGCGGAATGCGCGGAAACCGCCAGCAGCAGCAGCGCCAATAACCATCTGCCCATCGCAACACCCTCCACAATTCAGCCGCCGAGACTATCACGAACTGGAGCCCCGGGGCGCGAAATAGGCTGCGAAATAGAGCGCGAAATGGGGCGCGGCGCGAAACCCGCTTACTGGCAGCTCCGGTAGTTGCCGGCGAGCAGGGTCCAATGTTGATAGTCCTCGCTCGCTTGCAGTTCGGCGGTGAAGCAGCGCATGCCATCTTCGGTGAGGATTTCGCCGTGTGGAATCCGCAGGATGCGGGTTGTGGCTTCCACGAAAGGCATCTCGCCGGAAGCTGGCCCGCAGTCTTTCGTGGCACCGGCAGAGAGGGTCCACGTTGCCGAATCCATCCAGTTGCCGGAAGCGCTTGTTCCCCGAAGTTCGGCGCGGAAGCACAAGCTTGCGGATGCATCGCGGAATTCCGCGAGCGGCAAGCGCAGGCTGCCGGTTTCCGGGGTGAGGACGGGGGCGGTTGATACTTGCGTATCGGTGTTGCCGACTCGCTCGAA
>JAPOTO010000114.1 GCA_026709135.1 Gammaproteobacteria bacterium | reverse complement strand
AGATTCAAAAAAGCGAATAGGAATTTGACACGAAATATTCCCCATGCATATCACATAATTCGGATGAAAAAAATACACCTTCACTTTCGTTCCAAGTTTGGGCAGGCACGAATTAGTTACCAATGCCAAGCACCGGAACCCAAGTGAGCTTTTGCTTGCGAAATACTATTCTTGGTTCGGAGTGTGGTCAAGTTCGATCTTGTAATCTTACGGTCTTATGGCTTTAAGTGCGGGGAGTGTGGCGACCGGGACGCAAGGCCGCGCGGTTGTCCATGTGGCATTGCGGCGCGGATGCGGCTGGTGCGGTGGATTGCGTACTCCGGCCCGTGTTGCGTATTTTCGTGGGCCGGCTGCGCAAAGCCGCCGCTGGCGTCTCTGTGCATCGTCAGAATGTGTGCTTGAAGGGCGTGGGCGGGAACGAAGGAAAGCGACCGGGCCAAAATGGAAAAAAATAAAAAGTTGTGCCAGTATTTGGCCGCTGGTGGCAATGATGGTTCTTTGATGATGAACAAGATGATCAAGTTTGAGTTTCGGGCCTTGGCCCTGCTGGTCGGTCTGATGTCCGGCGCCCAGGTACTGGCGCAGGATTATGGGGCCGCGGTGGATGCGGCGCGGCTTGTTGGCGCGGATGCCGAGCCCGGTGCCTGGATGTCCTATGGGCGGACTTATGACGAGCAGCGCTACAGCCCGCTTGAGTTGATCAACCAAGACAATGTCGATCAGCTTGGGCTGGCCTGGTATGCCGAGGTTGACACCAGCCGCGGGCAGGAGGCCACGCCCATCGCCGTCGATGGCGCGCTGTACATCTCCACCGCCTGGAGCATGGTGTACGCTTTCGACGCCGCGAGCGGCGAGCCGCTGTGGAAGTACGATCCACAGGTTGACCGCGCGAAAGGGCGCGACGCCTGTTGCGATGTGGTGAACCGCGGCGTCGCGGTGTGGGATGGCAAGGTTTTCGTCGGCACCATCGACGGGCGCCTGGTGGCGATTGATTCCGCCGATGGCAGCCTCGAATGGGAGGCGATGACCACCGACCCCGCCCTTCCGTACACGATCACCGGCGCGCCGCGGGTCGTCAAGGGCCTGGTGCTGATCGGCAACGGCGGCGCGGAGTACGGTGTGCGCGGCTACGTCACCGCCTATGACGCCAACAGCGGCGAGCGGGTCTGGCGCTTTTACACCGTCCCCGGCAATCCCGCCGATGGCTATGAAAGCGATGTGATGACCGCCGCCGCCAACACCTGGACCGGCGAATGGTGGAATCTTGGCGGCGGCGGCACCGTCTGGGACGCCATGGCCTACGACGCCGAGCTCGACCTGCTGTACATCGGCGTCGGCAACGGCTCGCCTTGGAACCAGACCCTGCGCAGCCCCGGAGGCGGCGACAACCTCTTCCTCACTTCCATCGTCGCGCTGGACCCGGACGACGGCGGCTATGTCTGGCACTACCAGACCGTACCCGCGGAAACCTGGGACTACACCGCCACCCAGCACATCATGCTCGCGGATCTCGAAATCGACGGCGAGCCCCGCCGCGTGGTGATGCAGGCGCCGAAGAACGGCTTTTTCTACGTGCTAGACGCCGCCACCGGCGAATTCCTCTCCGCCGAGCCCTACACCCCGGTCAACTGGGCGAGCCACATCGACCCGGAAACCGGCCGTCCGGTGGAAATGCCCGAAGCGCGCTACGACCGCACCGGCGAGCCCGCCCTGGTGATGCCCGGGCCGTTGGGTGGGCACAACTGGTATCCGATGGCCTTCAGCCAGCGCACCAATCTCGTTTACATCCCGGTCACCGAGAACTTTCTCGGCTATGTTAGCGACGCCGAGTTCGTCGTTGACCCGGATGGCTGGAACACCGGCATCGATTTCGGCCGCGGCATCACCTTCATGATGGGCCTGCCCGATGCGCCGGTGAACGCCGCCATGCTCAAAGCCTGGGATCCGCTGGCGCAGGAGGAGGTCTGGCGGGTGGTGCATCCGGGCGGATCGAGCGCCGGCGGCGTGCTGGCGACGGCGGGCGGGCTCGTGTTCCAAGGCAACCGCGCCGGCGAATTCTCGGCTTTCAACGACGCCACCGGCGAGCGGCTGTGGACTGGCCTGACCCAGGCCGGCGTCATGGCGGCGCCTTCGACTTTCCTCGTCGGCGGCGAGCAATACATCGCCCAACTCGTGGGCTCGCCCGCTTTGCCGGCGGAGGGGCCGGGCGCGGCGGTGGCGACCACCGACCTTTCCACCAACAATTCGCGCCTGCTCGTCTACCGCATCGGTGGCGACGCTTCGCTGCCGGCCATGCCGGAACTCACCGGGACCGAAGCCGCGCCGCTGGAAGTGCCCCAGACCGACGCCAGCAATGAAATGATCGCCCAGGGCGAATCGGCCTACAACCGCAATTGCATGGTCTGCCACGGTCCATTCGCGGTTTCGATCCGGCTCGACACCTATCCCGACCTGCGCATGAGCGCCATGCTCGGCGACGCCGAGGCTTGGCACGCCGTGGTAATGGAGGGCGAACTCGCCGATTCCGGCATGGCGTCCTGGGGGGAAGTGCTCGATGAGTCCGACGCCGAGGCGATCCGCGCCTTCGTGATCACCATGGCCAGCCTGGGGCAGTAGGAGCCACCGCGCGGCGGCAACTGGCGGAGCCCCGAATTGGCGACCTACGAGCCGAACGCCCTGTCGATCCTGCCGCCGCTGCTGGCGATTCTGCTCGCCATCGCCACGCGGCAGGTTGTCATTTCGCTGGGGATCGGCATCTGGGCCGGGTTCTGCCTGCTACACTTGATCGATCCGCTGCGGGCGCTGCCGCTGGCCCTCGATGGCCTGATCAATGTGTTCAGCGACGCGGGCGACACCCGGGTGCTGGTTTTCACCCTGGTGATCGGCGGCCTCATCGCCACCATAGAACAGAGCGGGGGCGTGCGCGGCTTCATCCGCCTGCTCGAACAAAGCGCCTGGGTCAACAATGGCTGGCGGGCGAAGTGGCTCGCCTGGTTCACCGGCATCGTCGTCTTTGTCGAGTCGAACCTCACCCTGCTCGTCGCCGGGGCGATTTCGCGGCCGCTGTTCGACCATTACCGCATTTCCCGGGAAAAGCTGGCCTACATCATCGATTCCACTTCGGCGCCGGTTTGCATTTTGGTGCCGCTCAACGCCTGGGGCGCCATCGTGCTCGGGCTGCTTGCCTCGACAGCGGTGGACAATCCCATCGATGTCTTTCTGACGGCGATACCGCTCAATTTCTATCCGATCCTCGCCATCGTGTTTTGCGCGTTCGCGATTTGGCGCAATCTGAACCTTGGCCCCATGGCCCGGGCCGAGGCGCGCACCGCGGATGGGCAGTTGCTCTGGCCCAAGGCCACGCCGATGGTGGATCCGGCGATTCTGTCGAGCCAGGAAGACGGCGGCGGCCAGGGCAGGGCGCGCTACATGATCGCGCCGATCGCCGTGATGGTGCTGAGCATGCCCGCGGCGCTGTATATTACCGGCGACGGCGACATTCTCGCCGGCTCGGGTTCGACTTCGGTGCTGTGGGCGGTTTTGCTCGCGCTGGCTTGCTGCTGGCTGCTCGTGCTGCTCGACCGGCGCAGCCACATCGACGAATTGATGCGGACCTTTCTGCGCGGCGCCGGCGGGCTGCTGCCGGTGGCGGTCATCCTGCTGTTCGCGCTCGCGCTTGGCGATGTCGCCAACGCGCTGGGCACCGGGAGCTATATCGCCCAACTCGCCAGCGGGGCGCTGCCGTTGGTGCTGCTGCCGCCGCTGCTCTTCCTGCTTTCGGCGTTCACGGCGTTTTCCATCGGTTCGAGCTTTGGCACTTTCGCCATCATGGTTCCGCTCTCGGTACAAGTCGCGCTTTCACTCGGCGTCAATCCGGGCTTTTTCCTCGCCCCGGTGCTTTCCGGGGCGATTTTCGGCGACCACGCCTCGCCGATCAGCGACACCACGGTGGTCGCCTCGATGGCCTCGGCAACCGACCACATCGACCATGTGCGGACCCAACTGCCCTACGCGCTGTGCTGCGCCGCCATGGCGACCGTGGCGTTTTTCCTTCTCGGTCTAGCAACGCTTTGATTGCCGGCCCGGCTGTGGTTAGCCCCTCGGCTTGTTCAGGATCGACTTGATCGTAAGCGCCGCGACCATGTAAACCATCGTCCCCATCGCCCAGGCGAAAGCCGCGAGTTGCCACAGCGTTCCGCCGGATGGTGCCGCGGCGCGCTCGGCCAGCATCGCCACGAGCAACAACAAGCCAATGAACAATGGCGCCAGCGCGGCGGCCCGCCAAGCACCGCGCCAGTGCCGAGTTGCCACCAGCGGCAGCCAGGCGCTCGCGGCGGTGACAAGCAAAACCAGGATGGCAAGGAACGACATCTCGGACCGGCTCCGGCTCGTGGGTTACAATGCGCCCGCGGACCGTGCGCCGCGGCTGCCCATCACTGCAATCACTCTCAATTCTGGCATCGAGGGAGCGCGGCGGTAAGTGGAAGGGTGAGGCCCGGTCGGCGCAGCCGATGAAAAGCAACGCTTTTCAAGGGCCGAACGGCTCGACATGGATGTCGAGACAGGGAGCTGGCGAGGCCAGAAGCGTCGCGCCAGGGAAGGCATGCACCAATTCGCAAAGCATTCAGTTGCCGCCACCAAGCAACCGGAGTTTGAGATAAATCTCATGCCGTGGTTTCTCAGCCAGAATGGAAACGGCTGTTATAGCAGAGGCGACGGTGCGCCGCGAGTTTTGAGGGCGGCATGTCCATTCAATCTGTCGGCAATGACTACCACGATCTCGTTGAGCTGAATTACCAGCTTTACAACGGCCTGTTCCTGACCCTGCCGCTCGACGCCGTGCAGCAAACCGGCGTGCTGCTGCCATTGCTCGGGGAGGCGTGCCGGGAAGGGCTCGACGCCGGCGTCGATCCGGAACAAATCCTCAATGGATTTTTCGCCAGCCACCGCCCGGACTTCGACGAGGACGGCAGGGCCGCCTTCCTGTTCAAGGTGATCCAGTACGTCGAACGCCAGATCGTGCTCGTCGACGCCCTCGAAGACGCCGCTTTCGACCGGATTCACCAAACCGCGCAACGCAACGAATTGCACCGCCTTGCCCAGGCCGCCGTCGCGGACAATCTCGCCGACGAGCTGCTCGCACTGCTCGAACGTTTCCGCGCCAGGGTCACCCTCACCGCGCATCCCACCCAGTTCTATCCGGGCAAGGTGCTCGCGATCATCACCGACCTGACCGACGCGATCCGCGCCCAGGACATCGCCCGGGCGCGCGGTTTGCTGCAGCAACTCGGCAACACGCCTTTTTTCAACAAGGAAAAACCAACGCCGCTCGACGAGGCCGTCAACCTCGGCTGGTATCTCGGCAATATCTTCTACCCCGCCATCGGCCGCATACACCGCCGCCTCGCGGAACAGTTCGAGGGTGGCTACAAGTCCAATCCACAACTGCTCAGCGTTGGTTTCTGGCCCGGTGGCGACCGCGACGGCAATCCCCTCGTGCGGCCCGAAACCACCGCGCAAGTCGCGGCGAAATTGCGCAATCTGATCATTCGCCGCTACCACAAGGACGTCCGCCGGCTCAAGCGCCGGCTCAGTTTCGCCGGGGTTTACGAAAGGTTTGAGGCGATCGAGCGCAGTTTCCACCGCGAAATTGTCAACGAACTCGATGCCGCCTTCGGCTCGCCGGCGGAATTGATCGCCGAACTCGGGGAAATCCGCGAAATCGTGCGCTCGCGCTACCAATCGCTCTATCTCGACTCGCTCGACGCCTTCTTGCTCAAGGTGCGCATTTTCGGCTTCCATTTCGCCAGCCTCGACATCCGCCAAGATTCCCGGGTGCTCGCCGCCGGGCTCGCCGAGGCGGTGGAATTGAATCCGGGCCGCTTCCCGGCGGGTTTCGACAAGCTCGACCCGGCGGCGAAAGCCGATTGGCTGCTGCGCTTCGATCAAGCGCTCGACTGGCCTGGGCCCAAATCAGCGGCTGGCGATCCCCTGTTCGCCGACACCATGGGATCGCTGGCGCTGATGCGGGAAATCCAGGCGCGGAACGGCGAACTCGCCTGCCACCGCTACATCATCAGCAATTGCCGGGGGCCGCTCGATGTCGCCACGCTGATGGCTTTGCTGCGGGGCAGCGGCTGGGAGCGGCCGAGCGTGGATATCGTGCCGCTGTTTGAAACCATCGCCGATCTCGAGCAGGCCGGCGAATTCATGGCGAGTTTGTATGCCAATCCGGTTTACCGCGAACACCTGCGGCGCCGCGGCTGCCGGCAAACCGTCATGCTCGGCTTTTCCGATGGCACCAAGGACGGCGGCTATGTCACCGCCAACTGGTCGATCTTCAAATCCAAGGAAGACATCACCCGGGCCTCCCGCGCGGCCAGCGTGGAAGTGAACTTCTTCGATGGCCGGGGCGGCCCGCCGGCCCGGGGCGGCGGCAGCACCTACCGCTTCTACGCCGCCCTCGGCAGAAACATCGAAAGCAACCAGATCCAGTTGACCGTGCAGGGCCAGACGATCAGTTCGCATTACGGCACCCGCGAGGCCGCGCGGCACAATCTGCGCCAGTTGCTCGCCGCGGGCTTGGAAAACAACCTCTACGAGCGCCCGGAAAGGGAGATCGACCCCAACCAGCGGAAATTGCTCGAAAGCCTCTCGGCGATCAGCTTTGAGCACTACCAGCGCTTCAAGTCGCACCCGCAATTCCTGCCCTATCTCGAGCAGATGAGCACGATGAGCTATTACAGCCAGTCGAACATCGCCAGCCGCCCCTCGCGGCGGGGCGGCCGCGAAGCCTGGAAATTCGAGGAGGTGCGGGCGATTCCCTTTGTCGGCGCCTGGGGGCAGCTCGGCCAGAACGTGCCGGGCTTTTACGGGCTTGGCGCCGCGCTCAAGCAACTCGCCGATGCCGGCAAGCTCGGCGAACTGAAGGAGCTGTACCAGCGCAACCGCTTTTTCCGTACTTTGATTGGCAACAGCATGCAGAGCATGAGCAAGGCCAATTTCGACTTGACCGCCTACCTGGCCAAACATCCGCGGTTCGGCGAATTCTGGCGCTTGATCCGCGCGGAATTCCGGCTGAGCCGCGAAATGGTGCTCGAAATCTCCGGCCAGCGGAAGCTGCTCGAAGACCACCCCGCCAGCCGCCTCAGCATCGAGCTGCGCCGCCGCATCGTGCTTCCGCTGCTCGTCATCCAGCAATTCGCCTTCATCCAGGTCAACCGCGACGGACTCGACGAAGCCGCCCGCGCCCGCTACGAAAAAATGATCATCCGCTGCATGTTCGGCAACATCAACGCCGCCCGCAACTCGGCCTGAACGAGTATTCCCGCCCGTTCATTCCGCGCGGCGCGGGCCGAGGCCGTATCGCCGCATCTTCTCAACCAGGGTCGTGCGGCGCAGCCGCAGGCGCTCGGCGGCGTGTTTGACCACGCCGCCGCTGTCGCGCAGGGCGCGTTCGATGAAGTCCTTTTCCAGATTGGCGAGATACTGTTTCAGGTCGAGGCCGTGGACCGGGGGCATGGCCGTGGTTGGCTCGATTTCCGGGGCGGGCGCCGTGGGTTGCGCCGGGGATGCCGCGCCATCGCGGATTTTTTCCGGGAGTTGGCTGGCGCCGACGATTCCGTGCGGATGCAGAATCGCCATGCGCTCGACGAGATTGGCGAGTTCGCGCACATTGCCCGGCCAGGACCAGGCGCACATTGCTTCGATGGCGGCGGAATTGAAGCGCACCGAGCCCTTGCCTGCGGTCTCGAGATTGCGGATCAATTCATTCAGCAGCGGGGGAATGTCCCCGGCCCGCTCGCGCAAGGGGGGCATTTCGATCGGAAAAACATTGATGCGGTAATACAGATCCTCGCGAAACTCGCCCCGGGCGATCGCCTCTTCGAGGTTCTTGTGGGTCGCCGTCAAAATCCGCACATCGGTATGGATCGAGCGCACGCCGCCAACCTTCTCGAAACTTTCATCCTCGAGCACCCGCAACAGCTTGACCTGCATGCCCAGCGGCATGTCGCCGATTTCGTCGAGGAACAGGGTTCCACCGTTGGCGCGCTCGAAACGGCCCACGGTGCTCGCGACCGCGCCGGTGAAAGCGCCGCGCTCGTGTCCGAACAACTCGCTTTCGAGCAGTTCCCCGGGGATGGCGCCGCAATTCACCGGCACGAAGGGCTTGCCTTCGCGACCGGATATGCGGTGCAGGTTGCGGGCGACGATCTCCTTGCCGGTGCCGGATTCCCCGGTGATCAGCACACTGACCTCGGAATCGGCGAGCCGGGCGACGATTTCCCGGATGCGCCGGATCGCCGGGCTGTTGCCGATCAAGCCCTGCGCCGCAGCCAGGCCCCGGGAGATTTCGCAGTCCGCCGCGCCACTCAGCCACTCGTGGCACAGCCGCGCCTTGTGCAGCACATCGAGCAGATGGCGGAAGTCCGCCGCCGCGCCGGGCTCGGCGAAAATGCGGGCGCCCAGGCCGGCCGGAAGGGATGACGGGATTTCGCCGTTGTCGAGCAGGACGATGGCGGCCAGTGGCAAGGCACCCTCGAGCGCCACCAGCAATTCCCGCTTGGGGTGCCCTTGGCAAGGCCCAAGCAAGACGACTTCGGGCTTGCGCCCGTCCGCCGCCGCGGGCCAGTTGCTTGAGTCGGCGCAAATCGCGGATTCGCCGAGAAAATCGAGCTTCAAGGCCAGTTCGCGGCGAGCGGATTCGTCGTCGCTGATCAATAAAATAGGCGGTGTGCCGGCGGTCATGTCAAATCGCTTCCCCAACGAAGCCGCTAGTTTACACGCTGAAAGACAATCTGAGTCGCCGCGGGGATGGCGGGGATACAGCGGGCGTGCGAGACGGGGTGAGGCCCGGTCTGCGAAGCAGACGAAAAGCATCGCTTTTCGAGGGCCGAACGCCTTGCCACGGATGGCAAGGCCGGGGCTGGTCGAGGTCAGAGCAGTTGCGCCATGGATGGCATCAACGATGCTTCGAAGGTCACATGGACGTATTCACGGCGTCCGCTGTGTCCTCCCCAACCCCGCGGCAACGGATCGAAGCCGCGACTTCGGAAGCCTCGACCCCCGTCGTGGGCAGTTTGGCGCCATCGAGATAGACGCCGCCGTCGCGGCCAAGCCGCAACCTGCCCGCGGCGTACCAGCCGACAACCCGGGGATACAGCGCGTGCTCCAGCCGGCGAATCCTCGCGGCGAGGCTGTCCGCGGTGTCGTCTTCGCCCACCATGAGGCGGCTGCGGGCGACGATTGGCCCGCCATCGAGCTTCTCGTTGACAAAATGGACCGTGGCCCCGTGCTCGCGCTCGCCGGCCGCGAGCACCCGCGCGTGGGTGCGCATGCCCGGGTAGGCTGGCAGCAGGGAAGGGTGGATATTGAGCATCCTGCCGAGGCTGGCCTCGATGAAGGCCGGCCCGAGAATGCGCATGAAGCCGGCGAGGACGATCAACCCGGGCGCGAATTTTTCCACCGCGGCCAGCAGGGCGCGGTCGAAATCCGCGCGCTCGGGATAGTCGCCGTGTTCGACCACCGCGGCCGGGATGCCGGCCCGGGCCGCGCGCCGCAGACCGAATGCCGAGGGCTCGTTGCAAACGACCCCGGCAACCCGGTAGCCCCGGTGCCCGGATTCATCGATCAGCGCTTGCAGATTCGAGCCATTGCCGGAAATCAACACGACGATGCCGCAGTCCGCCGCCATGCGCCACCAACCTTCAGATCAACTCGACAGCGGCTTCCCCGCCGCCGGCTTCCACCACGCCGATGGGGAAGGCGTCCTCGCCGGCCCCGCGCAGCACCGCCAAGGCTTTGGCTTCGTCCGCCGCGGCGACGCAGGCGACCATGCCGACGCCGCAATTGAAGGTGCGGAACATCTCCCGCCGGGCCACATTGCCTGTCTGTTGCAGCCAGTCGAAGATTGGGGGCGGCCGCCAGCTTGCGGTATCGACCCTGGCGGTCATTCCCGCGGGCAACATCCGCGGCAGATTTTCGCTGAGGCCGCCGCCGGTGATATGGGCCAGGCCATGAACCTCGATTTCCGCCGCCAGCGCGGCGACCGCGCGGACATAGATCCGGGTCGGTTCGAGCAGGGTCTCGCCAAGGCTGCGCCCGGCGGGGCTTTTGTTGGATTTGGCCTTGGATTTGGCACTGGTTTGCGCGGGGAATCCCGCGCCGAGATCGCCGCCGCCGGTTTCGAGTATGCGCCGGATCAGCGAATAGCCATTGGAATGCGGCCCGGAGGAGGCGAGTCCGATCAGGCGGTCGCCGGCCGCCACCCGTTCTTTGGCGATGATCGCGTCCTTCTCCACCACGCCGACCGCGAATCCGGCGAGATCGTAATCGCCGGCGCCGTACATGCCCGGCATTTCCGCGGTCTCGCCGCCGATCAGGGCGCAGCCCGCCTCGCGGCAGCCGGCGCCGATGCCGCCGATGACCGCTTCGGCGACCGCGAGTTCGAGCGCGCCGGTGGCATAGTAGTCGAGAAAGAACAATGGCTCGGCGCCGCAGACGATGAGATCGTTGACGCACATGGCGACGAGGTCGATGCCAACGCTGTCGTGCCTGCCAAGGGCGAGGGCGAGCTTGAGCTTGGTGCCAACGCCATCGGTGGCGGCGACGAGCACCGGTTTGCGGTAGCCCGCGGGAATTTCGCAGAGTCCGCCGAAGCCGCCAATGCCAGAGACGACTTCCGGCCGCGCGGTGGAGCGGGTGATCGGGGCGATGCGCCCGACGAGCGCGTTGCCCCGGTCGATATCGACCCCGGCGTCCCGGTAGGTCAGGGATTGTTCCATGTATTCGGGTCTGATCGCTTTGCGTTGTAAATCATGGTCATGGCACGTGAAGCGAAGTCCATCTTGCCCGTCATTCTGCCTGCGCGCAGCGAAGTTGTGGCTTCGATCCGTCGCCGTCTAGCTGGGTGGCGTTCAGCGGACGCCGTAAATCCG
>JAPOTO010000144.1 GCA_026709135.1 Gammaproteobacteria bacterium | reverse complement strand
ACATAGCGCGTCACTCCGGCCTGATCCGCCCCATCCTGGGCCGCGGCCGGCCCGGCAAAGCCCCCGGCGACGACCACCGCCAGCGGCGCGAGCAGAAACCTGCCAAAACCTCTCAATTCAATCAGTGCTTGCATGAGTTGTTTGCTCCTTCGATGTTTTTTGGAATAAGGCCAGACTCGATGCCTTAGCGATTATCGAAAATACAACGATTTCCCCGCCAATTCCAGCGTATGCGGCGGGGTCATGGCGTTTGGATATTCTCTGTCTCTGCAGCGCTCAGCGCAGAGACGCAAATGGCGGGATCCGCGGCTGGTACAGCGTGAGTCGCCGCCTGGCTGGATGGAGTTCAGCGGAAGCTGTAAATCCGTCCTTGGAGGCTTCGGGCTCGACATCCTGTCTCGCACGCCCGCTGAACTCCATCCAGCCAGGCGGCGACGGGTCGAAGCCAGCAACCTCGCTTGCGCTGCGTCCGCGTGAAGGTTTATGCTGACAGCACAGCAGACAGGGAACCGGGATGCGCTGGATTTTCTTCCCACCGCAAGATCAGGCACAGGGCGCGATCAGCCAGCCCTTTCCGCCGACAACGGCAATCCCGCAACCATCCATTCACCACCCCGCAACAGCCGCCCGGCTGCCATGGCGTCATGGCAAAGCCAGTTGGCCGCTGTTGCCCAGCCAACCAGGGAGCGCGATTGATGACCAACGAATTCCAGATTTTTTTCCACAATATCGATCAAAGCGACGCCTTGCGCGAGGCCGTGCGCAAGCGCATCGCCAAGCTCGAACGCTTTAGCGGGGAGATCATCAGCGGGCGGGTGGTGCTCGATTCGCCGCACAACAACCGCCACAAGGGCAAAGTTTATTCGGTGGGGCTGGAAATCCACACGCCCCAGAAGGAGGTGCGGGTCAACCAGGGCAAGCACGACAATCCAGCCCACGAAGACCTCTATGTGGCAATCCGCGACGCCTTCAACGCGGCGGAGCGCCAGCTTAAATCAACAGACAAGAGTCACCGTGCATGAGTCGCTGTCTGGTGGTCTGTGTTCGGCGGACGCCGTGAATACGTCCCTGTAGGCTTCGGGCTCGGCTTCCTGCCTCGCACGCCCGCCGAACACAGCCCACCAGACGGCGATGGCAATAATCGGAGTCAAATCTATGAACAACCAGCAGCAACTCGAAGTTGAGGCCGCCACTTTCCGGCGGCTCGTGGCGCATCTGCGCGGCCGCGAAGACCTGCAGAACATCGAACTGATGGAACTGGCCGGGTTTTGCCGCAACTGCCTGTCGAAGTGGTACAAGGCCGAAGCCGAGTCCCGGGGGCACGAAGTCGAGTATGAAGCCGCCAGGGAGATGGTCTACGGCATGCCCTACGCCGACTGGAAAGCACAATTCCAAACCGAAGCCACCCCGGAGCAGATGCGGGCTTTCGAGCGCCATCAGCGGGAAAAAGGCTGAACGGTCTGCCCGCAACCACCCCGCCCCTTCGGGGCTGCTCCTTGAAAAGGAGGGGAGTTCGGGTAGTCGGCACCGGCGCGGGGCTAACTCTCCCCCTGTCAAGGGGGAGTGGCGCGAAGCGGCGAGGGGGTTTACGCCGACCGGGGCTCGTTTGCCAGTCGAATTCCGACGCCGAGCAGGCGGACGGGCTTGTTGCCGCGCTCGAAGCCCGTTGCCAGCAATTGCGCGAAATTCTCCGCCGCCAGCGAGTCCGACACCATTTCGACCGTGGTCTGGCTGAAATCGCGAAACTTGATCTTCACCACCTGCTTGCGGACCGCAGCGGCTTGTGGCCGGTGCTCGAGACGCCGTTTGAGCGAAGCGATCAACCCGGGCAGTTCCTCAAGGCAGGCCGGCAGGTCCGGCAGATCCCGGGCATAGGTCGTTTCCACGCTGACCGACTTGCGGACCCGGTTTGGCTGCACCGGTCGCTCGTCGATGCCCCGGCACTGCTGGTGCAGGCGCAGGCCGAATTGGCCAAAAAGTTCGCGCAATTCCCCGGCTTCCAGCTTTTGCAGATCACCGCAGGTCGCGATTCCGAGCTTGCCGAGCTTCGCGCTCGTGACCTTGCCGACGCCGTGCAGCTTGGCAACCGGCAGCTCGGCGACAAACCCGGCCACCGCCTCCGGGGTGACCACATGCTGGCCATCGGGCTTGTTCCAGTCGCTGGCGATCTTGGCAAGCAGCTTGTTGGGGGCGATGCCGGCGGAAATCGTGATGCCGATCTCGTCGCGAACCGCGCCGCGGATCGCTCTAGCGATGCGCACGGCGTCGCCGCCGAAGGATTCGCAGCCGCTGACATCGAGATAGGCCTCGTCGAGCGAAAGCGGCTCGATCCGGTCGGTGTGGCGGCGGAAAATTTCATGCACCCGGCGCGACACGCCGCGGTACTTTTCCATGTCTGGGCGGATGATGATCAAATCCGCGCAACGCCGGCGCGCGGTCGCCGAGGGCATCGCCGAATGGATGCCGTATTTCCGCGCCACATAGTTGCAGGTGGCGACCACGCCGCGTTTTTCCGGCAGGCCGCCCACCGCGACCGGTTTGCCGGTCAAGGCGGGATTGTCGCGCTCTTCGACCGAGGCGTAAAAGCTGTCGCAATCGCAATGAATGATTCGGAGCGGGTTGGACATGCCAGGCAGCGCATCAGGCCCAGCCCGGTTGTCAGCCGCGGCTGCGCTCGAAGTGGAGCATGAATTCGGCCAGCGCCCGGCAGCCCGCGACTGGCATGGCGTTGTAGATCGACGCCCGGGCGCCGCCGACATTGCGGTGGCCTTTCAGCGCATACAGCCCGTTGTCGCCGGCTTCGCGCAGGAACGCCCCGAGCAGATCGTTGTCGGCGAGGGTGAAGGTCACGTTCATATGCGAGCGGTGTGGCGGGTGGGCGGTGCCGCGATAGAAGTCGCCGCGGTCGATGACATCGTAGAGCAGGGCGGACTTGTCGGCGTTGCGGGCTTCGATGGCCCCGACGCCGCCCTCGTCCCGCAGCCATTCGAGCACGAGCCGCATCATGTACAACGCGAAGGTGTTGATGGTGTTGGCGAGGGAATGCTTGTCGGCGCAGGCGCGGTAATTCAGCAGGCCGGGGGTTTCGGGCAGGGCGTGGTCGAGCAGGTCCTCGCGGATGATCACCACGGCGAGGCCGGAAGGCCCGAGGTTTTTCTGCAATGAAGCGAAAACCACGCCGAAGCGGTCCATCTCGAAGCGGCGCGAAAGCAACTCCGAGGTCATGTCGGCCACGAGTGGAATGCCGCCGCAATCGGGGAATGCCCCCCAGCGGGTGCCGTAGATCGTGTTGTTGCTGGTGATGTGGATGTAGGAGGAATCCGCGTCCACCGCCGCCGGGTCGAAGTCTGGAATCCGGTCGAAATCGCTCGCCCCGCTGTTGTGGGAGGTATCGATCGCGCCGTAGCGGGCGGCTTCCTTCGCCGCCAGCCCGGCGAAATTGCCCGATACGACATAAGCCGCCTTGCGCGCCGGATTGCGCCCGATCAGGTTGAGCGGAATCGCCGAGAACTGCATCTGGGCGCCGCCATGGACATACAGGATGCGGTAGTTTTCTGGAATCCCCGCAAGCTCGGTGAGCAGGGCGTCGGTGGCTTCGACGATCTCCATGAAATCGCCGGAGCGGTGGCTGATCTCGATGACCGAGGCGCCGATGCCGCGGTAGTCGAGAAATTCGTCTTTCGCCTTTTCCATCACCGGGCCGGGCAGCATGGCGGGGCCGGCGCCGAAGTTGTATACGCGCTTGCTCATAATCAGATCGCTGTGACTTTGATGACGTTGTCGATGGTGGCCATGGCATCGAGCACCTCGGGCGAAGCCGGCTGCTCGATATCGATCAGGTTGTAGGCGATGTCGCCCCGGCTGCGGTTGAGCAGGTCGATCACATTGATGTCGCGGTCGGCGAGAATCGAAGTGATCTGGCCGAGCATCTTCGGCACATTCAGGTTGGCGATGGCCAGCCGGGTTCCCGGCGCCGCGCCCGCCTTGCGCTCGAGTTGCAGGCTCGGGAAGTTCACCGAATTGCGGATATTGCCGTTTTCGAGGAAATCCCGAAGCTGGTTGACCGCCATCACCGCGCAATTCTCCTCGGCCTCCCGGGTGCTCGCGCCGATATGGGGCATGCTGATCACATCGCCGCGGCCGGCGAGGTCGAGGCGCGGAAAATCGCTGACATAGACCCGCAGCCGCTCGCCATCGAGCGCGCGCCGCAGCGCCCCGGCATCGACAATTTCGCCGCGGGAGAAATTCAGCAGGCAGGCGCCGGGCTTTACCAGCGCGAACAAATCGTCGTTGACCAGCCCTTTGGTGGAATCGAGCAGAGGCAGGTGCAGGCTCACATATTCCGCCGCCGCCACCAGCGATTCCAGGCTGTCCTTCTGTTCAACCGTGTTGGGCAGGCGCCAAGCGGCCTCCACCGACAAAGCCGGGTCGTAGCCAAGCACCTTCATGCCCAGGCTGATCCCCATCTCCGCCACCCGGCAACCAATGGCGCCGAGGCCGATCACCCCAAGCGTCTTGCCAGCGATCTCCGAGCCTTTGAACTGCTTCTTGCCCGACTCGATCAGCCGCGCGTATTCCGCCGGATCATCGAGCGAGGCGTTGTCCTGCGCGAAACGAATTCCGGGAATGACCCCCCGGGAGGCGAGCAGCAGGCCGCAGAGCACCAATTCCTTCACCGCGTTGGCATTGGCCCCGGGCGTGTTGAAAACCACCACCCCCGCCCCGGTGCAGGCCTCCACCGGCACATTGTTGGTGCCGGCGCCGGCCCGGGCCACCGCCCGCAGCGCGCCGCCAACCACCGCCGGATCAAGCTTGTGGCTGCGCAGCAAAATCCCCTCAGGATCGGCCACTGCGTCGCCGATCTGATAAGCCCCGGCGGGAAAAATCGAAAGCCCCTTGTCGGCAATCGAATTGAAAACCTGGATCCGGCGCATCTCGCTTCCCCAAAAAAGGCGCTGATTATACATTCAGCGGACAGGAAAAACCCTGCTCCTGCACAGCACAAGTCGCTGTCTGGCGGGCCGTGTTCGGCGGGCGTGCGAGACACGATGTCGAGCCCGAAGCCTCCAGGGGTGGAGGCAAGCGTTTATGAAGCGCCAGCTTCATGCGCAGCCGGAACGACGCCAAGCTGTGCTTGGCGGCTGGACTGGATTCACAGCGTCCGCCGAACACGGCCCGCCAGACAGCGACGACTCGAAGCCACTTACTTGCCCCGCATGATTTGACATAATGCCCAATCGTATTCAGCGCAGACCCACCCCATGCATCCAGCCGCCGGCAAAGCAACCCGCATTGAACAGTGCCAAGTGCCCGTGTGGCGCATCCTCGGCCGCAATCCGGGGCCGATGACCGGCCCCGGCACTAATAGTTATCTAATTGGCGAGTCGCGGCTGTGCCTAATCGATCCGGGCCCAAAAGACAGCGTCCAGTTGCAAAACTTCCTCGACCTCATCGGCGGCCGCGGCCTCGACTACATCCTCGCCACCCACACCCACGGCGACCACTCCCCCGGCGCCGCGGCCCTGCAAGAAGCCACCGGCGCCGAACTCGTCGGCCTGCCCGCGCCCGCCACCGGCCACAACGACACCAGCTTCCAGCCCGTCCGCCAATGGCGCCACGGCGATGTGCTCGACTGCGGCGAATACTCCATCCGCATGTTGCACACCCCCGGCCACGTCTCCAACCACTTTTGCTACCTGCTTTGCGAGGAGCGGCTGCTGTTCACCGGCGACCATGTGCTCGAAGGCACGACATCGGTGATCCTGCCCCCGGATGGCAACATGAGCGACTATCTCGCCAGCCTCGAATTCCTGCTCGAAGTGCCGCTGCGCCATCTCGCCCCCGGCCACGGCAGGCTGATTGAATCGCCACACGAGGAGATCCGCAAACTGATCCGCCACCGCCGCCACCGCGAAAGCAAAGTCGAGCGGGGGCTTGCCGCCACCGGCGGCGGCAGCCTTGAAGAACTCGTGACCACGGTCTACGACGATGTCGATCCCGCGATGCACCCCTGGGCCTGCCGCACCCTGCTCGCGCATCTGGAAAAGCTCGGGCGGGAAGGGCGCGCGCGGCGCCGCGGAGAACAATGGCTGCCGAATTGAGCAATCAATTGATTGATTCTGGCGCGCAAAGCGGCGGCGCGGCGGCCCGCAAGGAAAAAATCCCGGTTGGCGTCAGCGCCTGCCTGCTTGGCGAGCGGGTGCGCTACGACGGCGGCCACAAGCGCGACGCCCATATCGTCGAAACACTCGGCGAACACTTCGACTGGCATCCTTTTTGCCCGGAGTTCGAGATTGGCCTCGGCGTGCCGCGCAAGCCGATCCGCCTCGTCGCCGCAGAAGGCGGTGCAATCCGCTGCGTCCAGCTCGATGATCCCCGCATCGAACACACCCGGGCCTTGGCGGATTGCCTCGCGGCGCGCCGCGAACAGGTTGCCGCGCTCTGCGCCTGCATCCTGAAAAAGAACTCGCCAAGCTGCGGCCCATCCGGGGTTCCCGTCTGGCGGGGAGAGGCCAAGGCCGCCGAAAGCAGCGGTATTTTCGCTAGCGCGCTGATGAAGGCCTTTCCCTGGATGCCGGTTGCCGACGAGCGGGAACTCGCCTCGCCCACAGCGAGGGCGAACTTCATCCAGCGCGTTTTCGTTCTGCGCCGCTGGCGCGGCCTAATGCGGGAAAACCCCGGCATCGCCGCGCTGACCCGCTTCCACGCCCGCCACAAGCTCATGATCATGAGCCACGACCCGGCAAGCTATCCAAAGCTTGGCCGCCTGCTCGCCGAGGCGCGCATGGATGATCTCGCCGCGGTTGCCGAGCGCTACCTGCGCGGGTTGATGGCGGCGCTGAAGCAGCCCGCGGACCGGGGCCGGCAAACGAACACGCTGCTGCACGTTCTCGGCCATCTCAAGGGGAAAATCACCCCGGCGCAGCGCCGGGACTTGAGGCGGACCATCGACGATTTCCATCAGGGAAGGCTGCCCTTGGCCGCGGCGGTGGAGCACCTCAACAGGCATTTCCGCCAGCACCCGGATCCATACATCGCCGACTCCTGGCACATGAACCCGGAGCCTGCGGAACGCGCGCTGGGCATGCTCGCGGGCGATGCGGCCGCTTGCGAGGCTCAGGCGGGCTGATGGCCCGTCCCCGGGGTTGGTGCGGGCGCGGGCGCGATCTTGAAGTTGAAAAACCCGTAAACAACCGCGATCAGCGGGCAGATCATATTGAAGAAGCAGTACGGGAAATAGGCGAAGGTGGCCACGCCGAGGGTGCCCGCCATATAGGCGCCGCAGGTGTTCCACGGCACCAGCGGCGAGGTGATCGTGCCCGAATCCTCGAGTGTGCGGGAAAGGTTTTTCACATCGAGGTCGCGGCTCTGGTATTCGAGCTTGTACATCCGTCCCGGCAGGACGATGGAGATGTACTGGTCCGAGGTGATGATGTTCGCCCCGATGCAGGTGGCGACGGTGGTGGCGATCAGGCTGCCGGTGCTGTGCACGAAGGACAGCGCGAAGTCGACGAGCCGCTGCAGCAGCCCCACCCGCTCCATGGTGGCGCCGAAAACCATCGCGCACAGGATCAGCCAGACGGTGTTGAGCATCGAGCTCATGCCACCCCGGGACATCAGATCATCGAGGGTGGCATTGCCGCTTTGCAGCACAAAGCCGTTGAACATCGTCTCCCACACCCCCTTGACCAGGGCGAAAAACAGGTTTGGCGCATCGCCGGGAAGGTTGAGGATCGCCTGCCGCTGGAACAGCAGCGCGAGAACGATGCCGAACACGCCACCGGCGAGAATCGTCGGAATCGGCGGCAGCCTGCGGTTGGCCATCACCAGCAGGGCGATCACGGGCAGCAGCATCACCGGCGAGATGGTGAAGTTCTCGGTGAGCAGATTCATGGTGATGGCGAGATCGTCGGCGCTTGCCCCCGAATCGATGTTCAGGCCCATCAGGGCGTAGATCGTCAGCGCGATGACGATGCTTGGCACCGCGGTCCAGACCATGTGGCCGATGTGGCTGAACAGATCGGTGCCCGCCACCGCCGGCGCCAGATTGGTGGTTTCCGACAGCGGCGACATCTTGTCGCCGAAATAGGCGCCGGAGATGATCGCCCCGGCGGTGATCGCCGGCGACAGGCCAAGCCCCGCGCCGGCGCCAATCAGGGCGATGCCGACGGTGCCGGCGACGGTCCAGGAGCTGCCAATGCTGAGCGCGATCAGCGCGCAGATCAGGCAGGAGGCGAAATAGAAAATCGATGGATCGAGAATCAGCAGGCTGTAGTAGATCATCGTCGGCACGGTGCCGCCCATGATCCAGCAGCCGATGAGCAACCCCACGCAGAGCAGGATCAGGTTGGGCTTCATCGAAATCGAAATCCCCGAGATCATCGCGGTTTCGATCTGTTGCCAGCCCAGCCCGTTGCGCCAGCCAACCCCGGCGGCCACCGCCGCGCCCACGAGCAAGGCGATCTGGTTCGGCCCGTAGCTCGCGTCCTCACCGAACAAATACACCGAGAACGCGAGCAGCCCCACCAGCGCCAGCACCGGCAGCAGCGCCTGCGCAACCGTGGGCCTCTTTTCCCTTTTCTCTTGGGCGGGATTGCTCGCCGACACGCCGGATTCCGTCACACCGCATATTCCACAACGCCGGCAAGCATACTGGCACAGCGTTGATGATGTCCAACCGCCGGGATGGTCCGTGGCTCCGAAACGTCGCCGTCTGGCGGGCTGGGTTCAGCGGACGCCGTGAATACATCCCTGTAGGCTCCGGGCTCGGCTTCCTGCCTCGCACGCCCGCTGAACCCAGCCCGCCAGACGGCGACTGCGTTGTGTCTGCCCCGGAGCGGTTGAGTTTTGTAGGAAGACGAAGCAGCCGCGGGATCAGGAATGCGAGGCCATGTGCTGGATTACGCCGGGTTTTTGGCTTTCGAGCCTGGAGATGCTGTAGTCGTAGCTTTTGGCGCAGGGATCGATACCCATGGCCTCGTCGATGGCGGCTTCGAGATCGGCGCTCGCGGCCTGCCGGGTGAGATAGGGGCCGGAGATTTTCACTTGCAGGGAAGGATCGTTCGGCGCCGTGGCCACGATGTAATAGTTCTGCGCGTTCACGGCTTCTGCTTGTTTCATCCTGCCCGGGGACGGGACCATTCCACCGCCGCCGGGATGCCGGTTTCAACACCGATTTTGACGCCAATCTTGACGACGGCATATTAAAAACAAACCGCCCGGGAAATACAATAAGCCCCGCGGGCTTCGCGCCAACCTCACAATTAGTCACAAATTGCCAACCGGAATCGAGTCTTGCGCCTGAGCATCATTGTCCCCGTCTTCAACGAAGCCGAGCGGATTGTCTCCTGCCTCGGGCGTCTGCGGGCGTTCATGGCCGCGGGGCACGAGGTGATCGTCGTCGATGGCGGCAGCGGCGACCGCACCCGCGACCTCGCCATGGGCTGGGCCGCGGTCGCTGAAAATAATGGGACACCCACCTCCGGCGGAGACAATGGGACACCCACCCCCGGCGCGCCGCTTTGCACCCGGTTGTTGCGGGGGCCGCGGGGGCGCGCGGCGCAGATGAATCTTGGCGCCGCCCATGCCAGCGGCGATGTCTTGCTGTTTCTCCATGCGGACAACATCCTGCCGCCGGACGCCGGCGAGTCGCTAATCCAGGCCTGTGCCGGGGGCGGGGTCGAATGGGGCTGGTTCCGGGTGCGGCTTTCCGGGCAATCGCCGGCTTACCGGATCATCGCCGGAATGATGAATCTGCGCGCCCGGCTCAGTTCGGTTGGCACCGGCGATCAGGCGCTGTTCGTTGCGGCGCCGCTGTTCCGGCGCATCGGCGGTTTTCCCGAGCTCCCGCTGATGGAGGACATCGCCATCTGCAAACGCCTGCGCGGGATCGCCCGTCCGCGGGTGCTCGCCGCCACCACGGTGACTTCGTCGCGGCGGTGGGATGAGCAGGGCATAGCGCGGACGGTGCTGCGGATGTGGCGCCTGCGCCTGCTCTATTTTCTCGGCGTTTCCCCGGCGCGGCTGGCGCGGTCGTACTATCCGGCGGCGGACCCCGCCGATGCATCCTGGAAGTATCCCGCGGCGCGCATTGCGCTTTTCACCCGGGCGCCGAAGCTCGGCGAAGTCAAAACCCGGCTGGCGGCGCGGATCGGCGCCGAATCGGCCCTGGCGCTGCATCTGGCAATGCTGCGGCGGGTGTTCGAGACCGCGGAGCGATCCGGTCTCGCCGGCGTGCGCCTATGGGCGGCGTCCAGCCCCGGCCATGGGGTTTTCACCGCCCTGTGCGAGGCGCGCCATATCCGGCAGCAGCGCGGCGGCGACCTCGGCGAGCGGATGCGCCTGGCGGCGGCGGCTGAACTCACTGAAGCGGGGGTGGACAGTGTGGTGATCATCGGCGGCGATTGCCCGGCATTGACCGCCTCCCACTTGGATGAAGCGCTTGCCGCCCTCGCCGGCGGGGTGGACCTTGTGCTTGGGCCGGCGCTCGATGGCGGCTATGTGCTGATCGGCTTGCGCGCCGCCGAGGCGGAGTTGTTCCAGGGTGTCGAATGGGGTTCCGGCGAGGTGCTGGAGCAGACGCTGGCGCGGGCCCGCAAACTGGGCCTGCGCTGGCGGTTGCTGGCGCCGCTGCGCGACGTCGATACCGTCGAGGATCTGCCCTCGCTTCAGGAACTGGAGCCGCCGCTGTCGTTTTCCGCCTGAAACCGGCGCTCGAATCGCAGCATGCGGTCGGCGAGCCGCGAGGGATTGACCGGGTAGCGACCGGCCTGGACTTGGCGATGCAGCAGAATCGTCTTGCTGATATTCACTTCCGGCTGTTGCCGGACGATTTCGCTTAACGCCTGCAAATCCGCCTCTCCAATGGGCGAATCCCCACCATCGCGGCTGGCGCGCTTGGGCCTGGCAAAGGGAAGCGTCTTGCCCCGGCTTTGATGATCTTCGTTCATCGTCTCGCGCAATCTTCCGACGTTAATCAGCGCCACATCAGCGCAACCCCGGGCACAGGCGCCGCGCTTCGCTCACCCCACCTAATCAAAATGTCGGCAGCCTCCGAGGTTTTATTAAAGGCAGTTCGCGGCAACGCGAATTGCCAGCCCCAGGGCAGTTCGCGGGCACCTG
>JAPOTO010000073.1:6873-11254 GCA_026709135.1 Gammaproteobacteria bacterium | reverse complement strand
GGCGATCAGGTCGCGGATCTCCAGCGAGGTGAGTTCTTCCAGCCACCAGGATTGCGCCGCGGCGATTGGGCGCTGCGCTGTCAGCAGCGTTTGCGTTTCCGCATCGGCGGGGGTGTCTTTGGCCGCCGCTTCTTGGGTCGCCACTTCCAGCGCCGTCGAATGAGCCGGAAGCAGGGCGAGCAGGCAAGCCAGCGCGATGCCGGTGAAGCGTTTTCTTACCGCGCTTTCCTGCCGCGGGATCGGATCAGTTGCCATGTTTGCTCGCGTGGATTGGCGTTCGATGCGCCGCCATGCTAACGCAACGCCGCGGGAAATTGGCATCCGTGGGTTGGCGCGGTTTTGATTCGGCCCGATTTGGCTTGACGGAAGGCGCTGTTGCGGTAAGTTACACGACACAAGGGCTCGCTCTACTCATGTCGATCAACAACAGACTCAGCGCGGCGCGGCGCAAGCTGATCCTGCCACTTCTTCTGCTCGGCTCGCTTGCCGCCTGCCAGCCGGAAAGCGTCGATCTTGCCGAATCCGGCCAAGGCGCCACGCCGCTGCGCGCGCGGATGCTGACCGCCGAGCAGTATGCCAATACCATCGCCGGGGTTTTTGGCGGCGATATCAGCGCCGGCATTCTGCCGCCGATACCGCCGATGGACCGCACCGATGGCCTGCTCGCATCCGGCGCCGCCTTCGTTGGCGCAACCTCGGACCAGATCTCGCAGGTTCAACTCGCCGCGGCCGCCGTGGCGGAGAAGGTTGTCGATGAGGACCACCGGGATTTTCTCCTGCCCTGCCGGCCCGAATCGCCGGCGGCGGCCGACCCCGCCTGCGCCCGGCTGTTTCTGGCCGATGCGGGCCTGCTGTTGACGCGGCGTCCGCTGGCCGAGGCGCGCCTGGCTGAACTGGTGTCGCTCGCCAACTACGCCGCCGGGGGAACAGGAAGTTTCCATGACGGACTCGCCCTGGCCCTCGAGGTCATTCTCATCAGCCCGGAATTCTTGTTCATCGTCGAGCAGTCCGAGTCCGATCCGCGGCGGCCGGGCGAGGCGCGTCTCGATGCCTATTCGCTGGCCTCCCGGCTCAGCTTCCTGCTGTGGAACGCGCCACCGGACGCGGCGCTGCTGGCGGCGGCCGGCCGCGGCGAACTGCACAGCGAGGCGGGTTTGAACGCCGCGGTGGATCGATTGCTGGAAAGCCCCCGGCTTGCGGACGGCGTGCGCGCATTCTTCGATGACATGCTGGCCTTCGACGAATTCCACAGCCTCGCCAAGGATCCCGGCGTCTATCCCGCGGTGACCGGCGCCACGCTGGAACAGGCCCGCGAGCAGACCTTGCTGACGGTCGTCGATCATCTCCTCAATGAGAACGCCGACTACCGCGACCTGTTCACCACCAAAAAAACCTTCATGTCCATGCAGCTCGCGCCAGTCTATGGCGTGCCCGCCGGGGAGGGTTGGACACCCCACCGCTTCGCCCAAGACAGTCCGCGCATGGGCTTGCTGACGCATGTCAGTTTTCTCGCCGCCAATTCACACCCCGTGCGCAGTTCGCCCACCCTGCGCGGCCGGGCGGTGCGCGAGCTGTTCCTTTGCCAGCGCGTTCCCGACGCCCCGCCGGATGTGGATTTCACCGCGCTGGAAGAGGCCGAGGGCGCGCTCACCGCGAGGGAGCGGCTGGAAGTGCACAGCACCAATCCATCCTGCGCCGGCTGCCACCGGCTGATGGACCCACTCGGCTTGGCGCTGGAGAATTTCGATGGCGCCGGCATCCACCGCGATTCGGAAAACGGCGCGCCGCTCGACATCAGCGGCGATCTCGACGGCGTGGCCTTCGACACGATCCCCGGCTTGGCGGCTGCCCTGCGCGACCATCCGGCGCTGTCTTCGTGCCTGGTCAACCGGCTCTATGCCTATGGCACCGGCGGGCCAGTTTCCCGCCTGCGCGACCGCGACAGCCTCGACTGGCTTGAGCAGCGTTTTGCCGCCAACGGCCACCGCTTCCGGGCCCTGCTGCGCGACCTCGCCACCAGCCAGGCGTTCCGGGCGGTGCGGCCTGAATAAGCCCCGGAGGATGATGCTACACTGGGGCGTCATCATCGCATCGCGGAAAAGCTTGAGGCCAGTCAACGCTTCGCCGGAGGAGCCCAGCACATGAAACCGCTCAGCCGCCGCCGCTTTCTCAAGGGCGCCCTCAACGGGGGCGCTGTTACCGTGGCGCTGCCATTGCTCGATGTCTTTCTCGGCGACAATGGCACGGCCTTCGCCGACGGCACCCCCATCCCGCTGCGCTTCGGCACCTGGTCCTGGGGGCTGGGCATGAGCGAAGCGGTGTTCGTTCCCCGCAAAACCGGCGCCGATTTCGACCTGCCCGAAGAGATCGCGGCGCTGGCCCCGGTGCGCCAGCACATCAACCTCTACACCAACTTCCATGTATTCAAGGATGACGCCCCCAACCTGTGCCACCACTCGGGATGGGTCGTGCTGCGTTCCGGCATCGCGCCAATGACCCGGGAGAACCGCCCCGGCGAGACCATCGATGTCTCCGTGGCGCGGCGACTGGGCAACGCCACCCGCTTCCGCAGCCTCAGCGCCACGGCCACCGGCGACGCGCGGGACAGCTTCAGCTACGAGGGCGGCAGCTCGGTGAACACCCCCGAGTGGTCGCCGCTGCGCCTCTACCAGCGCCTGTTCGGCGAAGACTTCCAGAATCCGAATGCCGGAACCTTCACCCCCGACCCAAAAGTGATGGTGCGCAAGAGCGCGCTGTCCGCGGTAATGGAAGAATCCCGCAAACTCGAAAAAGTCCTTGGCACCGCGGACCGGCAACGGCTCGACCAGTACTTCACCGGCCTGCGGGACTTGGAGCGGCGCTTCGACCTGCAAATGACCCGGCCCGAACCGAGGGAAGCCTGCGCCCTGCCGCCGGCGCCGGAGGATTTGCCCACCGGGCTCGACGCCGACCTGGTTTCCAAGCGCCACCGGATGATGACCGACCTGCTGCTGATGGCCGTGGCCTGCGACCAAACCCGGGTGTTCAACATGTTCTACGCCTCGGCTTTTTCCGCCACCACCCGGCCCGGCTACGACAAACCCCACCACACCGCCACCCACGAGGAGGCGGTGGACCCCGAGCTCGGCTACCAACCCAACACCTCCTGGTACACGCGCCGCGCCATGGAGGAATGGGCTTACTACGTGCGGGCGCTGGCGGACTTCAGGGAAGGCGATGGCAGTCTGCTGGACAACGCCTTCATCTACGCCACCACCGACCAGTCCTTCGCCAAGACCCATTCCATCGAAGGCATACCCCTGTTCAGCGCCGGCACCGCGGGCGGCCGCGTCAAAACCGGGCTGCACATCGACGGCGCAGGCACGCCGGGTTGCCGCCTGGGCTACACCGCCCAGCGGCTCATGGGCCTCGATATCGAATCCTGGGGCGGAAAAAGCAACACGACATCGAGCGAGATCGGTGAGATTCTGGCGTAGCCCCGCCTGCGCCCTGCTTGGCCTTTGCTGCTGGAGCGGCTCAAGCCTCGCCGCGGACGCATTCACCGAAGCCTTTCGCGAGGTTCCCATGCCGGCGGGATTCCGGGTGGAATCGACCATGGAAGGGCCGGTGTTCGCCAATGCCGAAGGCATGACGCTGTACGCCTGGCCCCAGCACAAGCTGCGCAACGGCTATAGCGGCGAGGCCCCCGGCACGCCCGCGTGCCACGGCGAGGTGCTCGAAGTCACCGCCGGGCTGATGAGCCCCTACCCGCCGGGAATCAAACTGCCCGAACTCGCCCAGCGCCCAAGCTGCGCCGATCTCTGGCATCCAATCCCCGCGCACGAAGGCGCCGCAGAGACTGGGGACTGGACCATCATCGAGCGCCGCGATGGCGCCAGGCAATGGGCCTTCGATGAACAGCCCCTGTATCTCTCGGTGCGCGACAGGCAGCCGGGGGATGTGCTCGGCGGCACGCGGCGGCGCTATGGCGGCGACTCGCCGGCGATTCGGGTGCCAGTTGGTCCGCCGCCCCTGCTGCCAGCGGGATTTTCGGTGCGGACAACAGCCATCGGCAGGATGCTGACCACCGCCGCCAACGAATCGGTTTATCAATTCGATGGCGACACCGCCACCTCCACCGCCTGCAACGACCAATGCCTAGCCAGGTGGCAACCTGTCACCGCGCCGATGCTGGCCCGGCCCCTGGGCGAGTGGGGCCTGTTTGAGCGTTCACCGGGCGTCAGGCAGTGGGTTTTCCGCGGCAAACCGCTGTACACCCATGCCCTTGACCAGCATTCCTGGTCCCAGCAGGGCGGCGATGTGCCCGGCTGGCGCAACGTGTTCACGCAGCGGGCGCCGGCCTTCCCGGACAGTTTCACCGTGCAGGCGAGCATCGCCGGGA
>JAPOTO010000073.1:0-6422 GCA_026709135.1 Gammaproteobacteria bacterium | reverse complement strand
AAAGCTGGATGTTTGAAACCCGGGCTGCTCGCGCTGCTTGTATCGCTCGGCGGCGGCGTGCTGGCGGCGGAAAGTCCCCCGCCGGACGGCCGCATCGGCTATGTGATGACGAGCCTGTTCTGGTCGGTGTACCAGACCGCCGACGCCGCGGAAGAATGCCCGCGGGGTTTCAACGACGGGCCGCGCGAGCAATTCGGACAATTGTTCCCCTTCCCCGGGGCGCTCACCGTCGAGGAAACCCAGTTGCGCCAGGAAATCGAAACCTGGCACCCGACACCGGAACCCGACGGCTTTGAATTCCTCGAAGTCGAGGGCGCGCTTTCCTGGGGCCTCGATCTCGACGGCGAGTTGGGGCCCAACGATTTCACCGATCCCGACGGCACCCCCGGCATCGACAACGAGCTGTATCGCGCCATTGGCTGCATCATCGGCTTCCGTGGCCCCGATGGCGTCGAGCATATCTTCCAGAACAAGGCCATCGTCGATGAGCGCTACAACCGCATGATGCTCGAACTCACCGGCGTGGATGATCTGGTCAACGACGGGGAAGTGACAGTCTCGGTTTACCGCGGCATGGACCGGCTGCTGACCGACGCCACCGGGGCGAAAGTCATGCCCGGCGGCACCCAGCGAGTGGACCGTCGCTGGGGCGAAAGCCTGATCCGGCGCACCAGCGGCAGGATCGTCGATTCGGTGCTCACCACCGAGCCGATCGACGAGTTGGTGATTCCCTGGCAAAACCTGCGCGTGCCGTCGATCCACATTTTCCGCGACGCCCGCCTGCAACTTGCCCTCACCCCGCACAATGCCAGCGGCCTGCTCGCTGGCTACGCCGATGTGGACACCTGGTATTACCAACTCATCCGCAACGATTCCACCCACCATCTCAGCAATGGGCAGATCTCGGGGATTTCCCTCTACAAGGCTTTGCGGCGACTGGCGGACGCCCATCCCGATGCCGCCACTGGGGAAAACACGGCGATCTCAACCGCGCTGGATGTGGAGATGACCCAGGTGCATATCGTGGATTCGGCGGCGGATGAGGGCGGGGGCGCGTAAGTCCCGCCCACCCCGGTCACAACTGCCGCAGCACCGCCGCCACCGCAGCCATTTCCTCTTCGCTGCCGATGGTGAAGCGGATGGCATCGGCCAACCGCCGGCCGGGAAGCCTGCGCGCCACGATGCCGGCATCGGTCAGGGCCCGCCAAGCGTTCTCCGGCGCCGCGAAATCCGCCAACACGAAATTCACCTCGCTTGGGAGATAGCCGCGCACCGCGGAGATTTCCGCCAGCGTCTGGCAAAACGCCCCGCGAACCCGGGCAATCTCTTCAAGCTGACCGCGCATCGTTTCGATTCCCGCCGCGCTTAGCGCCATCAGCGCGATCTGGGCGCAGGGGTCGGCCAGCGGGTAGGGCGGCACAACCTTGCGCATGATGGCCATCACCGCATCGCTCGCCAGCAGAAAGCCGACATGCACACCGGCCAGCCCGAAGGCTTTCGACATCGTGCGAGCCACAACGAGGTGCTCGAAATCCGGCAGTTCCTCCACGAGGCTGTGGCGCGGGCAAAACTCGATATAGGCCTCATCGATCAGCACCAGGGCCCGGCCCTCGAAGTGGCGCAAAATGGCGATGATGTCTTCCCGGCGGAAAGCGTTGCCGGTGGGGTTGTTGGGGTTGCAGATAAAGACGAGCTTGACGTCGTCCCGCGCGCAAATCGCCTCCACATCGAGTTGAAAGTCCGCCGTCAGCGGCACATCCACCACCGCGGCGTTCTGGATGTCGGCGCTGACCCGGTACATGCCATACGTGGGGCTGCTGACAAGAACCTTGTCGCGGCCGGCGCGGCAATACGCCCGCGTCACCAGATCGATGGCTTCATCCGCGCCCCGCAGCGCCAGCACCTGCTCCGGCGGCACGCCGGCATAGGCGGCATAGGCCGACTCGACCTGGACCGGCCCCTCATCGGGGTAGCGGTGGTATTGCGAGGCATCAAGCTTCATGGGGCCGCGGGGGAAAGGCAACTCGTTGGCGTTGATCCACACCGCGCCGCGGCCACCAATGCGCCGCGCCGACTGGTAGGGTTCCAGCGTCTCGATATGCGGGTTTGAAAGGGCGATTTTTTTCATGGCTCAGTCTAGCATCAGTCCAGTAAGAGATGCCCCAGCAGGACAAACAGCGGAATCGCGGCCACGGTGCGCAGCAGGAAGATGCCCGCGAGTTGCCAGATGCTGGCGTTGATCTGCGAGCGCAGGATCAGCGCCCCGATTTCCGACATGTAAATCACCTGGGTGACTGAAATGCCGGCGATGATGAACCGCGTCAGTTCCGACTCGATGTCCGCGCCAAGCACCGCGGGCAGGATCATGTCGGCGAATCCCACCACCATCGACGGCGCGGCCTCCGCCGCTTCGGGCACCGCGAGCAGTTCCAAGTAGAGCCGGAACGGAAAGGCGATCCAGTTGAACAGCGGTGTGTATTCCGCCACCATCAATGCCACCGTGCCGATGGCGATGACCGAGGGAATCAGGCCGAACCACAGATCCAGCAGCTTGATCGCGCTGCCACGGAGCTGTTGCGGCCACGGCGCCGCATCCCCGGCCTTGGCCACCGCCTGTCGCAGCGCCCAGCGCCAGACCGAAGTATCCGGCGGAACCAGCTCGGTCCTGCGCGCCTCGATGTGGTAGGTGGCCGGTATCCAACTCAGCGGTGGCAGCCGGCACAGCACCGCGGCCAGGATGATCGACACAATCGCGACCGACCCGTAAAACTGCGGAAAGATGTGCGTAACATCGAGAATGCTGGCGATCAGAATGCAGAACGCGACCGAAGCCAGCGAGAAGGAAGAGATGATGCTCAGCGCCTCCCGGCGGTTGTAGTGCCCGCGCTCATATTGCTGGGTGGTGACCAGCACCCCCAGCGGGGCAGCGCCCAGCCAAGAGGCGACGGCATCGATGGCGCCCCTTCCGGGCAGGCGGAACAGCACTCTGAAAAAGCGCGACACCAGCACGCCGACGAACTCCATGATGCCGTATTCGGTCATCAGCGGCAGCAGGAAGATTACGGCCAGGAAGAAGGTCATCACCGTGGGCACCAGTTGCCCCACCATGGTCTGGCCCGTGCTCGCCCCCCAAACCGCTTCGGGCCCGAACTCGAACAACACCATCGCGGCAAAGGTGGCGCCGAGCAGCCGCAGCAGCAGCCAATGGAGACTGACGCCGAACAGCTCGCCCAGCAGTCCATGGCCGATGCCGCGCCAGTGGCAGTAAACCGCCAGCAGCGCGGAACTTGCGGAAATCGCCAGAATCAGCCCCGGAAGAACAGGACTCAGCAGGTCGTTGAGGAATCCAGCCAGCACACTCACCAGAATCGTGCTGCCGCCGTTAACCGGGAAAGGCACCAGAAACAGCAGCAGGCTCAACAGCGAGGGAACCGCAAACCTGAGCACCGATCGCAAGCTGGGGGCAGGCGGGGAGTCCATCGGCTGAGTCGGTCTCGGGCAAAAACGCGCATCATACCAGCGACCAGCAATGACCGGGCCGAGCGCCGCGGGGAACAGGCGGCGAACGCATTTCGGGCGGCGGCCCGCGCGGCCCCCCGGTCGTCGACGCAACGGCGGATTGGGGCGGAGCGGCGGAACATCCCGGAACCCCGCCCGCCGTGGCGCGGGCGGAAGGTCTTTCCGGCGCGGGAATCGGTCGCGGGATCCGCGCCCGGGCTATGGTTCCTCTGCGGGATCGGCTTCGGCTTCGGCTTCGGTGTCGGCTTCGGGGTCCAACAGCTTCACGGAGACATCGCGCCCGCGCACGGCGATGTCGGCGCCGCGGCCCGCGGGGATCAGCCAGAACAGCTCCCGGGCCACGGTGTCGGCGATGGTCCGCTTCCGGGCCTCGTCGTCGGAGACCAGCAGGCGCGTGGCCAGGTGCAGGGCGTCGCGCTCGAAATCCCGCAGCTGGGTTTCCCAGGAATCGGCCTCGCAGTCGTCCGACGGCGAGAAGTAGGCGTTGCGCAGCAGGTCCGCCAGCGTTTGCGGGTCGATGCCGCTGTCCGGGGTCACCAGCGGCCGGGCGTCCTCGATCCAGCACCAGTCCTCCCCGGCGAAGGCGAGGTCGGCCGGGAGGGCGGTTTCGCTTTCCGCGCCCCCGGGCGTTTCGACCGCCGCCCGGAAGCGGATCGATCCGGGCCGTTGCGGCATCGGCTTGCCGCCCCGGTGGCGCTTGTTGAACGCTTCGAGCGTCTCGGTCCGGCCGTCCAGGGTGATCTCGGTGGCGATGTCCTTCACGCGCGGCAGCGCGTCGTACCAGCCGAAACCTTCGAGCCGGCGGTCCATCTCGAACAGCCGCCCGTGGATGCCGTTGCGCCGCGCCGCGCGCCAGAACGCCTGGGCTTCGGGCGGGTCGGGATCCCGGGCGACCACCAGCGCGTCCGCCGCCTCCAGCGCCTCCGGCTTGGGCGCTTCCCGCCAGTCGTCCACGTTGGCGATGCCCGGCAGCCAGGGGACGAGCTCCGCGGGCGGCGGCGCGATGCCGATGCCGGCGTCCTTCGCCTTTTTCCAAGTGTCGAAGGAGGGCCGGGGGTCCGGGTCCTCCGCCATGGCGCGGAACACGGCCACCCGCGCCGCCTCCCGCAGTTCCGCCAGGAAGGGCGTCTCGACCGCCTCCTTGCGGGCCGGCAGCACGAGTTCGAGGTCCGGGCAGTTTTCGAAATCGGCGGCCACATTCCAGTTGGCCCCGTGCGCGGTGTCCGCGCCGGGCAGGCGGACATTGAGGGTCAGGCCGTGGAAATTGAGGTCGGGGTCGTTGAAACCGGCCCGGCGGCTGTTTTTGAAAACCCCGAACACAACGCCGCGCCAGCGTTCGGTGTGGACGGCGCCGTCGAGGAAGGGGCGGCGGGGCAGCGGTTCGCCCCCGGCCGGGGTGTGGGGCCGGTGCTCGAACCACACCGGCAGCGGGAAATGCCGGGCGGCGGCCTCCAGCGCCTCGCGGATGCGGTGGGCGTTCTCGTGCTGTTCGGCCCGGAACGAAACGACCGTGCCGTGGGGCAGGGGCGCGTCTTCGGCGGGGTGGATTTCGGCCTCCGCCTCCCCCAGGAAGTGCGCGGGTTCGAGTTCCACCCGGAAGCCGGCGCTGGTTTTGGCGCCGGCGGAATCGCCGCCCGCCGCCCGGGGCCGCGACAGCACCGCGCAGCCCCGGCGGGCCAGGCTGAGCATGCCCATGCCGGCGGCGTCCTCGCGCTCGACCAGGGCTTGGTCCCAGCCGTTTTCGCCAAAGGACAGCAGCACGGATGGGTCGCGCACGCCCTCCCCGTCGTCGGCGATGGAGACGCCGTAACGGTCGAAGCATCCGGGCCCCTCCAGGGAGGCGCGGACCCTGGTGGCGCCGGCGCGGCGGGCGTTTTGGAGGGTTTCGTTGAAAATGTCCGGCAGGGCGGCGGAATAGCTGCGGGTGACGCGCTTGAGCGCCGAGCCGTCGATGCGGGCGCGGATGGTGGGGGTGTCGGTCATGGTCTCTCTCCTTTGTTGCTCCCGTGGCGGGTTGGGTCGCGGTTTGGATGAATGGGGAACGCCCCGGCCGTCGCGGGGCGGGGCGCATCGCGGGCTAAAGCCTAGGAAACATTCCGCGGGATCGCCGGGATTTCGGCGGGTTCCGCGGTGTCGTCGGCAGCGTCGGCGGGCACCGGGGAATGGGGGCGGGGCAGGGGTTTGGCCTGGCTCAGCCGGGATGCGATGGTCGTCCGCATGAAAAACGGGAGCCGCTCAAATTCCGGCATTTCGGGCACGACATGGCGGTCTTGCATGAGACCGACATCAGGAAAGACAGGGGAGATTTTGGACTTGTGAACCGCCGGATCGGGAAGCGGCATGGATAGGCCATTTAGCGACTGCGCCGTCTACCGGATTGCAGTTGGCCTCCCTGGTTCAAAGCGAACCCGGATGATTGCACTTATTACCCACCCTTGGAATTCGCGGTTTCGGACACCCGCGTCGGTGGGCCGCGCGAAACCGGGGTTGATTCTACTTCACTCAAAGGCTGCGTGAGTGGCAAGGCCATTGCATTCAATGCTGCGGGCCGCCCGCGGGGTTTTGCCGCTCATGGAGTCCGCCGCCATGGCGGTCCAGGTGGCCGCGGGCCAGCGTCGAGGCCGGGATTTATCCGGGAATCGGAAATTCTTTTCCGATTCCTGTTTCCCTCCCCGGTCAATGTGGCTATAATCCGCCGCATCTCAAGTGTCCGGCGGCTCTTTGCCAGATCGTGTGACATTGAGGCAAGGCGGCGACCGGGCGCCAGATTTTGGTGTGCGACCGCGAACGAAAACAGAATTGCTGGCACGAAATGCCATGAGCATTTATGCGATTGGGTGTGACTCTGGTCACAAGCAGGGGTACGCCCATCGACTTATAGTGTCGGCGCCCAACATTTCTTA
>JAPOTO010000196.1 GCA_026709135.1 Gammaproteobacteria bacterium | reverse complement strand
TCGACGCCGATGGCGAAACCCGCGGCGGGGCTTGGCCTGCCGCCGAGCTGGGCGACCAAACCATCGTAGCGGCCGCCGCCGCAAACCGCGCCCTGGGCGCCGAGGGCGTCGGTGGTCCACTCGAACACGCAATAGTTGTAGTAATCGAGGCCCCGCACCAGCGCGGGGTTTTCGACATGGCGGATGCCGGCGGCTTTGAGCAAACCCTTCAGCGCCGTGTAATGGGCGACGCTTTCCGGGCTGAGATGGCTGGCCAGAACGGGCGCCTCCTGGGCCACCTCCCGGGTGCCGGGGTGCTTGCTGTCGAGTACGCGCAGCGGGTTGCTGTGGATTCTGGCGCGGGCCGCGGGGTCGATTTCCTCGGCCCGCGCGGCGAGGTATTCGCTGAGCACGGCGCTGTAGCGTTTGCGGTCCTCGGCGCTGCCGATATTGTTCAACTCCAGCGTCAGGGCGCCGGCAAGCCCAAGCCGCCGCCACAGCGCCTGGGACAGTTCGATGATTTCGGCATCGATGTCGGGCCCGGCCATGCCGAAGGCTTCGACGCCGAACTGGTGGAACTGGCGGTAGCGGCCTTTCTGGGGCCGTTCGCGGCGGAACATCGGCCCCTGGTACCAGAGCCGCTGCTGGCGGTTGTGGAGCAGGCCGTGCTGCCGCGCCGCCCGCACGCAGCCGGCGGTGCCTTCCGGCCGCAGGCTGATGTCGTCGCCGCCGCTGTCCGCGAAGCTGTACATTTCCTTCTCGACGATGTCGGTGACTTCGCCGATGGAGCGCCGGAACAAACGGGTCTGCTCAAGCAGGGGGAACCGTATCTCGCGGTAGCCGAAGGCCTCCGCGGTGGCGCGGAAGGCGTCCTCGATATGCCGCCAGAGCGGGGATTGATCCGGGAGGATGTCATTCATCCCCCGGATGGCTTGAAGTCTCGACATGAGCCGGGAGCAGCGCCTCAGTCGCTGGCGATGAGGTCCGCCTTCGCGGCTTCCTTTTCCGCCACCCGGCGCCGCACCATGGCTTCAAGTTCGTCGAGCAGGTTTTCGTTGGTGACCTTGTGGTGGGGCGAACCGTCGAGATAGGCCATGTTGGCCGGGCTCGCGCCAGTCAGGCCGACTTCGGCCTCCCGCGCCTCGCCGGGGCCATTGACGATGCAGCCAATGACCGCGACATCGACTGGGGTGATGATGTCCTCGAGCCGGGTTTCGAGCTGGTTGACGATGCCGATCACATCGAAGTTCTGCCGCGAACAGCTTGGGCAGGCAACGAGGCTGACGCCCTTGTGCCGCAGGCCGAGGCTCTTGAGGATGTCGAAGCCGACCTTGATCTCCTCCACCGGGTCCGCCGCGAGCGAAACGCGGATGGTGTCGCCGATGCCATCCATCAACAGCGCGCCGAGGCCGATGGCGGACTTGACCGTGCCGCCGCGCTGGCCGCCAGCCTCGGTGATGCCGAGATGGAAGGGATTGTCGATCTGGTCGGCGAGGCCACGGTAGGCGGCGAGGGTCATGAACACATCGGAGGCCTTCAGGCTGATCTTGAAGTTCTGGAAATCGAGTTTGTCGAGGATTTCGATCTGCTGCAGGGCCGATTCGATCATCGCCTCGGCGCTTGGTTCCTTGTATTTGCGCAGCATGGCCTTGCTGAGTGAGCCGGCGTTGACGCCGATGCGCATGGGAACGCCCTTGTCCCGGGCGCTGCTCACCACGGCGCGCACCCGCTCCTCGCTGCCGATATTGCCGGGATTGATGCGCAGGCAATCGACGCCGTATTCGAGCACCTTGAGGGCGATGCGGTAATCGAAATGGATGTCCGACACCAGCGGCAGGCCCACCCGGGAGCGGATCTCGCGGAAGGCCTCGGCGGCATCCATGGTTGGCACCGAGACCCGCACGATGTCGGCGCCGACGGCTTCGAGCCGGCCGATTTGGGCCAGGGTCGCCTCAACGTCGCAGGTTTCGGTGTTGGTCATGCTTTGCACCGTAATCGGCGAATCGCCGCCGACCGGCACATTGCCTACCATGATGCGGCGGGTCTTGCGCCGCTCGATCATATTGTTAGCTTTCATCAGCTGGTTTCCCCCGAGTGTTGATGGGCGAGAAGAAGAATGCGGCGCCGAAGGTCTGCCAAGCCCACCAGCCCGCGGCGCCAGCCGAGGCGGCGCAGATGGCGAGCAACAGCGCCAGAAACCATGTCCGGCTGAACATCGCCTTTTTTTGCCGGACGGGTGGCGCATGGACGGTTTCCGCCGGGCCCGGTGGCCGGCGGTAGGCGCCGCGCACCTGCTCCGGGTCGAGGCCGACGAATTCGGCGTAGCTTTTCAGATACCCCTTGACGAACACCTCGCTGGGCAGTTTGTTGTAGTCATCGGCTTCGATCGCCCGAACATAATGCTCGGTCAGGCGCAGTTTGCCGGAGACATCGAAAACACTCAGGCCCATTCGTTGCCGCGCCGCGGCGAGGGTGGCGCCGACACTTGGCGGCGGCGGTGTCTCCTCCGCCGCGTCCCGCTCCGATTCGGATTGGGGCCCAGCTTCGGCATCAGCTTCGGTTTTGGCCCGCCGGGGTTCGTCAGTCTCCATCGATCAAGTCTCTGTAAGCCTGATATTCCGCTGTCTCAGGGTATAGTGTACCGAGAATCGCGCCAAATTCCTCTACTTGTTTGCGATTTCCGTCCCGCCAGGCGAATTCGGCGCCGGCGAACAACGCCTTCGGGCCATGTTCGAGGCGCTGTTCGCCGGCGATGCGCAGGTACTCGCCGAAGACACGCCGCGCCGCCGCGATCTCGCCGGCCCGGCGGTGCAGCAGCGACAATTCGAGCGCCGCCACCGGCAATTCGCGGTTGATCTCCAGCGCCGCGGCGAATGCCCGCGCCGCTTCAGCGAATTGTTGCCGCCGCAGCAGCGAGCGGCCAAGGTTCTCCCAAGCCCAGGCGCGGCCCGGGTAGGCGGGGTCCGCAAGCGCGAGGCGGAACTGTTCTTCGGCTTCCCCGTCGCGGCCGAGCCGGTGGAGCAGCACGCCGAAATTGTTGTGGATGGCGGCGTTGTCCGCATCGAGGCGCAGGGCGCGGCGGAAGTGCCTTTCGGCGGTTTCGGGCCGGCCTTCGGCGGCGGCGATCAAGGCGGCGGCGTGGCGCCAGCGCGGCTGTCCAGAGAGATGCCGCCCGGCGATGTCGAGCTGGCGCCGGGCGGCATCGAGATCGCCGGCTTCGTAATAGGCCAAAGCCAGCGCCAGATAGTCCCCGGCCGCGGCTTCGCGGGAATCCGCGGTTGCCGCGCCAGTTGCGGAAAGATGCCCGGAATCATTGACACAGCCCGCGAGCAGCGCGGCGCAAACCGCAATCAGGCCCACGATCAGACAGCGACCCGCGGCCGGGGAGGCCAAGCGGCGGACGGGCAAACTCACGGCGCGCGTTCTTCGGCGCGGAAACTTTCCGCGGCGGACGGAGAGCCATCCCCCGCGCTGGCGATCAATCCGCGGGCGGGTGCCGCGGCCACGGTGCGCGCCAGAAGGCGCTCGCGGCGGCGGGTCTGGTCGCGCACGGCGCCGGTGAGCTGGCCGCAGGCGGCGGCGATATCGTCGCCGCGGGTGCTGCGAACCATTACGGTGTAACCCGCATCAACGAGAATCCCGCGGAAGTTGCCGAGCGAGCTGTCGCTCGGGCGGCGGTACTCCGAAGCGCTGAATTCATTGAAGGGAATCAGATTGATCTTGCAGGGAAAGTCCCGCAGCAAAACAGCGAGTTCGCGGGCGTGTCGCCGGTGGTCGTTGACTCCGCGGATCAGGGTGTACTCGATCAGCGGCTCGCGCCGCTCGCCGAGGCTGGCGAGGTATTCCCGGGCGGCTTCGAGCAATGCTTTGATCGGGTATTTGCGGTTGAGCGGGACGAGTTCGTCGCGCAGTTCGTCGTTGGGGGCGTGCAACGACAGCGCGAGGGCGGCGTCGGTGCGGCCCGCCATGCGCCGGATCGCGGGAACCACGCCGGCGGTGCTGATGGTGACCCGGCGCTTGGAAAGCCCATAGGCGTGATCGTCGAGCAGCAGGTCCACCGCGTCCATGACATTGTCGAAGTTGAGCAGCGGCTCGCCCATTCCCATGAACACGACATTGGTGACGGCTGGGCCGCCGCCATTTTCAAAACCGCCGAGTTCGCGCCGGGCGAGCCAGACCTGACCGATGATCTCGGCGGCGGTCAGATTGCTGTCGAAGCCCTGTTTGCCGGTGGCGCAGAAGCTGCAATCGAGGGTGCAGCCGGCCTGGGAGGACACGCAAAGCGTGCCGCGGCCGCCATCGGGAATGTAAACCATCTCGACCGAGCTGCCGCTGGCGGTTTTGAGGATCCATTTCACGCAGCCGTCGCCGGCGTTGAAGCGGTGGCGCAGCGGCGGCGGCTCGAGCGTGGTTTCCCGGGCCAGGCGCTGGCGGAACTTCACGCTGATGTCGGTCATGGCGGCGAAATCGAGCTCGCCCCGGCGGTGGACCCAGCGCAGGATTTGCCGGGCGCGGAACGGCTTTTCCCCCATGCCTGCAAGCAGGGCGGCGAGCTTGCCGGGGCTCAGCCCGATCAGGTTGGGTTTGGCGGCGCGTGTCGAAGCGCGCGTCTCATGTCGCATTTGCATCCATACCCGCGAAAAAATAGCCCACTTCGCGCTGCGCCGAAGCGGGGGAATCGGAGCCGTGCACCGCGTTCGCGTCGATGGATTGGGCGAAATCGGCGCGAATCGTTCCGGGTGCGGCTTCCGCGGGATTGGTTGGGCCCATCAGCCGGCGGTTCAGGGCGATGGCGTCCTCGCCTTCAAGCACTTGCACCATGACCGGCCCGGAAGTCATGAATTGGATTAAATCCCCATAGAACGGCTTGCCCTTGTGTTCGGCGTAGAAGCCGCCGGCGGTCCGCTCGTCGAGCGCCAGCATTTTCGCCGCCACGATGCGCAGCCCGGCCCGCTCGAAGCGGCTGTAGATTTCGCCGATCACATTCTTGCCAACGGCGTCTGGCTTGATAATAGACAAAGTGCGCTGAATCGCCATCAAAATTCCCCAAAATCTGGACCGGGCGAATTATACGTAGATTCTTACGCGCTTAGTAGGAGCGCCGCCGAATTGAAAAACCGGCTGTTTCATTGACCGCCAGCGGTCATCCCGCCCCGCAACCGGCGTTGGCCCCGGCCCCAATCCACCTCCTCTTCAGTGGAACAGCCGGTTTTTCAATTCGGCGATGCGGTCGCGGGTTTGGGCGGCTTGTTCGAAGGCGAGGGCTTTGGCCTGTTCGCGCATTTCCTTTTCGAGGCGGGCGATTTCGGTTTTCAGGCGCTCCGGGTCGGCGTCCTTGGAGATGACGTATGCGGCGGTCCGTTCGGCGGCCTTGCGCTGGCGGCTGCCGCCCGGGCTGGCGTGGGCGCCTTCCATCACATCGAGGACGGACTTGCGGATGCCGGCCGGGGTGATGCCGTGCTCGCGGTTGAAGGCGAGCTGGCGCTCGCGGCGGCGGTTGGATTCGTCGATGGCGCGCCGCATCGAGCCGGTTACGGCATCGGCGTACAGTATGGCCCTGCCGTTGAGGTTGCGGGCGGCGCGGCCGATGGTCTGGATCAGCGAGCGGTCCGAGCGCAGGAAGCCCTCCTTGTCGGCGTCGAGCACGGCGACGAGGGAGACTTCGGGGATGTCGAGCCCCTCGCGCAGGAGGTTGATTCCCACAAGCACGTCGAAGCTGCCGAGGCGCAGGTCGCGGAGTATCTCCGAGCGCTCGACGGTGTCGATATCCGAGTGCAGGTAGCGCACGCGCACATCGTGTTCGGCGAGGTAGTCGGTTAGGTCTTCCGCCATGCGCTTGGTGAGCACGGTGACGAGCACGCGCTCTTCCCGGGCGGTAACGAGGCGGATTTCCGACAGCAGGTCGTCAACCTGGGTCGATGCCGGGCGCACCTCGAGTTCGGGGTCCACGAGGCCGGTGGGGCGCACGACCTGGCGCACAAGCTGCCCCTGCATGCGCTCCTCGTAATCCCCCGGCGTGGCGGAAACAAAGATGATCTGGGGCGTGAGCGATTCCCACTCCTCGAACCGCAGGGGCCGGTTGTCGAGTGCCGAGGGCAGGCGGAAGCCGTATTCGACGAGGGTTTCCTTGCGCGAGCGGTCGCCGCGGAACATGGCGCCAAGCTGGGGAATGGATACATGGGATTCATCCGCCACCACGAGGGCGTCGGCGGGCAGGTAATCGTAGAGCGTGGGCGGCGGCTGCCCGGCGTCGCGGCCGGAGAGATAGCGCGAGTAGTTTTCGATGCCGGCGCAGTAGCCCACTTCCCGGATCATTTCCATGTCGTAGCGGGTGCGCTGCTCGAGGCGCTGGGCTTCGACGAGGCGGTTTTCGCTGCGCAGATTCTCGAGCCGCTCGGCGAGTTCCCCGCGAATCTGGTCGATGGCGTTCAGCAGGGTTTCCTGCGGGGTCACATAGTGCGATTTGGGGAACACCGTCAGCCGCGGCACTTCGCGGATGACGCGGCCGGTGAGCGGGTCGAAATACGACAGCCGCTCGATTTCATCGTCGTACAACTCGATGCGGATGGCGTCGCGCTCGGATTCGGCGGGGTGGATGTCGATCACGTCGCCGCGCACTCGGTAGGTGGCGCGGCCGAGTTCCATGTCGTTGCGGGTGTATTGCAACTCCGCGAGCCGCCGCAGCAGGTCGCGCTGGTTGACGCTGCCGCCGCGGTTGAGGTGAACGACCATCTTCAGCCACAGGTTCGGGTCGCCGAGGCCGTAAATCGCCGAAACCGTCGCCACCACGATAACATCGGGGCGCTCAAGCAGCGCCTTGGTCGCCGACAGCCGCATCTGTTCGATATGGTCGTTGATCGAGGCGTCTTTTTCGATGTACAGGTCCGAGGAGGGAACATAGGCCTCGGGCTGGTAATAGTCGTAGTAGGAAACGAAGTATTCGACGGCGTTGGCGGGAAAGAACTCGCGGAACTCGCCGTAGAGCTGGGCCGCGAGGGTCTTGTTGGGCGCCATCACCAGCGTTGGCCGCTGCACCTGTTCAATGACATTGGCGATGGTGAAAGTCTTGCCCGAGCCAGTCACCCCGAGCAGGGTCTGGGCGTGCAGCCCGTCCCGCAGCCCATCGACGAGGCGGCCGATCGCCTCGGGCTGGTCCCCCGCCGGGGCGAACCCCGCCTCAAGCCTGAACCGCCACTCCGCCATCTTTCCGGCACCGCCCACGCCAACGCAAACCGCCAAGTTTAATACAACAGCCATCCGCGGACATTCGCGCCACGCGCGGCGCTTGCGGTCGAGCGCTTGGCGTGTTAGGGTGCGCGGTTGGGCATATTGTTGATTTTGTTGATCCTTTGGCCCCGGCTCGGCTTGACTCGGAAAATGTCATGAAGAGCCAACAATGTTATTGAGCGGACCCGCTTGTTTCATCGGCGTGGTCCCAACTTGCAGAAGACAAGTACGGGAATTCTGAATCGGCTGGCCATGACGGCCCCTGTGTCAGGGGCAACGGCCCCCGAAGCGGCGGCAAACTGAAAGATTTTTGCCCGGCGCGGCAGCTTGCAACTTGCGACTCGCAACTTGCGGACAGCATCCGGTTACCACCGGATCCGCGCAGCCGGGCCCTATGCGAGGCGCCGGCTGGCGCCCATCGCCGCATACCGGCAATTCGCCGGTCTGAAGCCCGCGCGGGCCTTGGCCCTTTGGCGCGGCGCGGCACCAAGCACCGGCGCACCGGCCTGCCCCGCATCCCGGCCTGCTTCTGCGTTTATCCATGAGGAATGAACGCATGAAACGCATTCTGGTCAATGCGGCCCAGGAGGAAGAACTCCGGGTCGCGCTGGTTGACGGCCAGCGGCTGTACGATCTCGATATCGAAACCCCCAGCAAGGCGCGCAAGAAAGCCAATATCTACAAGGGCAAGGTGACCCGGGTCGAACCCAGCCTCGAAGCCGCCTTTGTCGATTTCGGCGCCAGCCGCCACGGCTTTCTCCCCTGGAAGGAAATCTCCGAGCAATACCGCGAGGAAAACGGCAAGACGCCGATCCGCGAAGGCGCGGAAGTCATCGTCCAGGTCGAGAAGGAGGAGCGCGGCAACAAGGGCGCCGCCTTGTCCACCTACATCAGCCTCGCCGGGCGCTATCTCGTGCTGATGCCCAACAACCCCAGGCTTGGCGGCATTTCCCGCCGCATCGAGGGCGATGAGCGGACCGAAGCCAAGGAAGCGCTGCGCGAGCTCGAAATCCCCGACAACATGGGCCTGATCGTGCGCACCGCCGGGGTCGGCAAGGAGGCCCGGGACCTGCAATGGGACCTCGACTACCTGCTCAAGCTGTGGCAGACGATCCAGCAAGTCGGCGGCGAGCGCCGGGCGCCCTGTCTCATCCACGAGGAAAGCAACGCCATCATCCGGGCGATCCGCGACTATTTGCGCACCGAGATCGGCGAGGTGCTGTTCGACACCAAGGCATCCTGGGAAGAAGCCATGCTCTTCGTGCGCCAGGTGATGCCGCAGTACGAGAACCGCATCAAGTTGTACGAGGAAAAGCTGCCGCTGTTCAACCGCTTCCAGATCGAACACCAGATCGAAAGCGCTTTTGGCCGTAATGTGACGCTGCCTTCCGGCGGCACGCTGTCGATCGACCCCACCGAGGCCCTCGTCGCCATCGACATCAACTCGTCCCGCTCCACCCGCGGCGCCGACATCAATGAAACCGCTTTGAACACCAACCTCGAGGCGGCGGATGAAATCGCCCGGCAACTGCGCCTGCGCGACATCGGCGGCCTGATCGTCATCGACTTCATCGACATGACATCGAACCAGCATCAGCGGCAAGTCGAGAACCGCATGCGCGAAGCGCTAGAAGCCGACCGCGCCAGGGTCCAGGTCAGCCGGATTTCGCGCTTTGGCCTGCTCGAAATGTCGCGCCAGCGGCTGCGGGCCTCCCTCGACGAGACCAGCAGCATCGTCTGCCCCCGCTGCAGCGGCCAGGGCCGGGTGCGGACGGTGAAATCGCTGGCGCTGTCGATCATCCGCATCGTCCGCGAGGAAGCGGCCAAGGACAAGAACCGGGAAATCCGCATCGACGCCCCGCTCGAGGTGGCGGCCTTCCTGCTCAACGAAAAACGCGAGGAGATCGCGACCATCGAGGGCGAGGGCGGCTCCAGCGTCACGGTGCTGCCGGCGGCGGAACTCGTCACGCCCCATTACCGCATCACTGGCGTCAGCGGCAAGGGCGAGCAGTACGAGGTCGATCATACCGAGATGCTGGATGCGGAAATCGAAGTCGACACGCCATCCAGCCAGCCCGCCGTCAGCCGCGACGCGATCGCCCAGGCCCGGGAACGCCCCCCGGCGGCGCAACCAATCCAATCAGTTCAACCAGTTCAGCAACAGCAGGGTCCGGTTGCCTCGTTGGTCAGCGCGGTTCGCGGCCTGTTCGGCGGCGGCAGGCAGGACGAGGCAGAAACGACAATGCCCGCGGAGGAACCCAAGCCGGCGCGCGGCAAAGCCGCCGGCGGCCGCGCCGGCGAGAGCCGGGGCAAATCCGATGGCCGCAGGCAATCACAGGGCCGCGGCAGGAGCGAAGGCAGAAGCAGAGGCGGCAGCCGCCGCCGCGACCGGGATCGCGACCGCAACGAGCAGTCGCAGCAGGCAGCGCAACAAGGAGCGCAACGCCAGGGAACGGGAACAGCGGAAGAACCGCGGGAGGGAGCCGGGAAAGAGTCGTCCGGGCGCGGTGGCAGGCAGCGCCAGGCTGCCGGTCGGGATGGCCGCCGCCAAGCCGCGAAAAAGACCCAGCCAGAGGCCGCCCAGGCCGAAACCGCAACCGCCGGGGAGAATGTCGAAGAAGCACAATCCACCAGCGCCAAGCCCCGGCGCCGCCCAGCGGCGAAGCGCCCGCGCAACACCGCCCAGCGCAAGCGCGGCCCCCGCACGGCGGCGGTCGATGAATCGCAGCCGACAGAATCCAACGACACTACAGCGGTGGAAGCCGCCGCAGCCCCAACAGTAGAAGCTGGGGAAACCCCCGCGGCTATAGCTGTGGAAACCCAGGCAGCGCCAGACGCAGGAAGCCAAGCAGCGACAGCCGCGGAAACCCAAGCAGCGCAAGCTGCTAAAACCCAAGCCGAGGCAGCCCCGGAAGCAGCAACTGCGGATGTTTCCGCGGCAGCCGATGGGGCCGACGCCGATGTCGCAGCCACCGCCCCGGCAACCGAAACGATGCCCGACGCCACAGCCGCAGTAACGGATGCGGCGGCACAGCCAGCCGAAGACGCGGCGCCGGAAGCGGAACCGCAAGTGGGTGCCCAATCGCGCGAGGCCGGCGCCGTGGAAGCGGACGCCGAAGAAACCAAACCCAAGAAAACCCGCGCCAAGTCCACCACCAGAGGCCGGCGGACAAGAAAAAAGGCGGCGGAGCCCGCCGCGGCTGAACAAGCCGAAACTCCCGATCCAGTCGCGGAGTCCGAGTCCAAAGCGGTGAAGCCACCAAGTTCCGCTGAAGAGCGCCCAGAAGGATCGGCGCAAGAACCGGCTGAAGCGCGCGCCGGGGATGAGGCCGGAAATCCGCCCCCATCGGTTACCGCCGAACAGACCCCGCTTGAACCGGATGCTGCCACCGCGGCCAGCCCGGACACCTTGCCGGAGGCGGAGTCCGCCGCGGCGGAAGCACCGGATGCCGAAGCCGTCAAAGCCAAGCGGACCAGAAAATCGCCGCCAGCGAGAAAGCGCCCGGCCAAGACAGCCCAGTCAAAAAAGTCACCAGCGGAAGAATCACCGGAACAAGACACCGGCGCCTCCGCTGCCGATCCATCGCCGCAAGAGCCAGCCGGCATTGAAGGGGGCAACGAAGTCAGCGGTGAACCCCAACCCACCAAACCCGCCAGAACCCGAACCCGGGCCAAAGCGAAGAAACCCGCCGCCGAAGTGGATGCTGCCAGCGGCGAAGCGGCAGCGGAAGCAAAACCCGAAACGCAGGCGCAAGCGCTCGCTGAACCGAGAGCGGCAGCCGAATCCGAGTCAGCCGGAAAATCCGAACCTCCGCAATCCGGCATCACCGTGGCCGAAACTGAAACAGCGCCAACTACCCAGGGCCGCGCGCCAAACGACCCCCGCGAAGTCCGCCGCCGCCAACGCGAAGAGAAAGCCACGCCAAGCACGGAGTGACGATGGATACATGTCAATGTGAGTCGCTGTCATGACCTCGCTACGCAGGCCGTAGGGCACGAAGCGAGGCGCATTGTGCCGCATGGATTGGCGTCGCTTTCGTTCGGCGCAATGCGCTTCGCTTCGCGCCCTACTTGAATGCGGGAGCGGGCCTTGTCTCGCGGTTTTTCGATTTTGCGACGTCCAAGGCAGCCTGGGGGCAACCACCCCGCCCCTTCGGGGCACCCCTCCTTTAAAAGG